>CAZJKW010000082.1:0-9300 GCA_964546835.1 uncultured Fimbriimonadales bacterium
AGAGTTCGAATGGATCCACGCCAATCAAATTGTGCGTAAACCTTATAGGTGCCCGGTCGAGGAAATCTTCCCGAAAATTGGACAATTCCCTTTTTCACGTTTTCTTCTGATTTCGCATCCTCCGAAGGGTGGCTATGGACAACCGTCATTCCATCTTCATGAAAAATCATCATGTGTCCGGCAGCTCCTAACCATTTTACGGTGTCACCTGCTGGCAGACCTGTTTTTTTGTCAGTCAATACAACTTGCAATGTCGCCTTTTTGCCAATTTCAATCGGAGTCAAACTGGAAAACACACCTTTCAAACCGCCATCTACCGATGACGTGTTCATTTCAATTGTCTGATTCCAAGTGGGTTGTTTTCCGTTTACTTTTACTTTCGTAATCAAAACTCGACTTCCCTTTCCACTTGGAGCAACATCTCCATAAACCCAGTATTCTCCACCTGCAGGAAAATTGATCGGCACAGTCCATACGCCGTTTTCATCCATTTCCGGATGCTCATGCAAAAACCAGTTTAAGTCTTTGCTTGCAAGCAACAAGTGAAATTTCATTTCATGGGCAATGTCAAATGACTTTTGAACTTCGTTGGTTTTATTGTCAAATACCTTTAATCGCAAAGGTGATTTTTCTCCCGCTACTTTTGGGGCTTCAATCACTTCCAACCGATAAGGCAGATTTTTAACTTCGCCAATTTCTCGTTCATCTTTCACATCTACGACAAAAAAGATGGACTTTTTGCCGACTTCGGGAATTTCCAGTGTCAAATCAATTCTGTAATCTCCACCGTGTGGAAAGAACAGTTCAATTCCGTAATCACCGGGAACTCCTTCTCGGTGAACTTTCGGATTTGCTTTCGGCATGCCCGGCATACTCGGCATCGACATCACTGAAGTTGCCTTGATGCCGCCAACACCTTTCCATCCGCCTTCAACCGGATCCTTTTTCGTTTTGTCAACGACTCGAAATTCAACATCAATTTCTTCGCCGGCAAACAATCCATCTTCCGGAATCCTGAGTTGCGCCTCAAAATTGTCAAACGATGCCAAAGTAATTTGAGTGGTTTCCGCAGCATGATGCTCGCTTTGCACCATTGGCTTTACAGATTTCACAAAGGTTTTTGCTTTTGCATCAATATATTTTTGTGGCTCTTTAGCAAATGGCCCGCCGCATCCGGCACAGCACATAAACCATCGAACACCATTGACATCAACATAGTCACTTGCAGCAGAAAAAGAAGCAACCGATTCTTTTCCAACCGGGCAATATAATGCTTCCAGTTTTGGAACTGCAGAAAACTTTAATGGACTTTTCTTGAATTGCGCTGCATTGTTCGCGGATTGAAACGGATAACGAATACCTCCAAAATCCACAAATGCTTTTGACTTGGAAAGTTCAAGACGAACTTTCGAAACCGGATCAAAAAGAAACACACCGACTGTGTTGCCTGCCGATTTTTGAGTTTTTAGAAACTCTTCCGGTGACTTTGAAAAATTACTGTCACATCCGCTACAGCAAAATTGAAACTTTGCTCCTGCATACTCAACAACAGGCGAACTTGCTTTTATCTCCATACCCATTACCGGGCATTTGATTGGCGATATTTGACCACCCAAAAGTGTGGCAATTAAAATTGTGAAAATCATGTTTCCTCCTTGTTTTCTTTGTTTAGCGATTTGACAAAAACTAAACTGCAAAAGGAGGCGCACGCCCAAAAACCGATGTGCAAAAACCGGCACCCGGTGGACCGCTGTCTTTATCAAAATTAACCGCGTCGTTTTCAATTCCACTTAAAGGAACATCTGTATCCGAACTCGGCTTATCAACAGAATCAATTTCAACGACTTTGACTTTGTCGACACCCAATAGCGTTGGGAATTCAACGCGACTACCTGAACTAATCTCACAAGCACAGGCGGATACCGATTCGATTTTTTTGGATTCGCTGGCACCGCAGCATTTCTTTAGCGGTTTTTCGCAACATGTCATTCCACATTGCGTGCCCAAAAATGATTTGGCAAGCGATGCAATCGGGGCCTGAGCTACAAACAAAAGGAAAATGGCTGTCCACTTTAAAAAGCCCAGATCCCTTTTCATACCTATTACAAGACGTTTAACTGCCAAAAAGTTCCCACTTTGGTGGGCAAGGAGAGACTCGAACTCTCACTCCTTTCGGAACTGGAACCTAAATCCAGCGCGTCTGCCAATTTCGCCACTCGCCCAATTTTGAGAGGCAAAGTGTACCTTTCGCCTATTCAAGCGACTTCAAGTACTCAACAACCGCTTTTGACCGTTCCCCACCTTTTTCAGCGTGAGACATCAGTGAAATGCCATGAGGACCCTTCGAGTTCTTCAAGTTCGGGTGTGCCTCCAAAATGGCCTTTACCACCGCTATTTGCCCCAACATCGCCGATACAAACAGGTCTGAGCGTGCGCCCTTTGAGATCAAAAATTCAGCGATATCTTGACGTCCCATATGTCCGGCTCCTCCGATTGCCGATTCAAAATCGCCATTGCTCCAATCATAAGTTGCATTGAGCAAAGTCGGATGCTGCTCCAATAACGACTTGGTCTTCTCCAGGTCTCCGTGCGCAGCTCCCACAAATTCCCTCACCAGTTCAACCGGCAGTGCCGGCGGTCTCTGTTCTTCCACTTTTCGAGTTCCTCCTATCAATCTGCCGGGCAAAGCAACCAATGTGGCAATCCCTAACAAGCCACCAATCATCTCCCTTCTTGAAACTTCTCCGTTCATTCAAAGGTGTACTTCAAAATTGCCCTCCGCGGTTTCGGGCTTGACAAAAGCCGCTTCCCAAGCCAAAATGACCCAACCCGCGGGAATAGCTCAGTGGTAGAGCATCTCGTTGCCAACGAGAGGGTCGCGAGTTCGAATCTCGTTTCCCGCTCCATTTTCACCCTGGTTGCTGAATCAGGGTTTTTTGTTAAGTCTCAAATTCAGCAATCAAAAAAGTATGGTCGCTCGGCTTTTCTTTCAGTCTGGGTTTTAAGTCAATAACACACGATTGAAATTTTGATGCTAACGGCTCATTTGCGTAAATCAAATCAATACGCCAACCAAGATTTCTTGCAACTGAATTTGGGACTCGATAATCCCAAAAAGTGTAATGCCCCGGTCCTTCATGAAATTTCCGAAAAACATCAACAAATCCCCAATCAGTAACTTCATCCAAAGCAGCAAATTCATCAGGATGATGTCCAATTTTCCCAAAATGCTTTTTCGATTCAAAGACATCATCTGGCTTTCGAGCAACGTTAATGTCTCCAAGCCAAACAACCGGCTGCTCTTTGTCACAAGTTTCATCAAAAAACTTTCGTAATCTTGCCATCCAATTAAGTTTGTACTCAAACTTTTCGCTCCCGACTTCGGTTCCGTTTGGAACATAAGTATTGACAAACCTGATTCCGCAATAATCTCCCGCAATCAAACGACAATCTGGTGGAAAATGTTCATCTTGAAAATCCATTTGCAGATTTTCCATTTTCTTTTTGCTCAAAAAAGCAACACCGCTTCTTGCCTTTTGACCATGAATTGCAATTTCATATCCGAGCCTTTCAAATTCGGAGAATGGAAACGAACCGTTTTCAACTTTGGTCTCTTGAATTGCAAGCAAGTCCGGACTTTCTGATTGAATCCAATCCAGTAGAATCGGAACACGCATCCGGATCGAATTTGCATTGAATGTCGCGATCTTCATATTCCGTACACCATACCCGCAGGTTGGGTAAAACATCGAAATGTTCAAAAGCGTTCGAGTTGCCTCCAAAATTTCTCCCGACGTTAAGGTGTATGTCGTTTATTCAAACAAATCGCCAATAAAGGGCATGGATGCCACATCCAAGTCTTTACTATCCAGACCGGAATTAACAGAAGATGCTGGTTCAATGGCAGAAGATTTCAATAAATCTCATCGCACCATCGTCATATGTATTGGCAAAAAAGAGAAAGTTAACTCGCACTCTGCAAAATCAATTGGAGCCATCGTCGGAAGGAAATTATCCGCAATCAAAGCCAAAAATGTCGAAATTCATTTTCCGGAATCTAATTTCGAAATGGAATCATCCTTTGCCGAGAGTATCGGACTTCTCTCTTGGAATTACACTCATTTGCGCGGCACGGGTTCAAAACAGAAATCTTTAATGCCCCTTGCTCTCTATTCGCCGGAAAAAAAGTTTTCCGACGGAATGAAGAACGGATTAATGATTGCGGCATCCGTTAACTTCTCACGAGATATCAGCATGACTCCTCCTAACATTGCAAACCCACTTTGGATAGCAAAACAAGCAACTCAATTGGCGCGCCAAACGGGAATTAGCTGCAAAGTTTATCAAGGCCGAGCCCTTCAAACTGAAGAACTTGCAGGAATTGAAGCAGTCGGTAAAGCATCCGAAAATCCTCCTTGCCTCATTCGCTTGGAATACAAACCGCGTGGAGCCAAAACCAAGCCCGTTGTATTAGTTGGCAAAACCGTAACGTACGACACAGGCGGGCTTTCTCTTAAAGTCAATAACGGCATGGTTGGCATGAAATTAGACAAAGATGGAGGCTGTGCGGTTCTCGGCGCTATGCATGCAATTGCGACCGTTATCAAACCAAAATTTCCGGTCGTCGCTTTTCTCGCTGCGGCAGAAAACAGCGTTAGTGGAAACGCATTTCGGCCTGATGATGTAATCAAGTTTCGAAATGGCGTGACAGTCGAAGTAACCAATACGGACGCGGAAGGAAGGCTTGTTCTGGCTGATGCACTTTGCATGGCTTGCGATAAAGAAAATCCGCGCTTAATTGTTGATTTGGCAACCTTGACCGGCGGCGTCGTTACCGCATTGGGAAAAGTGTTCGCAGGATATTTTTGTGAAAATCAAAACTTATGCAAATCTCTTGAATCAGCAGCAGAGGAATCGGGAGAAAAAATTTGGCGTTTGCCGCTAAATGACGAATATCGTGCAATGTTAAAATCCCCAATAGCCGATATCATCAATTCAAATCCTAACCGACAGGCACACCCGATTCAGGGCGCTGCTTTTTTGAGTTACTTTGTTGACGAGGAAATCCCGTGGGCACACATTGATATTGCCGGAACCCATCGCACTACTTCAGACAAAGGTGCATTTATTGAAGGACCAAACGGATTTGGTGTACGTCTTTTGGCTAAGTTCGTCGAAAACATCAAATGAACCCAAGAAGAAGTGCAGGAAGAAAAATAAGGCGCGCGCTATTGCGCCCCTTTGCCGAGTTTGCAAAATTACAAGCATCCGGCAGCATTTTGCTGATTCTTGGCGCAATCATCGCAATGATTTGGGCTAACTCTCAATGGTCCGATTCTTACGTTTCACTTTGGAAAACTTATTTTTCGGTAGGCACGGAAACTGAAAAAATCTCCATGTCTCTTGGACATTGGGTGAATGACCTCTTAATGGCGATTTTTTTCTTGTTAGTCGGTCTTGAAATCAAACGAGAGTTTTTGGTTGGTGAACTTGCATCGTTAAAAAGGGCAACCTTGCCAATCGCTGCAGCAATAGGCGGGATGATTGTCCCTGCACTCATTTATTTCACAATGAACCCAACCGGCGAAACGGCACGCGGCTGGGCAATCCCGATGGCGACAGACATAGCATTTTCTCTTGGAGTTCTTGCTTTACTTGGTTCCAAAGCGCCGACATCTCTAAAAGTATTTTTGTCTGCACTTGCAATTGTTGATGATATCGGTGCCGTACTCGTCATTGCCATTTTTTATACTTCTCAAATCAACATGGGTGCGTTGATATTTGCCGGCTCAGTTTTTGGTGTCTTAGTTCTTTTCAATTGGCTTGGTGTTCGCAATCTTGTTTATTATTTGGTTGCCGGATTTATATTGTGGGTGGCAATTCTGAATTCTGGCTTGCATGCAACCATTGCAGGTGTTTTGCTTGCATTTTCAATTCCTGCTTGGGTCAAATTAGATGCTCCCGGATTTATATCAAACTCACAACAAATTTTGAAAAAAATTGAAAGAGTCGAAAATGCGCATCCTGACACGCGGCTCAGCGAAAACGGTCAGCACATGATTCATGACCTGGAACAAGCTTGTGAAAATGTCCAGATGCCATTGCAACGATTAGAACATATGCTCCACCCATTAGTCACCTATGCAGTTGTTCCCATTTTCGCGCTGGCAAATGCGGGGCTGATTTTGCCTCCAAACTTTTTGGATGCCCTTACAAATCCTATTGCATTAGGTTCTGGCTTAGGCCTGGTTTTTGGAAAATTCTTTGGAATTGTGATCTTTTCATTCCTTGCCGTAAAATTCAAGTGGGCTGAACTACCGGTCGGAATCAGGTGGCGGCAAATCATTGGCGTTTCTTTGGTAGCCGGAATCGGCTTTACCATGTCCCTATTTATCGCTACGCTCGCATTTGGCGAAGGACCGAATCTTGATCTGGCAAAAGTCGGCGTGTTTGTCGGTTCCATCATCGCCGGTACTTTAGGTGCAATTCTCCTTTCTGCCACAAGCAAACCAAAACCGGAACTCTCTTCATCCAACTCCGTCTAAAATCTCAATCATAATCAGAGAGTAAAGGACAACCGAAATGAAATTGAAACTGGTTCTTGCACCAATCGCACTTTTGTGCTCTTTTGCCTTCGCGCAAGAAAACTGGCCCAAGCCAAGTGCCGCTTCGCTTGCTTATGGCAAGTTTAGAACTACCCTCACCGAACCGCTTTACGGGTTGACAAAAGTAAAGTCACTCATCAAAAAAATCAAGGAAGATTCTGACGGCAATCGAAAACTGAGTGAATCAGTCTATAACGGACTAAGTGTAAATGAGAAATTCACTTATGTTATGTTGCATGGGGAAGATTATTCCCAAAACTGTGATGTGATGCCGCCGATAGTGGACGAACACAAAAAAATATTTCCTTACTTCCCAAGCCCATTTGGAGACGAATCTATCTGGAGTGACAGACAAAGAAATTTCTTGCACGCAAACCGATCTAAAGTAGTTTCATTGTTAAGAGAAACAATACGAGTGCGCGGCACGGCAGGTGCCAATGTAAAAGAAGTCATCGCTGAGATTAATGGCAATGAACTCATCCCGGACTTGATTTCAATCTACAACAAAACAAAGAAAGATAACGATATCCTTACTTTGTTTATGATTCAAATGGATGCATTCAATTACAAGCCTTTCACAACCACTTCCCTATACAAATCTCTGTATGGAGAAGAAGCGGATTACCAAGCATTTGTTCCTGCAAGTACTTCTAACATCAACACCATTTTGAAGTTTGCTAAAGAGTTTTACAACAACAGAATGAATCGGTGATTCTTTCAATACCTATTTTGTGGGTAATGCATTCGCAGGCATTACGCTTGCCTGAATTGGTCTCGATTCCTGAAAATCAGTATGTTCTTGGTGAAAAACACAGTATTCTGAATCCGCTTCGCAAAATTCGTGTTAATGCTTATATGATTTCCAAAACGGAGATTACAAACTTTCAGTTTGAACAATTTGTAAAGGCAACCGGATATGTTACCGATGCCGAAAAATTTCAAAATGCAATGGTCTTTGAAGCCGGGTTGCCCGAATTTCGTTGGATAAATGACCCCTCGGCGTATTGGCGCTTTCCCAATGGAAAAACTCGAGGTGGCATTGAACAAAAGCCGAATCACCCGGTAACAACCATCAGTTTCCAAGATGCACTTGAGTTTTGCAAATGGGCCGATGTTCGTTTGCCGAACCTTGACGAGTGGGAGGTCGCTTGCCGGGCTGGCTCAACAGGGCGTTGGTTCTTTGGTGAAGATCGCTCACAAATCATCAAATACGCAAACATTTGGCATGGTCGAAATCACTTAAAACCGGATTTGACCGACGGATTTCAATACACGTCGCCCGTTGGATATTTTTTGCCAAACAAGTTTGGGCTTTACGACATGTATGGAAACGTTTTTGAGTTTTGTTCTGGAAAACTCATTAATGACGAAAATCCACGGAGGATGCATTCTCGCGGTGGTTCATGGTGGTGCAGCAAAAACTCCTGCAGTTTCTTCAATTCAGTTGATATCGGTTCCGTAGATATCAGAGCATCGTTTAGCAATCAAGGGTTTCGAATCGCAAAAAACTAAACATCCTCCGGCATGAGAACTTCCCCTTTTGCTCTTGCCTTTTCTGCCATTTCTTCAAACTTCTTTTGAATTCTTTTTAAATCGGACTCATCTAATTCTTCCAAATTCATATAGTCGTTGTGTGCTTTTGAATTCGCTCGAATTAATTCATCCAGTTTTATTTGAAGTGCTCTGGTGTCGCGGTTTTGGGTGTTTTGAATGACGAACACCATGAGAAAAGTCAAAATGGTTGTACCGGTATTGATGACCAACTGCCATGTGTTACTGAATTGAAATGCCGGACCGGTTACAGCCCATATCCCAACAATTAGTAATGCAATCGCAAATGCTTGTGGAGTTCCAACGATATCGGATACCCAACGCGCTATTTGTGCAAACCCAAATCTTGATTCCTTTTTAGCCATGATAAATATTTAAGACGATCACACAAAAAAAAGTTGGTCAGTGACCTGACCAACTTTTTGGTTTTCGGTTAGCCGAAGTTTAGAACTTCTGACGATATTGAATCGTTAGCAGTCCGCCTTTGGCATCCGGACTACGTCCATCAAAGAACGGGAAGAATGCCTCGTATTCGAAACTGTCAAACTTGAAGTCAGCATCAAAGTCGCTCATTTCATACATGAAATTGAGCATTGAGTTGCCACCAAGTCGGTGTTCGGTTCCGATTCGAAGCCACGTTACATTCGGTGCAAAGCCATCGAAATCATAACGAGCAACTTCGCCGCCAACGTACAAGTCCCAGTTAGATCGGACCTTGTAGTTAAGCCAGATTACGCCTCCGGTTAGATCCATGTCGCCATCAATTAGGCCGTCAATGTCGGTCATCGAATAGCCACGAGCGCTGATTCCCCAGTTCTTGGCTTCATACCAGAATCGAGCATCAATTCCTTGAATGTCGGTCGGGTTTTGCCAGAAACCGTACCGGCCCCAGTCTCCGGGTGCGCCGTAGAACATTTCAACGTGCTTGTATGCAGCGCGGAATCCCCAAGTTTCTTTTGAGTATTCAAGCCATGCCCACCAAGCCGCGTTGTCTTCATCAACGATAGTTGAGGTGTTGTAGGTATAGGTCGTTTGACCGTAACCGCCACCAGCCTTCAACGCATCGGTGATTTGGAAGTTCAACCAACCACCCATGACGTTGACTCGGTTGTTACCAAAACTTCCGAATCCATCGCTGTCAAGA
>CAZJKW010000083.1:0-9152 GCA_964546835.1 uncultured Fimbriimonadales bacterium
TAGGTTCGATGATTTCGGCTGCTGTCCTAACCCCTTTGTTTAAACTAAGTTCTTACTTTGCGTATTTGCTGACTTTTTGCATTAACGGAATCACATTTGTTGTTTCTGCATATTTTATGAAATCGCTTCCAAAGGTGGTTGCGGAAAGAGATGACCTGTCTCAAAACTTGTGGCAGGACACAAAAGACGGTTTGAGATATCTGATTTCCCATCCTATCTTGATGCCAACAGCACTAATTACAATCGGGATTATTCTGTTTATTTCTCCTTTTTTGCCGGCATACGTGGTGGTTGCAAAAGAACAGTATGACGGTTCACCCGGTCTTTTGGGTTTGTTGGAAACCGGGTTTTTTGGTGGCGTGGTACTGGGGTCAATTCTGGCAATGAAATTCAAATCAAAACGCCCTGGAATTGCATTTTCAATTTGGTTTGCCATATGTGCACTGCCAATTATCCCAATGGGGTACATCGTGTTTTTGGACATTCCCTATTGGTTAAAGATTTTTGATTTTTGGCTTTTGAATTTCGTTTGTGGAATTGCTATGCCGATTGGTCAAATTCCGCTACAAACGATGCTGCAAGCACAAACCGAAGATGCTTTTCGCGGACGCGTAAATTCTGCTATTGGCATGGTAAATGGAATCGTTTGGCCGCTTGGGACGCTCCTTACCGGATTCCTTATCAATTTGGTGGGCCTTCCGAATTTGTTTGTGATTATGGGTTCGGGGCTGTTTTTGTGTGCAATCTCCGGCTTGCTATTTCCATCGATGCGAAATGCGACTGCAATCACCGACCCAATTCTGACCGACGCCAAACCATCGGAATAAATGACCAGTTGTTCGCCAAATCTCGTTGATCAGAAAAGTTTGTTGAATTGCTATTTTCGGAAACGCCGGGCGGTGCGATGAATCGTCCGCGTGGGTCTTTCCACATTTCGACAATTTGAATATAGGTACCCCTATCGCTATACATAACCGGATTCAATCCTGAAAAATTAATCCGAGATGCTCGATATCTCCACGTTGCAACGTCCGACCCTCTTTGTGATTCAAGTTTTGCAACTGCTTTTGAAAACGCAGTCTTCAATACGTCTGCTTTTGACTTTCCGTTTAAATAGTCTAACTTAGTTTTTCCGTCAAGTGCATTTTTGATAAAGGTTGCTTGTGCAACCAATTTTAAGTTTTCGGGTGAAAGAAAATTGCCAATCTTTGGAATACAGACCTCTTCTTGCAAACTGGCAAAAAAAGCATCATAGATGGTTGGTGCGACCGAGCCATCCATAAAGTTGAAATTCCAATTTTTTAGGAAAGATAAAGCCCAATTTTCGGTTGCATTTTCGCCATCTACTTGGTTACTAAACAATTCAAGGACGAAATACTTGGGTTCTGATTTATGGGTAGCGATTTTGCGTGCAAGAGATTCGAAGTCTTGACTTGAAAAGAGGGCTTTCGATTTAAATTCTGCATCCAAAATTTCGTTCCGAAAAATTGAGCCCCAAACCGGAGTATCCATATTGGGCCACCAAGAAACCGGCTTGTTGTTCCAATTTGTAATGTATCCGGAACCGGGATTAATCACGTACGGCATTTTCTCTTTGGAAATGATTCCTAACCAATTGTGTTTGCCATCTGCAGGCGTAGGAAAACGATAATCAACTCCCGGCGACCGGTCAGGAATGGCACCACAAAAAAACCACCCGATATCACCCTGGTTGGTTGCGGCAAACAAGTTAAAACTAACATCTAACTGTTTTGCAATCGCTTGAATCTCATTCATTGAACTGCAATTTGGCATTCGCAATATTTGCTCAATCCCAAAAACTTCCTTCTGCCACAACGTTGACTTTCTTACATATGCAACACCTGTGCCTACACTTTTGATAACAACCGGTCCGAACTCACTCATTTCTCGTTGTGCATTCACAGTGCCTGCATCCTTAACAGAAATCACTGTAACGGCTAAGTCAAATGGTTTCCATTTTCCATGAAACTCGTATTCTTTTGAATTTTCGGGATTTAATTTCACAAAGAAAATGTCATCCGTGTCTGCAACTCCACTGGTCATTCCCCATGCGATTTTTGGAGAGTGCCCAATCAGGATTCCCGGTACACCCGGAAGACTCATGCCGACCGCTTGATACTCTGGACAATCAATACTGATTTGCCGAATAATGCTTGGAGTTTGGAATCCCATTTGCGGCGCAGACAAAAGAATCGGAACCCCAATGGCACTTTTTTTGGACGAAACCAGCATTGCATAACTTCCAAATTGATAAGGTACAGAAAATTCAGCTGCTAACTCACGCATTTCACTCAGCTCGGTTATTCTGATTCCCGGCAATAGTTCTAACAAGTTAACTTTTGGCAGAGACTTTATGTGATTCTGCGTATCCATTGCATTCGGTATATGAAATGGACTTTTTTTGATTGGGTCGTCAGAATTCGAACACGTTGGAATTGCTTTTGAATCGTTAAACCATGCGATGTCGTTCACCGCGTTGATTGCATCTTTCCCAACTTTATCTTTTAGATATGTAAACAGTAATAAATTACGAATTTCGCCGGCTCCTCCACGCCCAAATGAGCGAGCCAAATTGGTTCCAATTGCCATCGAATCAATTGGAGTCCACTTCTCTGGTAACCGACCTGCAAATGTCGAGGGTAGATTGCCCTTTTCAATAAATGCATTCACCCCATTTGCATAAGCACTCAAAATTGATTTCGTTTGTGAACTTAACTGAGAAAACTGCTTTTGAAATTCAGAATCTGTATATCCAAATCGAATTGCATCCGTATCACTGGCAACTGCGCGGGGGCCTAAAATTTCAGAAAGCTTTCCTCTCGCCGAGCGTCGCGAAACTTCCATTTGCCATAGCCGGTCCTCGGCATCTGCATAACCCGCAAAATAAAATGCGCTCTCAAGGTTGGAGGCAAAAACGTGTGGAATTCCAAATTCACCACGTACGATTTCGCCCGAAGGCGCAGTCAGGCTGGTGAGGACGAGGAGAAGGGAAAACATGCCGATTCTTTTCGGCATGTTTTCCCCCGATTCCTGTTAAGGCAATCTACCGGAGCCGCCCCCACCCAGGGCTTTTTTTGATACAAGCCCATAAATAATCAGTCCGATTGCAGCAACCACTCCAACCGTCAATGCGAGATGAAGAAGCCCCCCAACAATCCAGGACAGTACTTTCCAAGCGATGGCGCCGCCAATGGCGACCGCCAAAATCATAAAACCAAGTCTCAAAGGGTTTTCCATTCTTTTCTCCGTGCTTATCGGATTACACGAGTGCGAGTCGCTAAGCGTTGCAACTTGTGGGACTTTCGAATCACGAATACTTAATGCAATAACATTGCATTATTTTCATACTCCGTGATGCCAAAGATGTTATATTATTGCAATAACTTGTTTGCATTTCGTTTTAGTTTATCGGGCACGGCCCGCATGAGCGCTGTGCCCGCATATTCTTCTCTTAAGTTTGAGTCCTCCAGGTCAAGGATTCGATCTAAGTCTAAATTGGTTGGAACCCGTCGGGAACGAAACTCCCAGTCGTTCCCGACGGTTGCTCTTAAAGGTTGAGACTTTCTCGGCTGATTGAACGGACACACCTCTTGGCAAACATCACAACCGAAAGCCCAGCCCCCAAGATCGGTTTCAGATGGCAGATCGCCACTGTGCTCTATCGTTAGGTAGCTAATACACTTGCTAGAGTTCAAAACGGATACTTGGCCTCCCTTCCATTCCAGTGCTCCGGTTGGACAAGCGTCAATGCAGAGAGTGCAATTTCCGCATCCGCCTGCAGCAGGAACGTCCGGTTCAAACTCTTGGCTTAACAATAAGAGTCCCAAAAGAAACCAACTTCCACGATGGCTGTTAATAAGGCAGGTGTTTTTTCCAAACCAGCCCAATCCGGCTAAATGGGCATACTCCCGTTCAAAAATCGGGGAAGAGTCAACACAAACGCGCCATTTTAGTTCCGGATAGGTTGTTTCAGCCCATTTTCCAACCCGCCGCAGTTTGGCTCGAATAACTTTGTGGTAGTCCCTGCCTCGTGCATAACGTGCGACTTTGCCGTTGCCCGTACGCTTCTGGTCCCCATCGTAGTAGTTAAGCGCAACGGCGAGGATAGATTTGACCTCGGGCAAGAGTGACTTTGGAGTCTGTTTCAACTCCAAGTGCCGGACGAGATACTCCATCTGGGCATGATTGCCGGCCCCTATCCAATCACGATAATAATCCCAATGTTCTGCAGGGGTCGCAGGACAAACGCCAGCAAAATCGAAACCTTGCTGAAGGGCGGCTTTCTTAAGTTCAATTGAGTTTTGCATCTGATATGGTTGGCTTTCGATACAATTGCCGCTGTGAATGCAGATTATGTAGTCGGAATCGACTTAGGGGGTACGAACGTTCGTGCTGCTGCTTTTGATATTGAAGGAACACCGGCATCAGACCGCGTTGAGCTTCCCAGTCGAGCCGGAATCGGCGTTGGCGAATGCGTTTTAGCTATTGCTGAGTGCATTCGTCGGGTAGCCAGGGAACACCAACCCAAGGTCATTGGTATGGCAGTACCGGGCCACATTGATAGGGGAACCGTCAAGTGGGCACCCAACTTCGTTGACTCGTCTTCAGGAGAAAAACGGCATTGGTCCGACATTCCGTTAGTCAGTTTGGTTGAAAAACAGGTTGGAGTTAGAACCGTTATGGGAAATGACGCAAACCTAGCAGCATTAGGCGAGTATCGCTTCGGGGTTGGGAAAAATCGTGCACGCGGTTTTATCTTGGTTACTTTAGGTACCGGCATAGGAACCGGTGTCGTTCTTTCGCCTGAAACAGTCAGTGGCGGACTAAGCCGACCGACTCTTTTGATTGGAGGAAACGGCGGTGCGCCAGAGCTGGGTCATCAAGTGATTTGCGAATCCGGTGAGCCGCATCCGAGCGGAGCTGTTTCCGGGACGCTCGAAGCGTATTGCAGTACCTCTTCAATTTTGCGTAGAGCATGGACACATGAGGATTTGATTCGAGCCCGTTCCCCATTGGATTTGTTTGAGATGGCAGAAGAAGGCAATCGGAACGCACAAACAGTTTGGGAAGAGACCGGCTTTTGGCTTGGAGTCGGAGTTGCTAATTTGATCAATGCATTTGCCCCAGAAATGGTTGCTCTTGGAGGCCAAATCAGCCGAGCTGGTAACTGGCTTATGGAACCTACCAGCAAGAGTGCCAAAGCGCACTGCGTTCCCTCTCTTTGGGCCGACTGCAATCTCGTTTTTGCAGAACGCGTCGAAGATGCCGGCATTTTGGGTGCTGCTGCCCTTGCTCTGGAGAGTTTGTGAGCACCCCGCAAGAGGGCAATGAAGAAAGCCGTCGAAGGCAATCGTTTTTTTGGAATTCCGTAGCAAGCGGATGGATTCAGGAAGCGGATTTTGTTGAAGATTGGTTTGAGCCAGTCAGCGCGATTATGTCTAAGGGCCTGGAGCATGGGAGAGGTTTTCTGATTGATATTGGCTGTGGAGCGGGTTCTCAAAAATTCCAAGAACATTGGGAGGTCATTGGAATCGATGTTGCAGATCAGATGCTCCAACGAGGTTCAGTTCGGGCTACTCCGAATTGCTTGCCGTTCCAGGATTCGACGCTATCCGGAGTCAGTTCAAGGTTTTGTTTGATGTTTTGTCCGGACCTGCCATCGGTTTTTGCAGAGATTCGGCGCTGTTCGAAACCAAAATCTCCTTGTGTTTTTTCGGTTTGGGGAAAACCTGAGGAAAACCTGTGGTCAAGTATCCCAAATGAAGTGTTTTCCAAGCATGCCGGGATTCGAAGGCCGGAACCGAATGAACCGGGGGCTTTTCGACTATCTGATCCTACAGAGGTTGAACATATGCTTATGGCGGCAGGATTCAAGGAAATTTCAATGGAATCCGCTTCGCTTCGAACTTTTCAAATCCTGGGAGCCCGGCAATCGCTTGAAACTCTGCTAAGACTTGCGGGACCCATGAAACTCGCATTTGAAAAAATCGCCAGCGATAGTCGTGCTACCACTTATGAGGAAGTTGTGGGATTGATGGAACGCGAAGACTTGACCGGTTCTGCGGATGTTTGGATTTGCAAAACCTAGTATTGACAAAAGATGATGATTGGATTATATTAGATTCACTTCTGACCTACCGGCTTGCGCCGGACTGAGGAGAGGATAACGCGGGGGCCGAAAGGTCCCCGCACTTTTTTTGCGACTCTTAAATCTGCGACCGGTAATATGGCCAGTGATGCTTGAAGTCAGACAACTTGTAAAAGACTATCGAGATTTTCGCGCCGTTAATCAGGTCAGTTTTTCAGTCAATCCAGGAGAAATTGTCGGTTTGCTTGGGCCAAATGGCGCGGGAAAAACGACAGCGATGCGATGCATTGCAGGAATCCTTCGCCCTACTTTTGGTCAGATATTAATCAACGGATATGATTTGCTTGAAGATCAGAAAAAAGCCAAATCGGGGCTTGCATTTGTTCCGGAAGTTCCTTCACTTTATGAGTTATTGACCGTAAGAGAACATTTAAAATTTGTAGCAATGTGTTTTGATCATTTGCAAGCATTTGAAGAGAAAGGCGACGAACTGTTAAGAAAATACGATCTCTTTGAAAAGGCGGATTCGTTTGTCGCAACTTTGAGTAAAGGAATGAAGCAAAAATTAGCGGTTGCTTGCGCATTTGTTCACAATGCGAATGTTTTATTGCTTGACGAGCCGCTTATCGGTATTGACCCGCGCGGTGCTCATGAGTTTAAGGCGGAATTAGTTTCGGCAAAGGAATCTGGATGTTCGATTTTGATTTCAACGCATTTGTTAGACACAGCGGAGAGATTTTGTGACCGAATTGTTATTCTTGCTCGTGGGGCAAAAGTCGAAGAAGGAACCATGGAGGAACTGAGAAAAAGAGCTGATATGGAAGGCGCAACTCTTGAAGAAATCTTTTTGAAACTTACAGAAGAACCCCCTTTAATTGTTGGCTAAACAATGAAACAACTTCTTTACTTAACGGTTCGACTGATTGTTAACAGTTTCAAGCGAGCATTACAATCTCCGACTCGATTACTCGGAGTTTTATTTTTGCTTGGATGGTGGTTTTTGGTTGTTATGGGAAACATGTTTGAAAGGAAATCCCAATTACCGAACGGTTTTGCAAATGCGCCGAAAATGGATTTACCGCCGATTCAGGTTTTGTATTCCGTCACTTTTGGATTGTTCTTAGTTTTGTTTTTGGTCAGAATGGGTAGCGCACTTTTTCGTTCGCCGGGGTTTTACAGGCCTGCCGACGTAGACGTTTTGTTTTCAACTCCTGTTTCGCCAAGAGCCGTGCTTCTGCACCGATTTGTACTTGACTATTTGTTGACCTTGTTGCTCCCCTTATTGCTGTTGATTTTCGGCGGCAGAGGCAGTACCGAGGGTATTCAGTATCTGTTCAAAAATTTGCCTGATCCAAATTCTGCGCCTCTTGTGGGAAAGACAATTCTGCTTTCATTTTTGTTATTGACACTGTTTAGTGTTTCATTAAGCTATGCAGTTGGTATGTATATTAATCGTGATATGAAATTAGCGCGATTGGTTCGAAAAGTGTTACTTGGATTTTGTTGGCTTATTGTCTTTGGGCTTGCAACCGTTATCATTTCCGCTTTTTGGTCCGACAGTCCGGCGAAAGAGTTGCTGGGAATTCCCCAATCACCTTATGTTCACTATGTATTGTTCCCGGTTTCATTGGCCAGCGAACTTGCCGTGTCGCCTCTTTATGGAACATGGACAGCAGCCTGGATTGCAATGACACTTTTGTTAACCGGTTCTGCACTTTGCATTTATCTTGCTACAAGACAAACAAGTTGGCTGTATGACATGGCGGCAAAAGAGTCTGCATCCATTGCCAACCGAAGAGCCATCCAACAAACCGGAGACCTGACTCTTGCGTTTACAAAGCGCGCCCAAGAAGGAAAAATGAAAGCGCGCAAATTTGGCTTTTTGTTAAAAATGAAACTGAAAGGAATGTGGGCGATATTGTGGAGAGAAGCCCTGCTTTCCCTTAGGACACAAACCAGCTTAATTGTTGTATTTGCAATTAGCACGACCGGAGTGGGATTGCTCGCCATGTATGACACCGATGCTAACAGTAAATTCGGAAATATTATGCTGCCGTTGCAAACTTTTTTGTTGATTACGAGCACAATGGCAATTAGTCAATCCGGGTTTATGGAGACGCTGCGACGCGTTGATTGTCAAAAGCCGCTTCCGTTTTCTTCTTTGCAAATGTGTTTTATGGAAGTTATTGGAAAGTCATTTGGACCCCTGTTGATTTCTTTTTTGGTTGTTCTTGTTAACTTAATTGTTATGCCTTCAAATGTGCAACTTTGGTTGACTGCATTGATTGGCTTGCCAAGCATTGCATTGCTTGTCACCGGAGTTCAGTTTTTAGTTATTCTATTGTTTCCAGATGTAGATGACCCAACCCAAAGAACCTTTCGAGGAATGGTCCAACTTCTTGGCTCATTGTTTGCTGTTGGACCTTCACTCGTTGCATTTGGATTGCTTGTTTTTGTCAAAAGCCCACTGGTCATTGCCGCCATCGTCGGATGCGGAATCAACGTTGCGATTTTGTTATTGGTGAACAGTTTTTCGGCAATGCGATACGAAGTTTTTAATCCCAGTGATTAGGAACTGCTACCGATTTCAGAACGTTTGGCAACATGAGGCGGTAAAACAGCACTTCAAACCATGAGGAACAAAGGCAGTATCAAGTTTATTATCGGAATATTGCTTTTTGGTGCCATTTTTTGGTTCGGTTCCTATTTGATTACTTTCCTTACGGTACTTAAGAAAGAGCAACCTCAGATTCAACCGGGAACCGTCAATTTGATAGGGATTCGCCTGGCCGGCGAAAAGATTGTGGTTTCAAACGGAATTGCGTCTTTGGAGCAAAGCGACCAAACGCAATTTGGAGGCGAGGAAGGTAATACCGACGGATCAGACATTAGCACCGGTGCTACGGGGTCCAAAGTTCCAATCAAGGCGTTGATTCTGACCCTGCAAGGAAACAGCGATGGTGCTTCTGAATTGGTAAGTGCATTCAACAAAATTGATTACAACGAAATTCCGCCGGAGACAGTAACCTGGAAAGCGTCGGAC
>CAZJKW010000084.1:0-9113 GCA_964546835.1 uncultured Fimbriimonadales bacterium
AAACGCACTGCGGGAAACCCAGATATCCCTTTATCCATTTTTGGCTGCGCTGGGTCTGTTTATGCCGAGTGATTGGTTGTTTTCGGTTATCTTTTTCTTGATTACAAGAAAAGTGATATTGGTTGACATGGCTACCTATGGGGTGGATGCCGGAAAATATGGGGGTGGATTTTTTACTCCGTCTATTCCTTATTTTACGGAGCAAACTTGGGGTGCAATTATCGGGCTTTTTGTGAGTGCCTTGTGGTTGTCAAGACGACATCTTAAACAGGTTTGGTCAGAGATTATCAGCGGTGCAAATGCAGATGACAAAGGTATCCCGCATCGTTATGTGTTTTTGTTATTAGTCATTTGCATTTTGGGTGTCGGATATGTTTTGTATTTGGGAGATTTACCGCCTGCAGTCATTCTTCCTTATTTCTTGGCGTTTTTGGCATTCAGTTTTGTGGTGACCCGGATGCGAGCACAACTCGGACCACCTGCGCATGAATTTGCTTTTTTTGGCCCTAACCAGTTGTTAATGAATTTTTATGGAACCGCAAACATTAGCCCAAAGTCCGGCGCATGGCTGGGGTCTCTGTTTTTGGGAATTAATCGTTTGTCTCGATCGCATTGTATGCCTCCGCAATTGGAAGCGATGAAAATGGCAGACGATTCAAAGTTAAAACAGGGTCCAATTTTTGGACTACTTGCGCTTTCTCTTTGTTTAGGGATGTTTTTGTCTTGTATGTGGTTTGTTCAAAAAGGATACGTGAGGGGAGCAGACCAAGGATGGGGTGACCCAATCGCGATATTGAACGGAGTCAAACCTCCCAACGACTCCGGGACCAATTGGGTCGGAGTTGGCATGGTTGGAACCGGCTTTTCGGTCGTTATGATTTTGGACTTTATTCGATTTCGTTTTCCGGGTTTTGTTTTGCATCCTGTGGGGTACGCATTAAGCATGAATTTCGGTGTTGATTATTTTTGGTTTGGGTTGGTGGTTGCGCTCGCCGTTAAGACGTTTGTGCAAAGATATTATGGACTCTCGGGATATAAACAGTTGCGAAACGTTGCCTTTGGAATTTTGATTGCGGAATATAGTGCCGAAACTATTTGGGCTGTGTATTCGATGGTAACCCGAAACAGCAGTTACACTATTGGATACAACGACAGGGGAATTGGTGCTCAATGAGGGCAACCGCAATTATATGGATTGCAATTGCCTTGCTGATTGGATTGCTTTGTGCCTCACAACTCAATTCCATTTTGAATCCTCCCGGGATGTCTGCCGACAAAGCAAGACTTATGCGATTAGTTAATGAATTGGAAAAAGATTATGAAAACACCGAACCCAATCAGCGTCAAGAATTTAATGCGAAAGCCATAGAAAAAATTTCGGATTTTAAAGCGGAAAAAAAGGGTACACGAGGCAGCATTGCGAGAATTAAACTGATATTGACTCAGGCATTGAATCCATCCGCACCACCTGAATTTGGCGAACTAAATGCAGAAACCGACGATGTAATTGAAACTGAATCAAGGCAGAAAATATCCGAGATAAGAAAAAAATTGAATGTTGCATTGACCCGCCTTTATTCTTCTAAATCACTGACAACCGTCGAATCAAAAGAAATTTCAAAAGTCATACGACAGTATGCATCGGGTGGTTGGCCATATGAATTGGCGGTTCAGAGGGCTTCGGAACTTTCGGCAGAGCCCAGAGTAGACAAAACGTTTAGATTAATGAACGTGATTAGTGTCGGATTTTTAGGAGGAGGAATTTTATGCTGGTTACTATATTTTTCTTATCGAGCAAGAAATGAATTAGTTCCTGTTGGAACCCCGATGGCAAACGAGCCCCGTGAAATTGGAGATTCTTTTGGTGCGAGATTTTTTCTTTACATCATTGTTTTCGGAACGTTGCCCGCAATTTTGGCTCCATTTTTTATTACGCTTTTCGGAGACCACTGGGGGAGTAGTGCCGGTGGATGGTTTGCATCCATACTTTCGTTGTGTTTGATTGTTATTCCCATCTACAACGTAAAAGGCGGGTTTGAAAAAGTTGGAATTTCGAAAATGAATTTTGGCCTAAATTGTTTATGGGGATTTGCGGCATTTTTGGCGAACTTGCCTGTTTTAGTCATTGCTCAACTTTTGGGTGAAAAGTTTTTAGACTGGATACCTACCGGAGAGCATCCGGCGATTCAGTCATTGGCTGAACCCGCCACGGTTTTGCCAACCCTCGTTTCCGCAGTTTTGGTGGCGGCGATTGCTGAGGAGGTTTTCTTTAGAGGATGCCTGTTCCAAGGGATATTGATTCGATTGAAATCACCTTTTTGGGCTGTGCTGCTGAGTTCACTTTGTTTTGCGGCTATTCATCCGCAAGGCGGAGCCGCGTGGCTTGGCCTCGGGTTTATTGGAGCCATGGGTGCGATGATGTTTCATCAAACGGGCAGTTTGATTCCTGCCATTGTGATGCATGCGTTTAACAACCTCTTTGCGATTATTGTTGCGTTGAATTCGGCCTAAAAGCAGTCAACCTGCTATACTTTTTGACTGTAAGATTCGAGTTTTGGGGGACAGTTTTGGCGATTGACACGAGTGATTTTAAGACAGGGATGTGCATTTATCTAGATGGAGAGGTTTATTCGATTGTGGATTTTCAGCATGTTAAGCCGGGAAAAGGTGGAGCTTTTGTTCGAACTCGATTGCGAAAGTTAAAGACCGGACAGAACGTCGAGAAAACCTTTCGAGCGGGCGAGAAAATGGAATCTGCCTATGTTGAACGGAAGAAACTTCAATATTTGTACAGTGAAGGTGACTCGGTTGTTTGTATGGATATGGAAGATTTTGACCAGACTTCATACCCAAAGGCGTCATTCGGTGATGGCGCAAAGTATCTGCAAGACGGAATGGAGGTTACAGCCGTCGTTGTAGATGGTCAGGTTTTTGGATTGGAAGTTCCCAATTTTGTTGAAATGAAAATTGCTGAAACAGACCCAGCGTTCAAGGGAGATACAGTTTCCGGAGGCGGAAAGCCGGCGACCCTTGAAAGCGGAGCGGTGGTTACCGTACCGTTTCACATTGCCGTCGGAGACACGGTAAAAGTAGACACGAGAACCGACACGTATTTGGAACGCGTCTCCACAGCAGGATAAGAAAATGGCTCAAAAATCACCCCAGTCGGGTCCCGGACCTATTCGATACAAAGATGATTTTTTGTCAACTGCTTTGGAATGGGCAGGTAGCAAATGTTTGTGGCTTGGAATTATTGTCACGCTTGCTTGTACAGCCGGTTTGGTTTACTATGCAGTTTCACTATCAACTAATCCGGGATTAACACCGCAACAACTTGAAGATGCGAAAACGTTTATCGGCTATATGCAAGCCGGTCTGACGGTTGGTCTGATTATTTTTGCAATCGGAATGTCCGTTTCGTTTTGGGGCGATATTGCATTGCCGGTTACCTTGCTGCTTGCAGCGGTCGCCTATTTCACAGCGACAATATGGATGCCGATGATGGTTGAAATTCAGGGTTTGGGCAGTGCGGGAATGTTGGCAGCCGATGCCGTTAAAGCGATGTCGTTTAGTGGAATCATTTTGGGAATTTATGCGATTGGATTGCAAGTTATTGACGCCGTAATCAGGACGCAAAACCGAAGCAAACATGGGTCAAAAGGCGATTTGATGAAATATGGTTCCGGAGTAAAAGAGGAGCCGGAGTTTCAAAATCGTTTTATGGGCAGATGTTATCAGTTACCGTTTTGCCGGAAGTTTGTTCGCGAACGATGCCCGATCTTTCATGCTAAGAGAACTTGCTGGAAAGAAAGAGTCGGCTGTATGTGCGAGGAAGATGTGATACGCGGTGCGATGGAAAGCAAGACCATTCCGAAAGACGTTGTGACCGCCGCGAAGTTTATTCCGAGAAATGATCGGTTTACACCGGAGCAAAAAGCAGAGCGTTGTAGACAATGTGTCATCTACAATGAACACCAACGTCATAAATACAAATTAGTGATGCCGATGACTTGCTTGTTTGTTTTTGGAATTTATGGATTGATGCGTCCCCAGCTTTTAGCGGGAACATTGAATATGGTGCATGGATTTGACAAAGCGATGAGCAAGTTTACAATTCAATCCAATCAGTTTGATGTAAAGCCCGTAGCTGTTGCAACTACCCCCGGCTTGCTTGAAGAGATTTTGCTTTTCTGCATGATTCTGTTTATTCTTGCTCAGTTAATGAAATTGGTTGAATACTGTATTTTCAAACTAAAAATATGAAGGAATTTGACAAAGCGTTTATTGAAGAACTGATAACGACGGCCCAAAACAAGAGATTAACGGGCGTCAAAATTAAGTTGAACGACAGTTGTATTGAATTAGAATTAAGTGCCATTAAGATTCCGATTGAAAAAAAGCCAAATGAATCAGCAGAAACCGTTGTGACTGAGCATTGGGTCAAGAGCAACTTGGTTGGATTTTTTAGAATGCCGAAAATGCCCGTGATGCCGGGCGAAGAAGTCAATAAGGAAACGGTTATCGGAGTATTGGAGGCACTTGGGCTACCAAACGATATTATTGCCGGTTATGACGGAGTTTTTGATGCATTGGTGGTTTCCGATGGTGAGCCGGTGGAATACGGACAGAAAATTGCAAGGATAAAATCATGAAAAGACAAAGACAGGGAGCCATGTTAATTGAAATGCTGGTAGTGATTGCGATTATTGGCATTTTGACTGCAGTTTTCCTAAATAAAGGTGACTTTTTTGGACCTTCTGAATCATCGCGAGCAGACGGATTAGGGCGCACGACGATTGGTGCCGCAAAACTAAAAGCAAACGATGTCGAATGTAAAAACCAGTTAAACCAAATTCGCATGGCGATAGAGATTGGAAAAACCGACGATTACACTCCGCCGACTTTGGATGATTTGCCGGGAGTTCCAAAAGATTATCATCAATGCCCAATTGGTTCTGAACCGTATGTGTACGATGCGGGTGCTGGCAAGGTATCCTGTCCGCATCCTGGACACGAACGGTACTGATGTTTGACAAAATACTAATTGCAAATCGAGGCGAAATTGCTTGTCGAATCATTCGGGCTTGCAAATCTTTAGGCGTTAAGACCGTTGCTGTTTACAGTGAAGCAGACCGTGAAAGTTTGCATGTAAAAATGGCAGACGAATCCGTTTGTGTTGGTGCGGGTCCCAATTCACAAAGTTATCTAAACATGCCAAATGTTTTAATGGCAGCTGTTATTAAGGGAGCGCAAGCAGTACATCCCGGATACGGATATTTTTCTGAACAAGAACAGTTTGCAGATATTTTGCAAAGCATGGGAATTAAATTTATTGGGCCTCCGGTCGAAGCGATTTCGCGAATGGGTGACAAGGCATCGGCTCGTGAAGCGGCAATTCAAGCAGATTGCCCGGTTGTTCCGGGATCAAACGGAATTTTAGAAAGTGAAGACGAAGCGATAGAAACGGCAGAACAATTGGGATATCCGGTTTTGGTTAAAGCATCAGCCGGTGGTGGCGGTCGCGGAATCCGAAAAGTGACACAAGCCGAGGATATGAAACGCTTGTTCCAAATGGCTTCACAAGAGGCGGAAGCCAGTTTTGGTAATGGCGCAGTTTATCTGGAAAAGTGTATTGAAAATCCGAGACATGTTGAGATTCAGTTGATTGCAGATTCTTTTGGAAACTGTGTTCACCTGGGCGAGCGCGAATGCTCGGTGCAAAATTTGCGACACCAAAAGATGGTTGAAGAGGCGCCCTTTGCAAAATTATCGCCAGAAACCAGAAAGGAAATGGGAGAAGCAGCCGTACGATTGGCACAACGCGTTGGATATGTTAATGCAGGCACCATTGAATTTTTGATGGATGATAATGACAATTACTATTTTATTGAAATGAACACAAGATTACAAGTTGAACATCCGGTAACCGAACAAGTGACAGGCATTGATATTGTTCAAACGATGTTAAAAATTGCCGCCGGTGAAAAACTTCCCTTTTCCCAAGAGGACATTTTTTGGACCGGGCATTCAATTGAAGCGCGAATCACCGCGCAGGATCCGGAACGTGAATTTGCTCCAAGTTGCGGCGGAATAATGAAATGGGAATTTCCTGATGCACCCCACATTCGCTTAGAGACTCATGTTTATGAAGGATTCAACATAAGTCCTTATTATGATCCGATGATTGCTAAACTCATTGTCACAGGCCAAGACCGAATTGAGGCAATTCAGTTACTTTCTGAAGCATTGGAAAAATGCCGCATCGAAGGCGTAAAAACAAACATACCGTTTTTGAGGGGATTGATTAAGCAGCCGAGATTTATCAGCGGAGACGTAAATACTGGATTTGTTCCCAGTATCATGAATGAGGTTGCATATGTCAACTAATTCAAGGCGAAAAGCACGTGAAATCGCCTTGAAATCATTGTACCAAGTGGATATTGCAAGCAAAAATGCAACCGACTCTTTGAAAGACGTACTATCAGAAAATTCCGTCACGGAAAAATTACAGATTTTTGCTACCGAGTTAGTGAATGGTGTCATTGAAAATAAGAAACAAATTGATGAACTCATTGAAAAATATGCCGATGATTATTCATTAGACAGAATGGCAGCCATTGACAGAAATTTACTCCGAATTGCCTTCTTTGAAATTCTCAATTTACAAGATGTCCCGCCGGCTGTTGCCATCAATGAAGCAGTTGATTTGGCAAAAAAGTTTAGCACCGAAGAAAGTGGCGCCTATATTAATGGGATTCTCGGGAACTTTGTTGTTGAGAGCGGAATTCCGACCCACGGTAACAAGTGAAGATGGCAGAACTCTTAGACGGAAAAAGTTTGAGCAAAAAGATTCGACTTGGTCTAAAAGAACGCGTTGCCACATTAACCAAAAATGGGATTATTCCAAGATTAGATGTTCTGGTGGCAGCGGAAGACTCTGCAAGCGTAAGTTACGTAAAAATGAAACACCGCTGGGCAGAACAAATTGGAATTATTGGCGAGTCGTACCCGATAAATTCGGATACTCCCATGAGTTGGGTGCTCGACAGGATTCAAGAACTAAATGATGACGACAAAGTACACGGAGTGTTAGTCCAACATCCCTTACCGAAACACTTAGATGAGTTAATGGCATTGGAAGCATTGGGACCTGAAAAAGATGTTGACGGAATCACGCCTCAATCTTTGGGAATTCTTTTGTGCGGCGGAACCGGATTTCGATGCGCAACGCCGCTTGGCATGATGAAACTAATGGACGAATATGGAATTAGTTGTGCTGGCAAACGGGCAGTCGTAATTGGAAGAAGCTTAATCTTGGGAAAGCCCGCTGCATTGATGCTATTGGAAAAAAATGCAACGGTCACAATTTGTCATAGTCGAACAGAAAACCTACAAGAGATTTGCAAAAGCGCTGATATTTTGGTTGCCGCAGTCGGAAAGCCGGAACTGATTAAAGGCGATTGGATTAAACCGGGAGCCGTTGTTTTGGATGCCGGATACAATCGAGTAGCAGATCGGGACAAGGACGTTGGTGATGTAGAGTTTGAGTCTGTTTCCAAAATTGCGTCTTTTATTACCCCGGTTCCGGGCGGTGTTGGACCCATGACCGTAGCGATGTTATTATCAAATGTGGTTGATGCAGCGGAGATGTCAGTTGCCTTCAATTAAGCCCAACATTGCGCCGGCAGGGTCTTGAATCACACAAAAGTTATGCTCTCCCATTTGTCGTGGGCCTTCAATAACTTTTCCGCCAAGTTCAGTTGCTTTTTTAGCAGATTCATTTACATTCGGTACCTGAACATAGATAATCCATTGCGAAGGCATCGTCCGGTTTGAATCTCTCGCATGACAGATTCCCGTGACAACGTCACCGCTTTCGGACTTCATACAGTAATCATCATAATCGCCCATGCTCAGTGGATCATTGGACCATCCGACGACCGACTGATAAAAGTCTCGAATTTCTTCAGCATTTGGAACAGTTAAGTCTGTCCATACAATCTTTCCATTTTCAGACATTACAGTAGACCTCTGAATTTCATATTTGACAAATAGATTTTGAGTTTCTTAATGTTTCCATTTGCAGAATCTTGCCGAGGAGTCAAAAAAACTTTGTCAATCTTTTGTAGTTTACCAAGGTCAATGACTAAGTGATGCGGATGTTTTGGCTGAGAGTTTGACCACGTTGTGTGCCAAAACGTTTCGTTTGACCCGTCAACTGCCAAATCAGCAGTTCCAATTTCGCTTCGAAATTCCTCACTATCCGCGTAAATGATTCGCATTGATTTTCCGCTAAGCTGTTTACCGTCGGAGAGGGTTAACTTGATTTCTGCCAAAGTTGTAAAACTATCTCCATTTTGTGAACTCAAAACTTCTAAACACAAATATCTGCCGGTACTCTGGCTCAAAGGTATTTCTTTGTTCATTCTTCCATCCGGCAATTCTAATTCGATAATCGGAGTTACGTTTGATAAATCCAAGAACTCGTTGGGCTTGCGATGGATCGTTGGCTGTGGCAGTGTCAATGTGTCCAGGATCGGCGCAACACGACCAACTACTTCGGGTCTTTTTGGACCTAACAAATCAAGCACTACAACTGAGTTTTTTCCTTTTCTAAGCCAGCAACCCGGCAAAAAAAGAGTTTGTTGGGGACCAATATTCCAATACCTCCCCAAATTGTGTCCATTTACCCAAACAATTCCCTTTGTCCAGGTAGACATATCCAAGAAAGTGTCTCCGGTGTTTGCAAGTTCGAAAGTTGTTGAATAAAAAGATGGAAATCCATTAGCAACTGGTGTAAGTTTGATGTTTGAGACATCACTTGGATCCAAAGGAAAAAGTTTCTGAGTCCAGTTTTTGATTAACACACTTTTCGAATCAGTTTGTAGAGTCACGTCTCCCAATATCCCTTTGCGGTCGTGCAAAAAGGAACCGTAATTGACCCTTCCCATTGCCTCAACGATAATCTGAAGTTTTCGAGGTTGCTGCTTGGCACTTATCTCAACCTCTCGTTGACCTTTTCGTCTGTCTAACACCCCAATTCTCTTGCCTTCTAAAAAAACCAATGCAAAATCATTAATGTTTTCAAATCTTAGATTTGCTTTTGGAGTTTC
>CAZJKW010000085.1:0-9034 GCA_964546835.1 uncultured Fimbriimonadales bacterium
AAAAAAAATCCTTCAAAACACGAAAAACGTTTTGTCAATTGAATTATTGGCAGCCGCACAAGCCCTTGATTGTCGCAAATCAATGCAATCTGAAAGCCCCGGCGAGGGAGTTGGCGCCGCTTGGAAAGCCATTCGCGAAATGAGCGCAACAATTTCGGATGATCGTTCACTCAGCGATGAAATACAGAATTTAGACTTCCAAAAAATAATAAGTGCAACAGAAGCGGCAGTCGGAGCACTCAATTGAAATTCGAGCAAGCTCCCGATTTAATGTTCTCAAGGGGTGATTCAGACGACCCCAGACTGGGCGAAAAAGCAAAACTGGTCAGCCCCGCCGAATTTTCTAAAGCAGATTGGGACTTTGCAGTTTTGGGTTTGCCCGATGAGCGTGGAATTCTGCTCAACAAGGGTAGACCCGGTGCGTCAAAGGGTCCAAATGCTATTAGAAAATGGTTCTACCGATTGGTTCTGCCCGACCAAAATCCAAAAATCGGTGACTTGGGCGACTTAAAAATGACAAGTGATTTATCCTATGACCACGATGAAGCAAGCCAAGCAATTGCTTTTGCATTAACCCATTCAAAAAAAGTCATCGTTCTGGGAGGCGGACATGATTGGGGATATTCTCCAATCTCTGCTTTGCAAAAAGCAGGAACGGTTGGTTTTGTCAACCTCGATGCACATCTTGATGTCCGCCCGTCACAAGTTCATCACTCAGGAACACCTTATTGGCGAGCCATCGAAAATGGAGTCAATGGCGAAAATGCAATTTGGATTGGAATTCAAAAGGCAGCCACTGCGAGATTGCACATGGATTATGCAACAGGACACGGTGGCACAATACATTTTGCAGATGACCCAATCGAAACGGAACGAATAGAAAATCAAATTATTCAAATTAATGAAACTGTGGATAATCTGGACCTCAGTTTGGACTTAGATGTTGTTTTGATGTCACAAGCACCGGGTGTGAGTGCACCACAATGTATTGGACTCCAATCGGAACAAGTCTTACACTGGATTCGATTCGTTAAAAATTTAAGCAAAAATCGAACTTTTGGGATCTACGAATTATCTCCCGAAAATGATCAAAATGAAATGACTGCGCGGCTTGCAGCACGATTTTTGTGGGAATACATTTCTTAAAAAGAATTATCTTTTGTTGGAAAAACTGCAGATCTCACTTCTTGGGCGTATTGCTTGACGGCATCCAGTGCCAGATGCCTTCCTTCCATATATCGTTTTGAGTGTTTAAATGCCTCGCCGGGCCCAAATCCCAAAATGTCATGCCACACCTGCACTTCGCCATCGCATTCAATCCCGGCTCCAATTCCAATCGTCGGAATCTTGCAATGCTTGGTAATTTTCTCTGCTACTACGGCGGGAATCATCTCAAGTACGATTGAAAATGCGCCGGCTTCTGCGATTTCATTGGCTATATCCAGCAGTTTGTCCCCTTGTTCGCCGCGACCTTGAACACGAAATCCACCAAAAGAATTCACCGACTGAGGAGTCATTCCAATATGCCCCATCACCGGAATACCCGCTTTTACAATTTCTGAAATAGCATTTAAATACGAACCTTCCAACTTCACGGCTTCCGCTCCGGATTTAATAAAAAGAATTGCGTTTTCAACGGCTTGCTGGCTTGATTTTTGATAACTACCAAAAGGCATATCAGCAACAACAAGAGCGTGTTTTACAGCACGCTTAACGGCTGAAACATGCATCAACATCTGTTCCATTGAAACCGGCAAAGTGTTTTCAAAACCGTGAATCACGTTGCCCGCAGAATCTCCAACTAAAATCAAATCAACGCCGGCTTCATCCGCAATGGATGCGGTCGGAAAGTCATAAGCAGTTAAGCAAACAATCCGCTGTCCTTTCATTTGCTTTATCTTCGGAGCCGTTACTTTTTCAGACATAGACAAAGGTTTCCTTTTTCAATTGTTCATATGCAAAATGCATAATCGTTTTCAAGTTAACAACATCTTCGCGGTTGTATTCAACTAACAAATCTAATGCTTTCTTTTCGCCTTGCAAAAATCTTCGCCACAAAAAAATTGCATCTCTTCCGGTCATCCCATCCGTGTCTTCTCCCCTCCAAATACCCAATTGTCTTTCAATTTTTTTAAGTCCCCCACGATAGCCGAGTCTTCTCATTGTGGGACAAAGATCAATGTGTAGATGATCAAATTTTTCATATGTATACAGTTTTTTTAGCATGGGAATGTCAAAACCGGTACCGAAAAAAGTCACAATGGCGTTGTAATTTCTCAAATACTCAGGAAACTCGTGTAAATCCTGACCTCTAATAAACGCTCGAAAATTATTTCCATCATAGGCACCAATCATGGTAATCGAACTCCCTGCCCAACCCCCATCGGTTTCAATATCCAAATAAATCAAATTGCTTTCAAACTCTTTAAACATGCGCCAATGCTCTTTCGATGGTAGTTTTTTCAAAAAGTACTTTTGGTCCAACTCGACCAGTTTCTTCTGACTGTTCTTTATGACGCGGCTAACACTTTGCAATTCCAAAGCACCCAAATCCCAACTGTTTGGTTTGACCAAAAAATCATCCCAACACAAAGCGCCCTGGTTCCAGAGTCCCTTTTCAATGGAAGGGGTCATATGCGGAACGTGTAAAAAAGTATTCCTCAGCAATTTAGCTAAGGTTACCGAAAAGCATCGGCAACTGCCCAGCCGCAAAGCGCTCCCAAATAGACCACATTCCCTCCCCAAAGCAGAGTCTGCTGCCAAAGCACGGTCGGAGAAAGGTTCGACATTAATGCAAAGGATAAGGTCATCAATGCAACTACGGTCAACAACCTCGACATTGAAAAGGTAAAGGAGTTTTGAAGCAATCCCAACATGCAATAAAGAAGTCCGCTCGCCCAGAAATTAACGATGGCTACCAATCCAAGCGCAGCGGCTGGACTCAGTTTTCCGGAACTTCCACGCGCAACGGACTCCCATCGGTCCACAGTTTGAGTAATTGAAAGTGCGGCTCCAAACACGACCCCACATATAAACATCATAACAATTAAGCCGACCGTCCAACTGCTAACCAATTGAAGATTTGGGAAAATCGGCGATTCACGTCCAATGGCAACATAACTCATCGCACCCGCACTCAATAATGAAGCAATCCATAAAGGAGAAGTGCTGACGCTCTTTTGTTCAACTTTTCCATATTTGTCAATTTCTCCAACTTGCCTAAAAATCTGCTCATACCGTCTTTGAAATGTCAGATTGTTGGGCTCAAACTGAACCGCATACGCGTAATGTTGCAGAGCGCCTTTTAGGTCGCCTCGCGTTCTTGAAATATCACCCAAAATCGCATGAGGCATTGCCATCTTGCTATCCATTCGCAAAACGGCATTGGCGACAATTTCCGCCCTTTCAAACTTGCCTTGTGCAAAAAGCCCTGCTGCCTCAGCAATTCTTGCAGAAATATCGGGAGAACGATTCGGCTTTACTTTTGTCGTCGGATTTTCAAAAGTGGGTTGGGCGGATTTCTGCGAACTTTGGCGACGTTGATATTCCAAAGCAACATCATAATTAGCCCTTCGTTCATTATCGGAAAGAACTTGATACGCTTCACTGACTCGCATAAATACTTCGGTTGTTTTTGGGTCATCCGATGTATCAGGATGCAACTTAAGCGCAAGTTTTCGATAGGCCGCTTTGACTTCATCTAAAGTCGCAGTTTCAACAATTCCCAAAATCTCGTAGTGAGATTTATGGTTCATATTTGCGTTTCCAAAGCATTAGAAAAATACCCTTGATAAAACGAAATCAACATAAACAAAACTACAATTCCCAAAATCAACAGCAAGACAACCGGTAATACTTTTGTAACTTTATCAAATCTTACATCTGCTTCATCTTCATACTGTTCGGCAACGTTGATGAACATGGAGTCGAGATTTCCGGTATGTTCGCCGGTGTATGCCATGTCAAGCGCCATTCGAGAAAACACCTTGGTCCTTGCAAGCGATTCTGCAATGCTGCCACCGCTTTCTATCATTTGCTGTGCAGGCCGTATCTGTGTTCGCAAAAACTCATTTCCACAAGCATCGGCTGATAATGCAACGGTATTTCCAATCGGAATCCCGCCACCATACAGTGCAGCGAAAGCCCTTGAAAATTTCGCCATTGAAAGCATATGAATCGTAGTCCCCAAATATGGAATCTTTAACAAAAAAGAATCCCAGTTTCGTTTCCAATTCGGGTTTTCCAAACCCACGCGCAAAAAGAAAAATAAACCAACCAGAATCCCCGCAGATAAAAACAAGAACATCGGCGAGCTGAACACAGATTGGATGCCAATTATCGGTGCACCGGTGGAGCGAGCAACGCTCGCAACAACCAGATTAGTCAAAATCGGAATTGCGATAACACAAAAAATAACTAACTTTGCATAAAACGTCCCGCGCTTTATTTTGTTTCTCAGTTCAATTTCATTTCTCAAATATTCACTAATTTGCAAGAGAGACCGCTCCAAAACACCGCCCTCTTCGCCAACGCGAACCAAATTAGTCTGTAACCCTGAAAAAACTTCAGTGTATTTCTCCATAACTTCCGAAATTCGCTTCCCTTGTAAAACGTACTCCTTCATCTCACGAATAATCGAAGACATTTTCGAGTGACGCTCTTGGCTTCCAAGCGTATCGAGCGACTGAACAATCGGAACCCCGGAACGATAAAGCGAATAAAGCTGTGCAAAAAACCGCTGCAAAATTTCTAAAGGAATGCGGCCTAAAATCGGATCAATAACCTTTGATTCAAAAACCGTCTTTTCTTTCGCCTCAACTCCGGATTCTTGCAACGATTCAACGCGTAGCCCGACTCCTGCCAATTTGTCGCGCGCCTGCCCTTCCGAAACCGCTTCAACAATACCGGTTGTTCGCGTTCCGGCCATATCAATTGCAGAATAAGTAAAAGTTTTCATTCTTCCGGTCCGTTCACAAACTTGTCCGCTTCTTCAAACACTTTTCCATAATATTGAGACGCCAACCAAATTGCTATGAACCCCGAACCAACCAAAATAATCAAACACCCAATTTGATTCAATCCGGCTCGCGCTTTCATTTTCGAACTCTCAAACTCGTTGTCGGTTAGCACCAGCATTCGATCAAGCGTCCCGACAATATCTCCCGTTTGCTGCGCTGTTCTCAATAGTGCATCGTAATCTCTTGGAAATAATCCCGATTCCACAACTGCATCCGCAAGCGGCCGCTCGTGTCCCAAAATCGTCCCGGCGTTTCCTAATCGCAGGGTGTAATCTGCATTGGGAACACTTGCCGCCGCCAAAGACCATGCTTGACCCGGCGGCACTCCGCCTTTACTCAAATTTCTTAACGTCCAAAGAAAAGTTCTTAATGATTCGTTTCGCGCTCTTTTCCCAATTGAAAAAGGAATCTTCAAAATGAAGGCATGTCGTTTAACCGTGTTTTTGTGCGTTCCCATCGTTAGCCAAACGAACAAACAAACAACAAACAAAACCGCCGCAATCGGCAAAACTGGAAACAACAAATATTGAAAATAAAATTGAAAAAATCCATATCCCGCATGAAACGCTTTCCAAAATGCACTCATGACAGGAAACACCAAAATCACGGCAATTGCGCCCGAAATTCCAAGTCCTTTTATAATCCAAAACCATCGCTTAAATGCCGTTGATTCCGAATAATGCATGGACAAATATTCCAATGCTTCTGGCAAAAATCCTCCGTACTCGCCGGCGCGAACCATTCCAACCGCATTGTGAGGAAACAAGTCAATGAATTTCTCCATGACATCGCTAATCCGTTTGCCCTCACCACTGGCCGCCGAAATTTCTAAACAAGCATCGCTTAACTCTTTCGAAGAAACTCGACCAGATAAAACCTTGAACGCCTCAAATGGGTTTATTCCTGCACGAATCAGCGATGCCGCTTGAGAAAACAGAAGAAATCGCTGATTATCATTAATTGTCTTTGTTCGCCGATATCCGATATCTTTGACCGCAACTTGGACAGACCGAAATCCGCGACTCGACAAAATGCCTTGCGCCTCTTGCATCGTTTTCGCTTGAACCGTCCCGTCCAACGATTTTCCGCTCGAATCAATCGCTGTGTATCGAAAGTATGCCATCGGCAAACGCCTCCACTTTCTGTTTCAAAACATCCCCCCTTAACGACTCAACAACTAACAAATTTGGGGCAATTTCCAAATCAGGACGCAATTCATTAAGCGGTTCCAAAACAAATCTTCTTTCCTTAATATTCGGATGAGGCAATTTTAATCGTTCATTTTCAAACTCAATTTTTGGATAATAAGCCAACAGGTCAATGTCAATTTCGCGCGGACCAAATCGCTCTCTCGGTATTCGGCCAATTTCATCTTCAATCGCCTTAACTATTTCCAGCAATTCCATCGGCTCCAATTCCGTTCCTAATTCAACAACCGCGTTCAAAAAAGCAGGTTGATTTTCAACGTACATCGGTTCCGTTTGATAAACCTTTGAAATTCTTACAACGTCTCCCGCTCTCAAATCCAAGAAATTTGCCGCAGATTGCAGGTTCGCCAATCGGTCTCCCAAATTACTGCCTAATCCCAAATATGCAAGATTCATTTTGCTATCCATTCTAAAGGTTCATCAATGGCTTCTTTCGGGTCGGGAACAAATCCTGCAGGAATAATCGGTCCATAAATCGCAAAATCATGCCCGCCTCGATATGCCCAGCCCTGATCTCCAAATGAATAATGCCAATATTCACTCGGATAATTGGTAATACCCACCGATTCCAATGCTTCTTTCATGATGATTCGGTTCTTTTTCGCGTTTTCCGAAATTCCTTTTGCATTCCACGGATAACACCTCCTGTCTCTTCGCTCAAATGGCGAATAATGGTCAAGAACTTCTCCTTTTTCATCGCACAACCACAAATCAACCGCGCCACCGGTCGAATGAGGCGGCGGTACTTTTGAATGAACAGGCGCAGTAAACCGATTTGTCACTCGAAGCAATGCAGAATGACTCCAATCCGGATGCTTTTCTTTCCACCTTGCATATCCCGCTAAATGCATTCGCTTTTGAATATGAGGACTTCGCCAACCTTCGATAACAGAAAATCCAAACCCTTTTGGCAACAATTCCGCTGCTTTCGCTAATTTCTCCGCAACCGATTTTCTCAGTAACTGCTGACGGTTGTATTTCCAAACCGTCTCCCCCCAAAACAATCTGGGAGATAAATCCAAAAAAGAAATTAGCGGCTCGCCACATTCCACAATCTTGACCTTACGAAGTTGGCTCACCGGTTCATGAGTCGAAATCTTGCCTCGGTCTGTCATTCGCTCTCGTTCTACCCGCATCATTGCTAATCAAGTAGACGTCGTTATTCAAAGCCAATGATGTATCCCTGGATTGGAAAACTCATGTTGTCTCTCGGCTACCTGTTTTTTGTCGTCCTATTTATTCAATCGGGAATGGACAAAGTCGCAGACCGAAAGTCAAATCTCGACTGGATGGTTCCCCATTTCGAAAAATCACCCTTTGCCGGAATGGTTCCCATGCTGCTTTCAGTCTTAACGGCGCTTGAACTCACAACCGGATTCCTTTGTCTCATGTCCCTCATTCCCATCTGGTTTGATACAGCCCATATCGTCTCTGGTCTTGCGGTGCTCATGGTGCTGCTCACCCTCTTATGCTTGTTTGCCGGCCAAAGGTTCGCAAAAGATTATGTGGGAGCACAAACCATCGCCATCTACTTCGGCGTCGGCATGCTCCTCATGTTCATTACCGTCGGAATGATGACCCCTACGTCTTTATGATCTGTTTAAGAACCGCAGCCAAAATGAGACTCCGTGAAGAAGGTCTTGTTTGTTTGCGTACATAACAGCGCTCGAAGCCAAATGGCTGAGGCATTTGTCAATCACCTTTTTGGAGACACTTTTGTTGCATTTAGCGCAGGAATTGAACCGGGACAATTGAATCGGGTCGTAGTTCAGGTAATGAAAGAAGTCGGTATCGACATCTCGCAAAACAACACCAAATCTGTTAGCGACTTCATTGGAAAATCATTCGACTGGGTGATCACCGTTTGTGAAAAGGAAGCAGCCGACAAGTGCCCTGTTTTACAGGGAACCGCCAAAAGGTTGAACTGGAGTTTCCCCGACCCGTCCAAGTTCAGCGAATCGGAAGCATTAGACAAAACTCGGATGGTCAGGAATGCAATTCAAGCGAAAGTAGCAGAGTGGTGCAAAGAAATCTAAAAATCTCCGTATAAATGCCAGAAATTCAGACACTTTTCTTGCAAAAAAGGGTTTATTACTAATAGCCGAATCCGATTGCTTGGTCGGAGCGGGGGAACCAAATCTTGGGGTGAATCCGGCTACTTCAGCCGGAAGGGCAGTTCTCGAGCCCTAATCCGTCAGCTAACCCCGTAGGCGTAATCGAGAGCAATCGCCCGGCACAAAGTCGTGCCTGCGAGATGCTCCATGACAAAAAACGTGGAGGCATTAGCATGCTGAATGAATATGACGTTCGACAAGAGATCTCTCAAATTGAACGGTCCGAGGCGAATCCGATTCGAAAGGCCCGAAACCTCGTCGCCATTGCGAGACAACTGAGCAAAAACGCCGGAAGACTTGGTGATGGCGTTTCTATCCTTTCCAACGATGGAATGGACGACGAAGCAGGCCGTTTGCAACGAACAGCCCGGCGGCTCAACTGCCTCAACAGCGAGGTCATGGACCGCGCAAGGCTCATCCTGGCTCAAGCGAAACTCGCTAAAGCCGGTAACGAAAACAAACACCCATTCTCGGCATTGAACTAAGAGAAGCAGGGAAACCGAAAGGCGGAAAGGCAATGTCGCCTCCCCGCCTTTCATTTCATATTGCTGCCCCAACCTGAACCTAAATGGAAGTTAGCTATTGCTGCCAAGCGATTCAAACTCACGTCTTTTCACGAATTCATGATAGGCACTGGGTCATAGGGCATTTCAGCCCTCTCGTCGCAACAAGTACGCAATTGACGATTTTTCAC
>CAZJKW010000086.1:0-9003 GCA_964546835.1 uncultured Fimbriimonadales bacterium
GATGAGTGGCTTCAGGAAAATTCGGTTGATGAATTTCGAACTGTGACAAAGCAGGAAGATTTTGACATTGTTCGTGTTTTACGACAGGATTATGATGATCAAGGGCGATTTAGTGAGGTCAAATTACTTCGGATTTGGCGGACCAACGAAAATGCACGAGCAGAAGGTGTTATTCATGAGAACTTAGCTGAATCTTTTGTTACATCAGCGGAACTGAACCAGCGTATTCTTGACAGCGAAATCAGAATTGGTCATGACGGATATACACAGGGACAATTAACTCCAAAGATGGAACGAAACCTCGAATTATTGAGAAAAGAGCTTAGTATTCGACCGAACTCCTTATATCATCGAGCATATCTAATTGGTTCATTAAACCGATTAGGAAGGCCCGAAGCGACTATTGAAACGAAAAAACTGATTGAGGAACTTTTGAGACAATATCCAGACAGCCCGATTCAAAAAGCTGCGAATTTCGCTGTTGCAACTGCGTTGGAACTTGTGTTACCGGAGGATTATCAATCCGAAAATACCAACCTGTTGATTAAGGCGGCTTGGAAATGGTATGGATTCTATCCTGCTGTTGTATTTCAAATCGCATCACTTGAATTTAGAAGGGGCAATCTATGGAGGTCGTATCATGCTCTTCAACTTCTCGTTGAATTTGCGACTACCAAGAATTACGATCGTTATTCATCCTTCCCTCCCATTATGTTAGAGGACTCGCTTTGGAATAATTTGGGTCACGTTGCGGCAATGTTGGGGAAAAAAGAATTGGCCAAACAATATCTACAAAAATATCTTTCCAGAAATCCGAATGATGTTAATGCGATACGCGCTCTAAAGGGATTATGAAACGGCCTCATCAAATTGCGAATAGCGATTGACCGTAAGGAAACTCTTTGACATTGAAGCTCTTAGTTGTTGCAACCAAGGGCCGTCGGAAACGAGGACATCTAATTCTATCGTTTTGAGTGTGCTTGATTTTCTCTCTTTGCCAGTTTCTTGATTTACAATTTCAATACGAAATCTATAAGTACCCGGATTTGATGTGATTAACTCATGAGCAGTTTTTAGTTCTGAATACGAGGCTTGCACTATTCGAAATATGACTACGCCGTTAGCGTCTAATGGCTGAATTGACGTTTTTGAAATCTCTTCGCGATCAAGTCTTTCAATTTTTCTCGCGAGAATTTCAATTAATCTTCTGTTTGTTCCAATTTGTTCTCGATGTCGTATATTTCCTGTAACAACAACAATTTCATCCTTGGATAGCAAGTGCTTAAACTCTTGGTATCCTCGTGAAAATAGTGTTACCGTAGATTGACCTGTCAAATCTTCTAACGTTACCGTTGCCATTAACTCATTCGTCTTTCTGGTACGAATTTCTCTGACCGAAGCAATGATTCCGGCAATTTTGATCTCATCACCATCCGACAATTCTTCAAGATTCGAGGCTGACGACGTTGACAGTTCTTGAATTTGTCGTTCAAATCCGCGCAACGGATGGTCTGATACGTAAAGTCCAAGTACTTCCTTCTCCATGGTGAGAATTTCTTGCCGTGTAGGCGGAATAACGTCCGGCAGGGATGGCCATGAATCATGTTTTTTATTGTTTGTATTTCCAAATAAATCCGCTTGGCCAGACTCTTTGTCTCGATTCATCTTCTCGGCCGTAGCAACTGCTGTATCCACAACTTCCAAAAGTTTCCTTCTGTTTGGTTCGATCGAATCAAAGCATCCAGCTCTGATTAAAGATTCAATTCCTGTCCTGTTTAGTCCGCCTAACTCCCTAACTCTGACTGCAAATTCGTAAAGATGCGAATATGCGCCCGATTCTCGTGAATTTAGAATGGATTGAATTGCTGCGTCGCCGATTCCTTTGATTGCGCCTAATCCAAAACGAATCTTTGCATCACCATGCGGGTTTTCAATTGTAAAATCAACACTTGAAAGATTTATGTCCGGCGGAAGTACTTTGAGTCCCATCTTTCTTGCTTCTTCAATAAACATAACAACTCGATCTTCTTTTTCTCTATAAACTCCGAGGAGTGCTGCCATATATTCAACCGGAAAATTCGATTTTAAGTATGCAGTTTGATAAGCAATCATCGCATAACAAACCGCATGTGCTTTATTGAAGGCATATCCTGCAAACGGTTCAAGCAAAACCCAAACTGCTTCTGCAATGTCGGTTGGTATTCCGTTGTTTTTTGTTCCTTCAATAAATTCAATTTTCATCGAATCGAGGAGGAACTTGTCTTTCTTGCCCATAGCACGTCGCAAAATATCTGCTTTTCCAAGACTGAAGCCGGCTAAATTACGCACCAATTGGAGTACCTGGTCTTGATATACGATAACCCCATAGGTCTCTTCCAAAATCGGCTTCATTAACTCGTGCAAATACTCCGGTTTGCGCTTCCCATGTTTGCCATTAATATAAGATTGGATATGATCCATCGGTCCAGGTCGGTATAAAGCGACCAATGCTGTCAAGTCTAAAACTGAGTCCGGCTTCATTGCCGTAATTGCCCTTCTCATTCCGTCACTTTCTAATTGGAAAACGCCGGTAGTTTCTCCTCTCCCCAACATTTCATAAGTTTTTGAATCATTTAATGGAATGTTTTGAACATCTATGAGAATACCCTTAGTTTTTTTGATATTTTCAACCGCTTTTGCTAAAACCGTTAAGTTGCTAAGTCCCAAAAAATCCATTTTTAGTAGGCCGATTTTTTCTAAATCGCCCATCGGAAACTGGGTCACAATTTGGTTATCCTGACTTTTTGTTAACGGTACTCTTTCTGACAGAGCCTCTTTCGAAATGACAATGCCTGCTGCATGAACTCCTGCATTGCGACTTACGCCTTCTATTTTTTTTGCTGTATCAATTAGCTTTTTTAAATCATTGCTACTTTTGTAAGCACTTCTAAATTCGGCAACCTCATTAAGTGCTTTCTCAATCGTCCACCCAACTGGAATTGTGGGAATCAGTTTTGCAAGTCGATCAACATCGGGCAGAGGCATACCAAGTGCTCGGCCTGCATCCCGAATCGCTGCCTTTGCTCCTAAAGTTCCAAATGTAATGATTTGCGCGACATGGTCATCACCAAATCTTTGTTTGACATAATCAATCACTTCCTGTCGCCGGGCATCTTCAAAATCCATGTCAATATCCGGCATTTGAATTCTTTCAGGATTCAAAAACCTTTCAAATGTTAAATTGTATTTTAAAGGGTCAACATCGGTGATTCCGATGCAATGTGAAACGAGCGATCCAGCCGCGGATCCTCTAACGCCAAAATAGATACCGCTGTTTCTACTAAAATCGGCGAACTCCCGAACTAAAAGGAAGTATTTAGCAAAACCGGTTTGCTCAATCACCTTAAGTTCGTAAGCAAGACGTTCTTTCGCGAATTCGGATGTATCATTCATTTTCGAAAGACCTGCTTCGCTAAGATGTCGCAGATAACTGTTTGGTTCAAAACCGTCTGGAATTTTGGGGTCTGGAAGTTCAGCACGATCTGATTCCAAATCCAAATCCACCATGTCCGAAATCGCAACCGTGTTTTCAATGGCTGAAGGCGTATCGGCAAACAATTCAGACATTTCGCTTTCAGTTTTTAGATAAAACTCTTCTGTTTCGAACTTCATCCTGTCAGAATCGCCCACTTTTCTGCCCGTTTGAATGCAAAGTAGAACATCGTGTGCTTCTGCATCACCTTTACACAAATAATGTGAATCATTCGTTGCTACTAATTCGAGTCCCAATTCGCTTGCAATTTGAAGCAGACCAGGTTTGATTCTCCTTTGCTCTTCCAGATTGTGATCTTGAAGTTCAACGAAAAAGTTTTCTTTTCCAAAAATATCACGGTACATGGCAGCCGTGTTTTTTGCTTTTTCATAGTTTCCCTGTAGTAAATATTGATTAACCTCACTACCTAAACAAGTCGTCGTTGAAATGAGTCCTTCAGAGTATTCCCTGAGAATTTCATGATCAATTCTGGGCTTGTAATAAAAACCTTGCAGCGCACTTGCTGTTGCAAGTTTGCACAAGTTGTGATATCCCTTTTTGTTTTTGGCTAAGAGCAGTAAGTGATAAGTTTGATTTTCTTCCCTACCACTTTTAACGTTCATTCCATCCGGCGCGACGTATGCCTCCATTCCGATGATTGGCTTGACGCCTTGGGCTTTGCATTCTCGATAAAACTCCTGAGTTCCAAACATTGCCCCGTGGTCAGATATTGCAAGGGCCGGCATACCAAGTTGCTTCGCCCGACTGACCATTTCAGGTATCCGTTGAGCACCGTCTAACAAACTGTATTCGGTATGGTTATGCAAATGCACGAAAGACTTACACATATCTTATTTTGAGGATTTGCCACGTATTTCGGACAATTGACCGACGGCAGAACTTAAGACGTAGTTTGGATTCAAATTGGACTCACTTCGATTGAGATTTTTGAGTCAAATTTAGACGTAGCTCCCGTTTTTCGAAAATTCCCTTCAATCGGTGCAACCTGGTTCGTCGTCATTCCACATGCGACCGCAATGTGCCTGTCCGCTACCATGATTCCGTGGCTTGGATCAAATCCGCGCCAGCCACCTTGCTCAAAGTAAACCTCAGACCATGCATGCAAATGAATATTAGATTCACCTAAATCCGGCACTTGATAACCGCTTACAAAACGGGATTCTAATCCGATTCGGCGCATCAGCGCACAATACAGTATGGAGAGATCCCTGCAGGCTCCTGAATTTTTTGTTACGGTTTCTTCCGGCACCTGAAAGCCTTCGTCTTCTCGAATAACGACATCAAGAGTTTGAAAGAGAAAGTGATTTACTTTTTGAGCAACTTCAAAAAGGCTCACTTCTTGGTTTTCAACCGCGTTACCAATCAATTCATCCAACACGTCAACAGAAGCTGATTTTTGAAATGATTTGCTTTCGTCAATAAAATCGAATGGGTTCAATCGGTGAGTCTCTACTTCCATTTTTACATTGACTTCCAACCTAGAAGTTTTATCATCAAACCAACACTCAGAAACCGAATTATCGAACCTGTCCAATGAGTGGCTACAAATCGCTGGAATTGGAACTACCACTTGGTCAAACGAAGTTAGTTTCTGAATCGCACTTTCTCTTGGTCTAAATCTTAAAGAGTGTTTTTCTAACCACACAGGAAGCGAGTATTCGTAATAAGTGTCGTGGCAAATGTTGAATTTCATGGATTACATTACCACTCCACTAAATATTTGTTCAATCCATTTCGACGGCAGTTCATTTATGGACTCTCGGAGACGCGCTTGCCACCACGCAGACGACTCACTTAAGTCTTCTTTTTCAAACCGATGAACGACCAAATGCAGGGTGTCTTTTTTTAACAGAACAACATCAATTGGAAAATCAACATCAGCAGCCGATACTCTTGTTGCATCAAATGCCAAGCAACCGACCTTCAACGCATATTGCATTGAATCCTGATATTGGATGGTTCTATCCAATACGGGCTTTCCATATCCGCTTGCACCGATAATTTGAAATGGCGTTTCCTTACCGATTTCTACCCAATTACCTTGTGGATAAACCAAATACAGTTTATGCTCCGTATCTCCACAAAATTGACCTCCAATTAGCGCGTGCATATTAAATGTTAACCCGCTCTCTTCAAGCAGTTCTTTGTCTTCCTTGATGACTTTTCTTAGACTGTCCGAAAAACTGTTTGCACATTCATAAAGTCTTTCAGGACTACTTTGGTCTGAAATTAACTCTTTTTCAAAATAGGTCAGGGTTTTGTCCCTAACCGACCGGAGCCCACTTGTCATTACAAACATTGCGCCTGTTTGCAGTTTATAGGTTGAAAGTTTCTTGGCAATTATGGTTTCATTGCCCGAAATGACGCGGGTATCGGCAATTCCGACGAGCCCATCAGAAACGTTTATGGCGAGACAAAGTGACATAGTATTCCTTATTGTTGAATTTGTGTTTGCAATGTGAGTGGTCTTAGTGCAAAAAATGTGTTGAAAATTGACTCTCCTACTTGATTAATTTTCAATTGAATTGTATCAATGTATTCGTGCAGACCACTTAGCAAAATGTTATCGACGTCGGCAAAATCCATTTCCGACCTCAATTGCCCAAGCGTTTTTTCGGCACTATTTCTTGCTCCGGCATACGACGAACCAGAGATATTACTTAGAGATTCATCTGCTCGAATCAAACAGCTGTGAACTGCACGAGGAAATTCCCTGTCTAATAGCAGAAAATCAACAATATTCCTTGGAGAAAGTCTGCCGTGTTTCTTTCGATACATTTCAAATCCACTGACAGACTTTAGAACTGCTGCCCAATGGATATCATCAAATGGAGAACCGACCGCTTCAGTGGAAGGCAGCAAAATGAAATACTTTACGTCTAAGATTCGAGATGTTTTGTCGGCACGTTCGAGTAGCCGACCAATTCGGCCAAAGTGCCACGCTTCGCCATGGGTCATAGTTGCGTTGGATAGTCCTTCAAACAAATGACCTCGCATTCTTACGTCATAAAAAAACTCTTGAGGTGCAACTGCCAAATCTAATCCTTGACTCTTTCCTGAGATTTCTAAATAAAACTGATTTAGCTGTTCCCACATTTCGGTAGAAATTATCTCTCTTACCGATCGTGCATTCTCGCGTGCTGATGTGATACAAGACAAAATTGAATTAGGGTTTTCTAAATCAAATGCCAAAAATTTTATGACATTTTCTTGCGACGCTTCCGGATAGTTTGAATCAAACAATTCGTCGTCTCCGGTGATTTGTATGAGGGGCCGCCACTGCGCGGATTTTTCGACAGGCAAATCCAGCATTAGTGCCAAATTAACTTCAATTGTTCTCGCAACATTTTCTGCTCGTTCAACATAGCGGCTCATCCAGTAAACGGAATCGGCTGCTCGGCTTAAGAGAACTCTATTATTCATAAATTTTCACTTGCCATGACCCATGTATCTTTACTTCCGCCACCTTGGGAGGAATTTACTACGAGCGAACCTGGTTTGAGCGCCACCCGAGTGAGTCCCCCGGGAAGCACAAATGTTGACTTCCCCATCAAAATATAAGGTCGCAAATCAACGTGTCGGCCCACAAATTTACCGTCTGAAATGACAGGAACGGTCGACAATGAAAGGGTTGGTTGAGCAATATAATTTCTTGGATTTTCAATTATTTTCTTTTTGAAATTATCACATTCTTCCGATGTAGCATGAGGGCCGATTAACATCCCATATCCTCCCGCCTCGTTTGCTGCTTTGACAACGAGTTTAGGAATATTTTCCAAAACAAAAGTCAAGTCTGATTCAATTGAGCAAACGTAGGTTGGAACATTTGGAATTATCGGATTTTCGCCGAGATAATACTTAATCATTTCAGGAACAAATGCATAGATGACCTTATCATCCGCGATTCCGGTTCCAGGCGCATTTGCTAAGGCTACTCTTCCCTGTTTCCAACACTCAAATATTCCCGATACGCCCAACATGGAATCTTGTCGAAATGCAAGCGGATCAAGAAAATCGTCATCAATTCTTCGATAAACAACATCTACTCTTTCAAATCCTCGAGTTGTTCGCATGTGTAACGAGTTGTTCATTACAACTAAATCTCTTCCCTCAACCAGTGGAACACCCATTTGCTGTGCCAAAAATGAATGTTCAAAATATGCAGAATTTGCAGATCCAGGCGTCAGCACGACAACGCGAGGGCTACTCGATTTAGAAGGTGCTACATATTCTAATGCCTCGAGTAGTTTGCTTGGATAGTCGTCAACGGGCCGAATACCCATTCCCGTGAATGCTTGAGGAAAAGTCTGCTTCATGACTTGGCGGTTCTCCAAAACGTATGAAACTCCAGATGGACATCTCAAATTGTCTTCCAAAACATAAATTTGTCCATCTTTGTCACGAATCAGGTCCGTGCCAGTGATGTGACACCAAATGTTATTAGGTGGCTTCACGCCAACGCATTGCGTACGGAAAGATGCAGCTGAATGAATCAATTCTGCAGGAATAACATTATCTTTAACGATTTTTTGATCAGAATAAATGTCGGCCAAAAAAGAATTAAGGGCGGTAATTCTCTGCGTTAGTCCTTTTTCGATCCAATCCCATTCATCTGCTTTAACGATTCTTGGAATGATATCAAAAGGGAAAATCTTTTCTGCACCTTGTGCGCTACCGTAAACGTTAAAAGTGATCCCCATATTTAATAATGCACGTTCTGCTGCTTGCTGTCTAAATGTCAAATCATCGGGCGACAATGAAAGGATGTTTTCAAGAACAAGTTTCGATTCCGGTCTCGGAAAACCCGAAGCATCGAAAACCTCGTCGTAAAACCCCCGGGAATCATATTGAATCGCTCCACCAACCAAGTCAGACATCTATCTGTTCATTATCCACGCCGAACGCATCTCATGTCAGACTAGAATCATGAGGACATTGATTACGATTGGGTTGATTTTGGTCTTTGGCGTCACAAAAGGAATTCAAACGAAATGGGTTGAGTATCGAGAAGGCGGAACCGAGTTGAGGGGGTTCATGGTCTTGCCCGATGCGGCAAAGAAGTCAAATCCTCTTCCTTGCGTCTTGATTGTTCACGACTGGGACGGAATCAGCGAATTCGAGCGATCAAGGGCAATGGAAGTCGTAAAGTTGGGTTACATCGCTTTTTGCGTAGACATCTACGGCAAAAGCAATAAAATTCAGAGCACGCAACAAGCGGCAGAGTTCTCGGGAAAATTTAAGCAGGATCGCCCGTTGTACCGACGACGACTGTCCGCGGGCATGGCTGCAGCATTGGCAACGGGCGTTGTGAATCCCTCTCGTTTGGCGGTTATTGGATACTGCTTTGGTGGTTCAGGTGCTCTTGAAATGGCCAGAGCGGGAATGCCTCTGCAGGCCTTTGTCAGTTTCCATGGCGAACTCGATTCCTCATTGCCTGCCGGCTTTGGTCAGATTACGGGCAAAATTTTGGT
>CAZJKW010000087.1:0-8968 GCA_964546835.1 uncultured Fimbriimonadales bacterium
TTTAAATCTAAGTTTGCAGCGTGAGTCCAACCGGCACATTTTAAGTTCTGAGTTGACAAAATCGTTTTTCCAATTTGTCTCTCGACATAGCCGTATTCGTTTTCAATTTTTCTTCCAACCATCAGTGCAATCAGTTCTGCCTGACTAACGGTCTGCAAATCTTGGAATTGTTTAATCACTTTTCCATCGCGGAGAACGGTCACTGTATCGCAATTAGCAAGGACATCTTCAAGCCGATGACTGACATAAAGTATTGTTTTTCCGGCACTTTTTAGAGCATGAATCATTTTGTGCAGGGAATTAGATTCTGCGGCAGTAAGACTGCTTGTTGGCTCATCAAAGGCAATTAGTTTTGCATTCCTTGAAAGTGCTTTGCAAACTTCGACTAATTGTCGCTCGCCAATTTGCAGTTTTCCAACCAAGCGATTTGGGTCTATGTCTATGTTTAGCGAGTTAAGGATTTGTGCAACTCTATTACGGGAGGCGTGATAATTAATCATGCCGAAAGTGTGCGACAAGTTGCCGAGCAAAATGTTTTCCATTACAGATAATTCTGGGATAGAAAAAAGTTCTTGATGGATTACGGCAATCCCTGCACGAAGTGCCGCATTTGGATGACGTATTGAAAGAACTTTGTCTTCAAGGACAATGCTGCCATCATCCGGTTGAGTAACTCCGGCTATGATTTTTACAAGTGTGCTTTTGCCCGCACCATTTTCGCCGACTATTCCATGGATTTGACCGGAATCAAAATTTAGCGTAACCGAATCCAGTGCCATTACACCGGGATAAGATTTGCTAACTGCTTTGAATTTTAGTCCGATGGTTCTTAGAGTCCTTCTTTAGCCATTAAGTCTACGAAATTAGCTCGCGTGATAAGAATTCCATTCGTCCAGGTTTCTTTTGGTGGTTCCACTCCATCCTTTATCCACTTGTACATCATCACTGCTGTTTCAAATCCATGTTTTTTTGGACTCAAAAGAACCGATGCAAAGAAGCCTGTTGGCTCCGGTTTCTTAAAATCATCAACGCCACTTGTTCCATTGATTCCGACGCCAATAATGTTTTCCGGTTTTATTCCAAGTTGCTCCGATGCACGGATAACGCCCAATACTCCATCATCATTAGAACTAAATGCGACCCACTTTTTGATGTTCGGATGTTGAGTAAATGTAATCGTTGCGGCATCAAATGCTCCGGGAATGTCCTGAGTTTTCCAGGGTGACTTAAAGATGTTCGAATTCAAAAAACCGTTTGAGGTAAGAATTTCAATTGCGCCTTCAATTCGATGTCTCGCGGTTTCAAGTTCATCAAAATTCACGGCAATCGCACCTACTTCTGCAGGATTCCAGTTTCTTCCTTTCATTTCATCTGCGATTGCTTGGCCGACCATTTTGCCAATTTCTTTTGCCGAAATACCCAGGTGATGAATTTCGGTAAGTGGCTTTTCATCGGGACCGATTAAGCGATCATCTACACTGAGCAGTTTCATTTTATGCTGCTTGGTTTTGTTAAGAATTGCGGTGCCGAGTTTTACATCCGGACTGCAGATAATGAGTCCTTGCGCCCCCTGTGCTGCCAAATTATCTATTGCCGAAAGAACTTGATCCCCGTCTTTTGCGGCAATTTTAACGAGAGTAAATCCAAACTCTTTTTCTGCTTCCGCGGCGAAACGCCACTCTTGTTGAAACCACACTTCTGTTGCAGACTTTACGATAAAGCCGATTTTAATTTTTTGCTTTGATTCAGGACCGCTTGCCGCTTGATTTTCAGAACGGCTACAACCGACAAACCCAATTGTAAGCAAGGCAATAATGACTGACCATTGAAATTTCCGCATCGAAAGTCACACTCTCCAATCGATATCATGACAGAATCACCTTTGTAATATGTCGGAGAAAACGAGAATCGCAATTGTTGGCTGTGGCTTTATGGGAAGAATGCATGCAAATGTATATAGACGGCTTGAGAATGTTGATATCCATACGTGTTTTGACCTGAAGCCCGAGAAAAACCACGCTTTTGCAACTGAATTTGGTTGTCAAACCGCCGGGACCTACGAAGAAATCTTGAGAAATCAAGAAGTTGATGTTGTAGATATTTGTCTACCAACTTACTTGCATTCTGAGTTTTCAACTCAAGCACTTTTATCGGGAAAACATGTTTTTTGTGAAAAGCCGATGGCATTAAATGTTGATCAAGCGAACCATATGAGGGGAGCAGCGGCATCAACCGGTCGATTCTTAATGATTGGGCATTGCATAAGATTTTGGCCAGAATATGTTCACTTAAAAGAGACTGTTAGCAGCGGAAAGTTTGGCAAACTGTTGTCGTTAAACATGACTCGATTTGCCGAATTTCCTTATTGGTCGAGCGACAACTGGATGGCAGATGAAACGAAATCCGGCGGTGGAGTTTTAGACATGCATATTCATGATACGGATTTTGCTTTGTACCTTTTGGGGTTACCCAAATCAGTTTTCAGCAGAGGAGTCATTGACTATCGCGGACCAAGTCATGTGTTTTCAACATTTGAATACGATGAATGCATTGTCCATTTAGAAGGTGGCTGGAACTTGCCACAAAAAACTCCCTTCAATATGTCCTACCGGGCAATTTTCGAAAATGGAGCAATCTTGTTTGATGAAAATCGGTTGGTAGAATATCAAGACAATAAGGAACCAATCGTCGTTCATTTTGAATCAGAAAACGTATCGGGAGGTGGAAACATTTCGAGTTTGGGAGGTTATTTTTTTGAGTTGAGTCATTTTGTGAATTGCGTGCGAAGTGGAACTCCATCTGAAGTGGTGACATCAGCGTCATCAATTCAATCGCTTCAGGTTGTTTTGGAAGAAATATCGCAAATCAAAGGAGCCCGGCTGTGAGAAAAGTTTTGTTTTTTAGTTTGTTTGTGTTGTCGAGTTGCACCGCTTTTTCGTTTTCAGAAACTGTTCATGTAGTATGGAATGCGACTTTACACCAGAATTCGAAAGGATTTGGAGTTATTTTTGATAAGAATTCGGGCAAGGATTCAACAGTTGTTTGGGATGAGCCAAATTTACCGGGGGTGCTTGCTATGGGTTTTGATGCACAAAACCCAAAAACGGAAAACATTTTTAATGCAGACGGAAACATTTATGGAAGGAGGGAGACGGAAATCTCCATCCATTGGAATGGCAGAGAGATTGCAAACAAGTTTTGTAAAGTTGATTTTAGACGATTAAGTGGTTGTCATTACGATGCTAATTTGTGTTTTGTAACCGGCGGATTAGAACTGACGTTAAGTGTTGATGGAATCAGAGTTTTTGATAAGTTCTTTGTTCCCGGGATTATGCCATTTGAAGTCAATCCGGTTGCCGGCGGAGACGTAAAAGTGAGTCAATTCGGGTTGACAAGATCCAAAGCTAGTGCGAATTGGAAGGCTCCAAAAACAGTTGTCGTTTTTGATAAAGTGATTAATAATGCAAGCCATCATCGGCAATTCGCAATTGTGAAGTTGCCTGAAGATTTGCAAAGTACGGGAAGAGTTGTTTTTACACTATCCTTGAGTGAGACACCAGCCGGCTTAGATCCTTGGGACCGCATAGCTGCAATTTATTTGTATGATGAAAGGGGTGAGAGATTTGAATTGGTTAGATACATTACGCCTTACAAAAAAGGTTGGGAGTGGTCGATAGACGTCACTGATTTTTTTCCATTGTTAACAGGACAGAAGAAGTTTGAAATGTGGTGCGAAACTTGGGGTGCCGGCTGGTTGGTTAGTGGAAAATTAGATTTTTACGAAGGCAAGCGAGACCGAACTCCAATCAAAGTTATCAACTTATGGAGTCGAACAGCAGAAATTGGATTTGTTGGAAATCCAGTAACGGATCAAATCAAGCCAATTGACTTAAAATTAAATGAGAATATTGATAGTGCAAAAGTGAGATTATGTGTAACCGGCCATGGACAATCCCCAAATTCCAACAATGCCGCTGAATTTTTGCCTTTGTGGAGAAAGGTAAGAATAAATGAACGTGAATTCGTGAACACTCTTTGGAAAGATGACTGCTATCTTAATCCATGCCGGCCGCAAGGTGGCACCTGGAAATTTGATCGTGCCGGATGGGCACCGGGCGACGTGGTTTCTCCTTGGGAAATTGAAATCGCCGGCATTGATCTTAAAAGTAGAAACTTAAGAGTGACATATCAGATTCAGCCTTATGAAAACAAGACACGAGATGCGGGAAATCCTGCACGTCATGTGATTGAAAGCCAACTGATTTTATACAAAAAGTAGCTACTTTGATTTTTTTCTAAAATCTATTTCTGCCACCGATGTCCATGGTCCACCGTTAACTTCACTTATTGCAATTAGTTTGAAAAAGCGGAACGATTTAACCGTTTCAAAATCTATACGTTGTCTATTCGAGTCATTCTTGAATTCACCTTTTTTCACCAGTTCCCATGTTAACGAATCCTGGCTAATATAGAACTCGAATTGTTTAATTCTGCCATTGATTCCGCCATCCTGCCTTGGCAGGTAAAAAAATCCCGCGGTTGTAATAGTTGTTTCTGTATCCACAATCAACTCGTGCGGAACCTTTGAAAGTTGCTTACTCCAACTTGTATGCCAGTAGGTGTCCGGGTTTCCGTCTATTGCATTTTTCGCTGCTCCTTCTTCCGGTTCTTCGCTTGACACGAACACAACTTTCCAATTGGCTTTCGTTGCCGTAAAAGGAGATATGTTTTCGGCAACTTCCTCTGCAATCAGCGATGCTGCTTCGCGGTTTGGGTGTAGTTTGTCCGGGAACATTGCTACTGCTGTTGAGCAGATTTCGTTAATGTTGATTAGGGTTGACCCTGTTTCATACGCGACTTGCTTAACCAACGGCACAATTGAAAATTGAATAATGTTGCTTGGGATCGTAGCAGGTGAATCAAAAATGGGTGGAGGTGTACACACAAAGACTCTTGCCGGTCTGGGTTTAGACGCAAAAGTGTTTATGAGTTCTTTATATGTCGGTACAAATTCGTCTTTTGAGGATTCCCACCTGGGTGGCCAACAATCGTTTGTTCCAATCATGACGACAACAATATCCGGATCGAACTTTTTTGCATCATCAAACTCTTTGGATTCCCAATAAGTTAAGGGCACTTTTTTAGTCAACCGCGTTCCATTGAGCCCAAAATTTTTGACTTCATACGAGTTGCCCAGAATTTGTTGAAGTTGAGCCGGATATGAATTTGTTCCTCTATCCATTATTCCGGCACCAAATGTGATGCTGTCGCCGATGCATGCGACCTTTGTTTGTGCAAATGAGATAGATAAAGACCAGATTAAAGCAATGATAATGAATACTTTTTTCATATTAGTTTTCAAATTCTCCTTCGAGCACGATTACTTCAAATGGACCCAAGTCGACGACTTTAGATTTGCCTATGACACATTCCACTTTAATTGGTTTCCCAAGCGAAGAGGTTGCTTTCCATTTACCTTTCGCATCACTTGGTAATTCAAGGATATCTGCAATATCAACCGAATAAGATTGCGGCTTATCACTTGGATTCCGCAATGTAACGATGCTATTTTGATCCTTCCAAGATGCCCAGCCATAAACTTCTAATTTCATTGGATCGCCTCCGACCCAATGTGAATCTATTAATATGGATTGATTGTCTTTTGACCAGATAGCCAGTTTGGCAATGTCGTCCCAATTGGAAGAACTCAGTAAATTCGGTGTGACATAAAGTTCTTGAAGCTGCGTTCCACTTGCAAAATAGGTTACAAGTTCTGAAAGCAAATCATTTTCCGGATCATCGTTGAGATGATTTGCGTGTTCCGCAAAAATTATCCCATGCACCATTAGTGAGTTTAAAGGGAACAACGGTCCTTTTTTAACAATTCCATTAAAAGTTTGTCCATCGCGATAAGTGATCCACTTTTGGCGCCAAGATCCAACGCCGGCAAATGCGTGGTCGCTGCCGCCACGCCAAATTGAGTCCGCAATCAACAGCCAGAAGGGTGAAGGCCAAGTGCCCGTAGTTAAATTCACAAACAAATCGTTTTGTGCTTTTCTTAAGTGGCTGATTAAGTCAATGGCCGCATCGAAATCGCTTCCAAAATTGCTGCCCGGGAACTGTTTGTTTGGACTGCCGGTACCATCAAACTTGAAGTGATTGACACCAAAAGCATTGACGAAATTCAGACAGGTTTTCAAAAACAATTCGTAATATTTTTTCCCTGATAGCGCAAATCCTTGTTCATCGATTTCAAAGTCGTTTGACTTTCCGGTTTGCAATCTTTCGACTCGCGACTTTCCATATCCACCCCATGGTGAAAGCCAAACTCCTGCGCTCGCGCCGTATTTTGCTGCTGCCGTTTTGAGGGGAGTAAAACCGTTAGGAAATCCAGAATGAAATTGCCACAGTTTGGACGTATCATCCCAGCCGTCATCAAACAGATAGGATTCCAGTTTGACTTTTCTTTTTGTTACGAGTTCAGACCCGATTTCGTTGATTCGCTTTACGCAATCATTTGCAACAAACTGACCACCAAAAGCCAAATCGTACCAGCTGTTGTAATGTAGGAAGGGCTCATATTTTCTTGGGCGGCATTTTTCAAGATAGTAATTGAAACCTCTTCTAATCTGATTTGAAGGCGTAACACCAATTACGAATCCATACTTGATTGAGAGCCCTCTTAACAATGGAATTTTTCGTTCAATTTCGCAACGAAAGTTTTTTCGCTCAACAATTGATTTGAACATCGGATCTTCAATTCCAAAGAAAAAGTGACGATCTACGATGGGCGAACCGCCGACCGAACCCAATATCTTGGGCGCAGTGCCGGAAAATTGCATTAATCGAATATCGCGAATATGAATTGAATCTTGTAGTGACTTCAGGTCAATTGTGCCATGAATAAAGTTAGAGTCCTCCGATAGCACAAATTCCAGAAGCATGGATAATTTTCGTTCGACATTTTCGAGTTGCAATATCACTTTGCTGCTGTTTGAATCATGCTGTGACTTGACACTCGTAATTCGGAAATCGCCGGCTGAAATCGTTTGACCATCGTCAAGGATGAGTTCAAATAGGGGCCCGGACGTTATCAAAACTTCCTTAGTGTATTCGTTTACGATTCTATCAATACTCGGGCTTTGAGAATAGTCAACCCGGACGGTTAATGCTTTGTTAAACAATACGACTTTGCTATCTAATTCAATCAAATTGGCCTTTCCGGGATTAATCGGCATCCAATTAGGCACTTGCGCTATCGGCGAAATTGAGAAAAACAAAATGAAAAAGGAAAATACGGATTTCATGATTCAGTTACTCACTATGGCATCAACTTCAATTTCTACCAACCAGTCTGGATTCAAAAGTTTTGATACAACAATCATTGTAGACGTGGGGTGAAACTCACCGAAAAACTTTGCATGAACTTTGCCAACGGCTTGCCAATCGTTCTCTGAAACAAGAAATATTCGAGTTCGCACAACGTCTTGAAGGTTGCCACCCAGATTCTGAATTGCATTTTGGGCAATTTCGAAACAGCGTTCGGCCTGCAATTCAGCATTGCCTGTTGCGAACGGGCTTCCGTCCTCTGCAATGGGTGCGGTTCCGGACACGAACAGCATATTTCCGCTTCGCAAGGCGCGGCAAAATCCAATTTTGGACTCAAAAGGGCTTCCACTGTAAAATCTGCGAGTCACCGTTCCATTTTGGCTCAACTGCGTGCCCATTTTGTTAAGTCAGTTTCAATTATAGTGCATGATTATGGGAATGATGGGTTTCTTCCTTGCGACTTTTCTTGCGATTTCTATGAATAAAACATCTAATTTTGAAATTGGCGAAAAAGAATTTTTGCTCAATGGCAAGCCATTTGTCATTCGGTGCGGCGAAATGCACTTTGCGCGGATACCAAGGGAATATTGGCAACACCGATTGAAAATGGCAAAAGCGATGGGATTAAATGCGGTTTGCGCTTATTTGTTTTGGAATCAACATGAGAAATTCGAAGGGAAGTTTGATTGGTCAGGACAAGCCGATGCTGCCGAATTTTGCAGATTGGCCCAGAAAGAAGGCTTATGGGTGATTTTAAGACCAGGTCCGTATTCTTGTGCAGAATGGGAATTTGGTGGATTTCCATATTGGCTCCTGAAAAACAAGGAGATTAAACTTCGAACTCGCGACCCGATCTATATGAATGCGGTTGAAAAATATTTTCAATCGGTTGGAAATCACCTTGCTGAATTGCAAATTTCGAACGGTGGACCTATTTTAATGGTTCAGGTTGAAAATGAATATGGAAGCTATGGAAGCGATAAAGAATATATCGGTGATATTGCAAAAATAATTAAGCAATCGGGATTTAATGTTCCAATGTTTACCTGTGATGGACCAAGTCAGTTAAAGAATGATGTCCGAGACGACATTTTTTCAGTTGTCAATTTTGGTGGAAGTCCTGAATCTAACTTCAAAGCGTTGCGAGCTGTTCGTCCAACCGGACCCTTAATGTGTGGGGAATATTATCCTGGTTGGTTTGATAGTTGGGGCTCTCCACACCATTTTGGATCAGTTGAGAGCGTAGTCAAAGATTTAGAAACCATGCTCAAAATGCGTGCTTCATTCAGTTTGTATATGGCTCACGGCGGAACATCTTTTGGTTTTTCTTCTGGGGCAAATGCTCCTCCATTTTCGCCTCAGTCCACAAGTTATGATTACGACGCTCCGATTAGTGAAGCCGGTTGGGATACTGAAAAGTTTCACTCGATCAGAAGGCTTTTTGCAAACTATCTTCAAGAAGGTGAGACAATCCCCCAAGTTCCGCAAAGAATTCCGACCATTACGATTCCAAAAATGGATTTGAAGCCATTAGCAAATTTGAATTCAATGCCCTCAAGACGTGTTAATTCAGTTAATCCAGTCTGTTTTGAAGAGTTAGACTTGCCACATGGTGTCGTTTTCTATGAAAGCACGATTC
>CAZJKW010000088.1:0-8940 GCA_964546835.1 uncultured Fimbriimonadales bacterium
TTTTAGATTTTCTAACTGATTATGGAATCGAAAAACAAACTCGAATTCTTTACGGAGGAAGTGTAACTGCTTCAAACTGCAAAGAACTTTTTTCGCAGCCAAAAATAAATGGTGCGCTCATTGGCGGAGCAAGTCTAAAAACCGATGAGTTTGCCAAAATCATCAAAGCAGCTAACTAAACATGGAACAAAAATCAGCCCAGTCCTCAGAAGTGCGAATGTCAGAATTGATGACACCGGACCATGCTAACTTTCTTGGTCAAGTTTTTGGCGGGTCAATTCTTGCACTCCTGGATAAGGTCGCCTATGTAACCGCAAGCCGATACGCTGAAACCGTTTGCGTCACGGCAAGTTTTGACCGTGTGGATTTCCATTCACCAATCAACGTTGGCGAATTAGTTCACTTTGTGGGCAAGGTCGTCTATGTTGGACGCACAAGTTTGCAAGTACTCATCGAAGTTTTTGCGGAAAATATTCACTCCGGGTCCCAAAGGCATACGAACACCTGTACGGCAACAATGGTTGCAATTAATGAATCAAAAACTCCTGTTGAAGTCCCGCGCTTATTGTGCGAATCAATAGAAGACAAAATTGCATTTCTCGAAGGCAAAGCAAGAAGGCGACTGGCGCAAGAACACAAGCAAGAATTCGAAAATCTAAAATCCGAATTGCAAAAAATGTCAGAAGACCAACTAACTGCAGAAATAAAAAGTTAAGAGATTAAATCAGTTCCCATATAACTTCTTAATTTGTCGGGAACAACAACCGTGCCGTCCTCTTGTTGATAAGATTCAATGATTGCGGCCATCAATCGCGGGAAGGCAGTCCCGGATGCATTTAGAGTGTGAACGAATTTTGGCTTTGCACCCTTTTCCGGACGGTATCGAATCCCTGCTCTTCTTGCTTGAAAATCTTCAAAATTACTGGCGCTGCTAACTTCCAAATATTTGTCAACACCCGGTGCCCAAACTTCCAAGTCATAACATTTGGCGTTCGAAAAACTCATCTCTCCGGCACACAATAAAGAAACACGATAATGCAAACCTAAGTTTTTCAAAATGTTTTCTGCATCCGCAGTCATTTTTTCCAATTCGTCGTAACTGGTTTCGGGTGTACAGAATTTGACTAATTCAACTTTGTGAAACTCATGAACTCTCAAAAGTCCGCGCGTGTCTTTACCGGCGGCCCCGGCTTCTCGTCGAAAGCAGTGCGAAAATGCTGCGTAATAAATTGGCAACTGTTCAGCTTCCAAAATCTCATCTCGATGCAAATTGGTAACGGGCACTTCCGCTGTCGGCACCAAAAAGAAGTCATCCGGTTCGGTACGATACAAATCCTCTTCGAATTTTGGAAGCTGGCCCGTTCCGGTCAGTGAAGCCCGGTTGACCATTAATGGAGGATAAACTTCAACATATCCGTGCTCTTTGGTATGCAAATCAAGCATAAAGGACTGCAAGGCGCGGAGCATTTTTGCCCCCAACCCTTTGTAAACAATAAATCCGCTTCCACTGATTTTTCCTCCCGCTTCCATATCAATTAGCCCTAATTTTTCGGCAATCTCCCAATGGGGCTTCGGTTCAAAATCAAATTTTCGCTTTTCGCCCCAACTTCTGATTTCCAAATTTTCATTTTCGGAAAATCCATCCGGTACAGATTCATGGGGCAAATTCGGAAATTCGGTTTCTAACATTTCTAATTTCGGCTCAATTTCCGAAACTTTGCTTTCAGCGATACTAACGCGCTCTTTTAACTCTTTTGCCTGTGCGGCGGCAGCCGCACCTTCCTCTTTTTTGCCTTGCGCCATCAATGCGCCAATGGACTTACTAATCTGATTCGACTCCGCCAACAAAGAATCTGCTTCGGTTTTAAGTGTGCGATACTCTGAATCTAATTGCAGAAATTCATCAATCGGTGGGTTGATTCCTTTACGCTTTGCACCCGCACGAACGCGCTCAGGATCGGTTCTCAAAAGGTGACGGTCTAACACGGTTTATTAAATTACCCTCTTAAGAATTCAGCTCTTCCGCTTTCTTAACGTCAAGTTCAACAGGAATTCGTACCCAGAAAGTCGACCCAACTCCCAGTTCCGATTCGGCCCAAACTTTACCCAGGTGCAATTGTTCAACAAGGTGCTTCACCAAGAAAAGCCCCAATCCCGTACCGTAAATCTTTCGATTATCCTCGGTATGTACGCGATGAAATCTATCAAAAACTTTTCCAACATGGTCTTTCGGAATCCCCATCCCTTGGTCTTCAATCCCCATTAAAACATGGTCGCCATCCATTTTCATGTGGAAAGTTATCTTTCCGCCCTCAGGCGAATATTTGATCGCGTTATTAATTAAGTTGGTGAAAATTTGGTCCAGTTTATCCTGGTCACCGGTAATTTCCGGGATTCCGTCTTCGACATCCAAAACAAGTTCATGCTTATGGGTTGCCTGACGTTGAATCATCAGAACTTTCTTGGCAAGTTGTTGCAAATCAACTCTTGAGTAGTTCGGTTTCAAACTTTCGCCTGCTTCGATTCTTGATATATTAAGCAAGTCGTTTATCAAACGTACCAAACGGTCGCACTCATGATCAATAATTGTATAAAATTCTTGTCTTTCTTCTTCAGGGAAACTGTCATCCATCAAAAGCGTACTGATGAATCCCTTTATTGCAGTCAATGGTGTTCGCAGTTCATGAGAAACCGTTGCAACAAATGCGCTCTTCATTCTCTCAATCGTCTTTAACTCACTAACGTCATTGAAAATCGTAACCGCTCCAATCAATCTGCCGTCTTCATTCTTAACTTGCGCCGCCTGCACTTGAAAAGTTCTTTCTAGTCTTCCATCCCCGCCGATACCAACTTCGACTTGTGGATTTTCAGAACCCTCAAAAGTATTTGTAATTAAATCTACAATCGGTTTTTCACGAATAACGTCGGTATAAAGTTTTCCGACTATATCCTGCTCAACACCGAAAATACCTCTTGCGCTGGCGTTGATTTGCGTAATTTTTCCTTCAACACTCGTAAAAATTAAACCTGCATACAAACTTTCAAGCGTTTGAAGGAGTTCCTCTTTTTCTTCAACAATTTCTTGATAAAGTCGAAGATTCGCGATAATCGAAGCAGCGCTCTTTGCCATCCGCTCCAAAAGCCGAACATCTTCATCATTAAAATCTTCGCCGTGACGTTTATTAAATGCGTGCAAGACTCCAATCGAAGTCCGCTCAATAACCCGGTTTTCCTCATCCCGTTTTTCAATAATCAAAGGAACCGTAACGCCGTTGCTCACATGCAGCAAACCAAAGGGGTCACCTTCACTTCGTTGGTCATGAATTGCATCATGAAAAATTGCCGGGTGACCTTCGCGAAATACTTGACCGGAAATCCCATGAGTCGCTCTCACTCGCACGTTTCTTAACAAATCTTCATCAATTCCATAGGTCGGAGGAATCGCAATCAATTCTCCCGATTCACGGTCAAAGAACATCATCAGAACCTTTTCGGCTTGAAGAATCATCGAAATCCGCTGGACCAATCGCCGTAAAGTTGTATCTAATTCATGGATCGGAGTAACTTCTTCAGCCGAATCCGATGGTCGAGTCCCAATGCCAATTCCAGTCTTTTGTTGTTTAAGTTCGGCGTTCTCTGCCTCAAGAGCGTTAAGTCGAAGGCGTAACGCCTCCAACTCCTGTTGCGAATCCATCTCATCCATACGGTTTGGCATGTCTCCAATGACTGACGCCATCCAACGGCGCCGTGTTCGATTCTACCTTTGGCAAGGTGCCAAAGCCCCTGAGTGATATACTCGCATCTACCGTCCATGAGTGTCCCATTAGAAGAAATGCCGTTGTTCCCGCTCAATGCGGTCCTCTTGCCCTACCAAGCCCTGCCCCTGAACGTTTTTGAAGAACGTTATCGCAAAATGATCCAACACTGTCTCAAAGAAGACAAACCCTTCGGCATCGTCCTCATCCGGGAAGGAGAGGAAGTCAACGATCCATCGGCTGTGCCATACATGGTTGGAACCAGCGCACGAATCGTAAACTGTACGAATTCTCCCGAAGGCGACCTCCATGTACTCACGGCAGGCGAGCGGCGATTCAGAGTAAGAAAACTTGACTATTCAAAAGAGTATCTGGTTGGTCTGGTAGAACCTATCGTCGAACTGGAATGGAACGAATCACCCGATAATCAATCCCTGGTCGCCAGGGCAAAAGATGCTTTCAGAATGCACTTGACCTCTCTGTTCGGTGCCCAAGATGTCAGCATTAAAGTCCAATTCACCGAAGACCCGATGGCAATGTCCTTCGCGATGGCGGGTTGTATCCATTTGACCCTCTTGCAAAAACAACACTTGCTCGAACTAACCGATACCGCCGAAAGGTTCCGAGAAATCATCCCGTACATGGAGCAGCAGGCCTTTGACCTTTTTGCACAAGCCCCGCCAACGGCTCTCGAAAGATACGAAGATTACATTTCGCGTAACTGAAACCGAGTTTTTTGGGTCTAACATCTACCCATGATTTCGACCTTTGCGCTCCTGGCTCTTGCACCGCTTTCATTAAACAATTTCATTTCAAGGCCTGATGCAACGTTTGAAATGCAGGAAGCAAAGTCCTTTATTGAAGAAAAAGGAACGCGCTTTCTGATTCCCTTTACATCGCAAACATGGCAAGGCAAACCGTGGAAACACACAATTGAATTATGTGTACCTAACACAAATCAGTATCCTGACAAAATAATTCTGGTCATCACTGGCGATAAAGGGTCCACCAATCAAGATACAGAACAAGCGTGGAAACTTGCAGAGTTATCAAAAATAAGTGTAGCAACACTTTACGACATTCCCAATCAACCTCTGTTTACAAACGAATTAAGAGAAGATGAATTAATCGCACACACTTTTATCCAATATCTCGAAACAAAAGATGACAACTGGCCGCTACTTTTTCCAATGACAAAAGCCGCCGTCAAAGCCATGGACGCACTCGAGATTCACACTGCAAAAATCGGCGAAAAAGCCGCAGAATTTGTAATCACCGGAGCAAGTAAAAGAGGCTGGACTACTTGGCTCGTCGGCGCATTGGCGCAAAAAAGAGTAATCGGAATCGCTCCGATGGTTTTTGATTTTCTAAATTTTCCGGCACAATTGGAACATCAAAGAAAAATCTGGGGAAAGTTTAGCCCCATGTTTCAACCATATGTGGAACAAGGACTTCCGCAAATAGTCGGTTCGGAAATTGGACAAGACCTGATAAAAAGAGTTGACCCACATGCTTATACAGAAACTCTAAAAACTCCGAAATTAATTATCTGCGGAGCAAATGATCCCTATTGGGCAATTGATTCTGCAACGCTTTATTACGATGATTTGCAAGAACCAAAAGCAATCCTTTACGTCCCCAATTCTGGACACGATCTGGAAGACAAAAAGCGAGTTCTCAATACACTCGCCGTATTCGCCCGTATGTGTGCACAAAAAACGAAATTACCAAAAGTAAAAGGCGAAGTCTCAAAATCAATAACTCCAACTCCCCTCGGTATGGAACCCGACCCAACCACCCCGGTCGTTGCGGACCTAAATCTATCAACCGCCGGTGCCGAGACCATTCGGTTCTGGTTTGCAACCGCCTCAACAAGAAACTTCTCCGAATCTCGCTGGCAGGTTTTTGCGGAAAAAGCGGAACCTGCTGTCTATTCAGCCGCTCTGCCCGGCACCAATCGCCCCGGTTTCAGGGCAGCATTCGGTGAAGCCGAGTTCGTCCACGATGGAATCCGCTACTACTTGTCCTCATTGCCAACGATTTTTGGAGGCCGCTGAAAAATCTGTAAAATCCCCCTAAAGATTACAAAGCCGCCGTCCGATAACCAAAACAGAGGCATCGCCTCCTAACAGAAAAGGGCAATCTCCCGTGAGGAGAGCGCAAAGCCACGAGCCGTGAGGAAAGTCGGGTTGCCTGTCAGGAATCGAGTCAAACAAGACAAGAGGAAAGACAGATGAAAGTATCAATCGAACAAGTTCGCGAAGTCCTGCGCAGCCGCAACATTTCGCCACTCGAAGCCACAAAACTCCTGAACAAGGACCTCTCCTTATCGCATGATTCCGTCCTGATCCGAGAAATTCGGGACCAAATCATGGCAATGCCCGAAGTTCGTGAAGAAATTATTCAAGAACTCAAAGCAAGAATCGAAGCCGGCGAATATCAAGTCTCCAGCGACTCCATCGTGGATTCCATGATTCGCAGAGAAATCGCCGACAAAATCCGATAAGCGTAAAGGAACCCCCGCTTTAGTCGTCGAACTCCTCAGAACAAGAGGAGTTCGATAATGTTTGCTTTAGCCCTTCTCCCAATTCTGTTTCCGCCGGTCGTAAGATCCGAAATCATTGGAACGATTCCGGTTCAAATCATCTCGCAAAACATTACCGAAAATTTGCCGAATCCCCGAAATTTATTGGAAACACTTCCGGGAGTCTCAAATTACAGAATCGAAGGACAAATAATTGCCGAAAGTTCAAACAGAACCATTGATGGCATCCGGCCAACATTAAGGGGCGGAATGCCAACCTATGGAATCACGTTGAACGGTTTTCCGACCAATGCTCCAAATTTTGATCTGAGCGCCGAAATGATTGAAAGGGTCGAAGTTCTTCGCGGTCCGCAAGGAACGCTTTACGGAAGAAATCGCCTTGACGGTGCGATTAACATCGCCACAAAAAGCGCCGCAGACGCCATTGATAAATGGGCAGAACAGTATAGTTATGGGGGTCCCAGTTTGAAAAATGACGGGTGGACGCAATACAAAATCAAAAGCGAAGATTGGAACGTCGTCGCAAGATTAGATTACGTTCGCGAAACAAGATTTGAAGGCTTCAGTGAACCGATAAAAGCCAATCTCGGGTCATGGAATTTTCCGATGGGAACGTTTCGTCGTCCCGTTCGCGCGCCCAGTGTTGAAGAACTTTTCACGCCGGATAATAAAATGTTTGAAGGTGAAAATGCACTCGCAAACCAAATTGGGGGAATTTGGTTTACGCCTGAATATCAAACGAAACTTGAAGTGAATGGTTTGACCATTCCCTGGCGAAATTTCAATCCGTCAAAACCGATTCCGTCAAATGCCGATACCTATTTCAGCGATGTTTCGGCACAATATGGCAACCAACTCACTTCAAAGCTTCTGCTCAATTCAGGTCTTGCATTTACCGATGTCAAGAAAATGATGAACGGAGCCGCCGCAAGAGGAGACAACATGAATTGGCTCAATTTTCCCGGTGACTCCAACGAATTGGGAAGCCCAAAATGTGGCTCAAAAATTGAATTGCCGGTAGGCACACTTTGGCAACCGGATTCATCCGATTATCAAGCGATGGGAACCATCGGCGGATTTAATTACAATTTTATGCCGGAATTTGCTTTTGTAGGAAACTTCGAACAACAACCCCCCGGAAGAATGAGAGTCCATTGCCTAAACATGGAAGCAAAAGAACCGGCAAGTTCCGTTCGATATTTCCCTTACTTTTGCGCCGACCCGGTTTTGCGAGCAATTCTTGAAAAGAATTCCGAGGCATCACTTCGCGGCCCGTGGCTTCAAGCGCGAACGTGGATTTACACAGACAAAGCATCTCTCAAACAAATTAATGACCGATTAATTCCCGGAATTTCGCCGGGGAGATACATTGACGAAATGTTCGAAGTTGCCAAACTCGGCGGACTCAAACAAAAAGATTACGAAAACATAAATTTGTTTGACCCATCTTTGCTTGCGGGCACCGGAACCGACAAAGTTGCTTTATATTGGTTTGTCGGCGTTTTGGATTCCAAACACGTCAAAGCAACCGCTAACTGGCTAAACAAAAACCCACAAGAAATCCTTTCCAAATTTCAAAACGCAACTGCACTTGATTTATTGCACCTAAAAACTCTGTTCTCTTATTTGTTTAATGCAACGTCGCCGGAAATTCGCATGGCAGCGGTTTCGCTACTATCAAAAGGCGATGCAACCATCATCAAAGGAAAAGTTCCGGTGCCACGCGTTTCGCTGGATTCGGAAGATTCAAAAGAAGTCGAAGCGGCAATGACTTGTGTCGAAAAATTTTACGAAAAACTTCCGAAATCGAAACTCGAAATCCTTGCGAAATTTGGCCCGACGGATGCCATCAAAGCCCGCGCAGCCGCACTTCTTAAGTAATCATAGAGTTCGATAGATTAAAAAACTGTTACTTAAGTCCGCAAGAAACAAAAATCAATTGCGATTCATGTCTTGCAATTCGCTGACATTATCTAATTTTGTAAACCAAAATGGCATATTGGCTTTTTCATTAAAGAGTGATTCTTCAAACAGAGAGAGCCTACCTGTTTAAGTAAGTGATTGTTAACTGCAAAACAGTGGCAAACAATACCCATATTAGATACGGTATGTTCACATACGCGACCCAGCCGAGACCATGCACATTGTTCCAAACGACACAAATTGCCCATACCAGTGTAATCAATACTAACAAAATGTCTACGGAAGCAAGAAAATTGTTCTTAAGCCCAAACTGAATCGGAGTAAATGCAATGTTGAACAAAAGATTAAGGACAAACGGAAGAGCCACAATAGGCGGAATGTTGCGGATAAATGAGTTGTAAAAAACAGTGCCGAAAGAAATCAAAATAATCAAATAGAGAAAGGTCCAAACAGGCCCAAAAAGCCAACTTGGGGGTGCCCAAGTTGGCTTAATCAGTTGTGAATACCAGTCATATGTTTCCATTTCAAATTTTTTATCCTTCCGCTGCTTGCCGTGGAGGGTTTCGCTGCCAGTCTAATAGGTTGGATCCAATTTTATCCCCCACCGCTTGCCGTGGAGGGATAAAAAGGGGGTTATGACAAAGACGTTTTCCACAGTAAAACTACCAGTTCTTCAAAATCATCCTTGACAAATGGCTTTCTCGAGCACCTATAGAG
>CAZJKW010000089.1:0-8870 GCA_964546835.1 uncultured Fimbriimonadales bacterium
GACAAATCAACATGATTATAAGAATGGTTTTCAATTTCATGGCCTTCCTCATCAATTCGTTTCACTAATTCAGGATACGCAGCACACATTTTCCCCACCAAAAAAAAGGTCCCTTTAACATTTTCACTTTTTAATACTTTCAACAAGGATAATGTGCCGACCGGACTCGGTCCGTCATCAAAAGTCAACGCAATTTTCATATGCTTTGGCGAACCTGCCAAAAGTTTTCCTTCAGGTAACGCAGCAAATATCGCAGACTCCGAAGGAATCGGCATACCATATCGCCAAATAGCAAAAATAGCTACCAAATAACAAAACAGTTTGAAGGCAAAAATTCGCACCCAATCTGATTGAAAAATCCGCTTCAAAACTCGCCCATTATGAACTGCTTGGCGGGTATGCTTCCCCGTCGCTTATGCCAACTTTGCTCATTATCGGTGCCCTGTGGGGAGACGAAGCAAAGGGCAAACTTGTAGATTTTCTCGCCTCCGAATCCGATTGGAACGTCCGATTCAGCGGCGGCAACAATGCCGGCCACACGGTGATGCTCCAAGACGAAACGTTCAAGTTTCACCTCATTCCATCCGGAATCCTTCACCCAAATTGCACATCCGTTTTGGCGGGCGGAATGGTCATTTGTCCGAAATCTCTGATTGAAGAATTGGACGATGTCACTTCTCGCCGCGACAATATCGGCAAATTGCTCATCAGCGGCTCCGCTCACGTTGTTTTTCCCTACCATCGCCTCCTCGATGCACTCGAAGAAAAAATCCGAGGCAATGACAAAATCGGAACCACAGGACGAGGAATAGGTCCCGCTTATCAAGACAAAGTTTCAAGAATCGGGATTCGAATGTTCGAATTTGTGGACCCGAATCGCCTTAAGCCCCGTTTGGAACAAGTGCTTCAAATCAAAAACAAGTACATCTCGGCATTTGGCGGAGACCAGCTCGACTTTGAATTACTTTACAATGAATATTCCAAGTACGCAGAAAGACTAAAACCCTACGTTTGCAGCGCTGAGTGGGAAATCAACCAAGCCATCTATTCAAACCAAAAAGTTCTGTTTGAAGGTGCCCAAGGAGCCCTGCTGGACTTGGATACGGGAACCTATCCTTACGTAACAAGCAGCCACCCTACTTCGTCGGGTGCCTGTCTCGGCTCCGGCCTCGCTCCAAACCAAGTCAACAATGTGGTGGGAGTCTGCGTCGCTTATTCAACTCGGGTCGGAACCGGCCCATTTCCAACAGAGTTACACGATGAGACCGGTGAAAAAATCCGAATCGCCGGCAATGAGTTCGGCACAACAACGGGAAGACCCAGAAGAACTGGATGGATTGACTTAGTCGCTTTGAGGCACTCAGCCCGAATGAATGGGTTTACATCACTCGCGCTTACTCGTTTGGACGTACTGACCGGGTTCGAGCAAATCGGAATGGCAAACTCTTACCAGCTAAACGGAGAAGAGATTCAATTTTTTCCGACGGACACCGCGCAATTGGATGCAGTAAAACCGAACTACCAATTTCATCACGGGTGGCAAGAAGACCTTGCCAACGTTACCTCTTTCGACTCTCTCCCGGAAAACGCTAAGTCCTATGTTCGCATGGTGGAGGAATTTGTCGGAATCCCGATTTCTATTCTCTCAATTGGTCCAAAAAGGTCTCAAACGCTCATTCTCAGACCCGACCTTCTTTGGAAAAACTCCTAAGGACCTGAAACTTTTACCGGGTTCCAACCGAAGTTACTAATAGGAATTCAAATCAGCGCCAAGAAGCACGGTTCTCCTCATACAATGGCGCACACTCAAAACAACAAGGTGGCAATCGTCAAAGCCATTGGTGCTTATTTAACGGCACACAATATCGCGATTACGGATGGCTCCGGCAAAGCGAACGATGACGTCCAGAAAGTTCTGAACGTGGTTATAGATTCTTGGAGTAAACAAAAGCACTCCGAAACCATCGCCTCGCTTCGCTCTGTTCTACTAAGATGTGAGCAGGACTCCTTAAAGAAAATCTCTCCAGAAGAAATGCTGAAATTCATCGAACGAGCAATCGCTGCCTAAAGAATGGAGCGGGCGACGGGGGTCGAACCCGCGACCCTCTGCTTGGGAAGCAGATGCTCTACCACTGAGCTACACCCGCAACAGAAAAAGTATATCGCAAGCACATATCCACATTTGCAGTGTCATACTGGCAACTGTTCTGGGTCGTGAGGCCGCGTTCAAGGGAATGAATCGCATAAGGAGCGACCTCGAACCATGCTAATTGCAGGAATTTTGACCTTAACCACAGCAATCACAAGCACAGGTACCGTCCCTGCTCTGATTGATGAACCGCTGTCAAGTTATTATTCTAAGGCAGTCTCGGCAGAGTCAGCAGAACCGCAAAAAACCCTTGCGATGCTCAAAAATTTGCTCTTGCCGGAAGGTGCTTCAATTTCGGTATCAATGGATGGTGTGCCCTCCGAAAAGCAAGTTGAATTCACCCAAGCCATACGCCGCGGTATGGAATTGTGGAGAACTGAACTCGGATTGGATATGCCATTTCGGATGGCAAAACCTAAAGAAGAACCCGATATCAAAGTGAGTTTTGTGAGCAAAGTCCCCGGCGCAAGTTCCAGTTGTAAAGGTGAGATTAGATCCAAGCGACAAATCCAATGGAATGACAAAGTTCATTACTTTGCATTTACTGCCGAAATTGATGTCGCAAAGTACGCGACCGCAGACCGATTCATGACAGAAGACGAATTGGTTCATGTTTTCACCCACGAATTGGGTCACGCTTTAGGCCTCGGAGACCGGCCAAGCAATGGTTTTATCATGGGACCGATATTGCTCGGAGCTCCGACAATCCAGTTTGCACCGGAAGAGATTCAAGCAGTCCGAGATTTCCGTAAACTGTTACGAAGCCAAATAGATCGAGTTACAGCCAAACTGTCAAAAGAAAGTTTAAGTTCTACAGGGCCGAAAGTCGCATCTTTCGTATACGACCACTAAACCCGTAACCTGACCGGTTCAAATTCGTCTTAATTCTCAGACTCTTAAGTTCAAAATTGGCCTTTTGCCGTAGAATGTAAGAGTCGGAGAACACGATGAAGCGAATTCTAATTGCAATTTTTGTTTCGGCATCTCTCGCCGCAACGATTCCATTGGCAGCACAAGGTGCAAAACCGGGCAACTCCGGCAACGGCGGCAGCAAACCGGAGCAGGGTCCAAAACCGGGCAATCCCGGCAAACCCGAACAAGGACCAAAGCCATCCGAGCCAAGCAATAACGGCGGCAACAAACCGAAACCATCCGAGCCGAGCAACAACGGCGGCAACAAACCAAAACCGTCTGAGCCAAGCAATAACGGCGGCAACAAACCAAAACCGTCAGAACCGATATATCCTGGTTATCAAAAACCAAAACCGGTTGATAATTCAAACAACAAGCCGTCAACAATCCAAAGCGGCAAACCTGTTCAGTTACAACCTGACTATACACTTCGAAAAAATCGCGGCCAAAACGGTCCGATTTTCGACCCGCGCTCCGGCGGTTCAAATTACGAGGGAAATAGCAACGCAAATTCCAAAACCGTTCGCGGACAATTGCAATTCCCGGAACCAAAAGGAATTCCGGTATCAATAAACGGTCGTGGTTCAAATGATCGCGGTTCCCTTGCGTTTCAAATCCAAAGAATGGAAGATTATCGCAACGGAGAATTGAGACGAGGTTATTACCATTACGACCCGTATTGGAATGATTGCCACTTCGGATTTTACGGATACGTTTTTGATCCGTTCTATTCTCGAAATGCGTGGTTCTCACCTTACTATTGGTATCCATCCGTGCCCGGCTACTTAAATTCAATCGTGGTTCGATTGGGTCGCGGTCTCACCATCATTTTCTATAACAATAATTTAAGATGGAATTATTGTGGATATGACAGGGGATACGGCTATGGGTATGGATACGGAAACAACTACGATCCATATGACCGATATTATCGCTACAACCATCTCGACCGCTCATTAAGCATGTTGGTGGATGCCTTCAAATATGGCGATTCGAACTTGCTTGGTGAACTGATTCTTAACCGTTCCAACATAAGCATTTACATTGACGGTCAATACAGTTATGATCTTCGAGGAGAAGATTATTTCGATATGACGGCAGACTTGCTTTCAAGCGTCAGAACAACGGATTTCAGAATCGAATCGGTCCGACCATCTGAAAACAATCGGTATGTTCGAGTCAATGCTCGCCATGATTACATTGACCCCTGGAATCGTCGTCAATCCGTTTATTTGATGTTCACTCTGAAAAATTCTGGCGAAGATTTCCAAATCATCGAAGCTGGAACTTCCAGAAATAACAGCTACGACCGATAATTAATAAGGTTCCTTTTGTTGAAATTCAAAAGGAACCTTATTTTTTACTTTTCGTCAATACGATTGTGCAGATTCCGCTGATTTGGGTCACACTCACCATGTAACGATTCTCGCCCTTTTCCCAGTTCGCCGTAAATCCGGTTTCCATTTCAACTTCATTTTTTGCTTTGCCTAATTTAGAATCAAAAAACTTCCGAATCTGTTCAGGATTATCGTTGGTTTCTCTAACAGAAACAGTGGTTTGATTTCCTTCCGAATCGGATTGCACCGAACTCTGTTGGGTATCACGACTGTTCGGATAATACAGTGCTTCTAACTCAATTGCAGACCCTGCACCCATCGTTCCTTTTTGTTCTGTAACTTCGGTTTCTCGGCCCCCGGTTGAGCAACCTGAAATCCAAATAGCAACCATCAAACAAAAATATTTCATCGGTTCGCTAATGCCGCAATTCCCGGAAGTTCAATTCCTTCCATGAATTCTAAACTGGCACCGCCTCCTGTACTCACATGGGACATCTTTCCCGACAGTCCGAATTTTTCAACGGCCGCGGCTGTATCCCCGCCGCCAACAATCGTAGTTCCCGAACAATTAGCCATAGCAGTCGCAACCGTCAGACTTCCGTTTGCAAATGCCGGATTTTCAAAAACTCCCATCGGGCCATTCCAAACAACTGTTTTTGCTTTATGAACAATGTCTGCAAAAAGTCTTGCAGATTCAGTTCCAATGTCCAGTCCGATTTTATTTGCAGGCATTGCATCGCACTTAAACATTTCAACATCGTCCGCAATCTGAATATCAGACGCACAAACCACATCCGTCGGCAAAATGATTTTATCACCCGCGTTTTGCAAAACGCCTTTTGCAAATTCTAAATTTTCACTGTCTAAAAGCGACTTTCCAATTTCATATCCTTTCGCTTTCAAAAAAGTAAACATCATTCCCCCACCAATCAATAACGAATCAACTTTGGGTAACAAATGATCAATCACCCCAATCTTATCTTTAACCTTTGCCCCTCCCAAAATCGCCACAAACGGCTTTTCCGGATTCTCAAGTGCATTTCCCAAAAATTGAATCTCTTTTTCCATCAAGAACCCGGCAACACCTTCCAAATAATGGGCAATTCCTTCCGTACTTGCGTGCGCTCTATGTGCGCTTCCAAATGCATCATTAACAAAAACATCCGCAAGTTCCGACAGTTGTCTTGCAAACTCAGGGTCATTCTTGGTCTCTTCTAAATGAAAACGAACGTTTTCTAAGAGCAAAACCTGTCCCGGCTGCAATTTCTCACAAATCGCTTTGGTCTCCGCACCTATACAATCCGGCGCCAGTTGAACCGTCTTGCTCAACATCGTTCCCAACCGGTCCGAAACCGGCTTCAACGACGCTGCCGGGTCAAACCCTTTTGGCCTTCCTAAGTGACTCGAAAGGACAAGGGACGCACCCTGTTCCAGTAAAAAACGCAAAGTTGGCAAACATTCTTTGATTCTGCGGTCATCCGAAATCGCCCCATTTTCATCTAAAGGCACATTGAAATCACAACGCACAAATACGCGCTTACCCTTGACATCAATATCCCGTACGGTCTTTTTGTTAAAAGGCACAGAAAGATTCTACCGCTTCCATTCGCGAACCCTTTCACACAACTCTTTTGTGAACTTGAAATTCGCAAACATCGTACGCTTCTCTCTACATTCAATCAACATGCAAACTCGCTTTTTGTCTACCTTGCCTTCGATTTTCATCCACCTTCCAAGCCATAAAATTGAATTGATATTCATACCCAATCGGATGGATTGAATATCCTCTTTCTTAATTTTATGATGATGGGAATCTCCAATAAACTCAACTGAGTCCGGATTTAACAAAAACCAACCCACATCTTCATGATGGTGAATCAATTGAGCGTGACCGGTTCTTCCAAATCCCACAAAAACCGAACGACCTGCCAAATCCTTCGGAAGTTTTGGCAACAACTCCTTCCGAATCATTGAATTCTGAAATAATCCAAAATTGTTGATTCCTAACCACAACACAATCGGACACAAGCACCAAACGACAAGGGCTAAAGAGGGCTTTTCCAATTTGTCTAAATACCAAGCAACTGCCGGCAACGGCGCAACCATCGCAAGCGGCGTCAGATTTGACATCACTTTGCGATAGTCGGTCCATGCCTTTTTTGCCATCTTAAATTCTTGATTCCCTCACCCTGCAATCGGTTCCACTTTTACCTGACTTAATAAAGAATCAATCGTTCCCTTTCTTCCGATTTCGGAACCGTTCGTCATCGCAGTTGCCGCGCCGCATGCAATCCCCAATCGAAACGCCTCCTCAATTTCTCCGGTTTCCAAACCAAACAAAAAGCCGGCCAAAAGCGAATCTCCTGAACCAATCGTACTTACCGAATGCACCGTTGGAGGAATGCCCATCCATAAACGATCCTCCCAACTTAAAATCGCCCCGTCCTTTCCCATAGACAGTAAAACGTTATCACTTTTTACGCGCAACGTTTTGCATGCTTTTATCGCATCGTCAAGGGTTGCAATTTCAAAACCCACTAATCGCGCCGCTTCGTCTGCATTGGGCTTGATCATAAACGGTATCTTCTGCAATGCAAATTGCATTATCTCTCCATCTGCGTCAACCACAAATCTTTTTCCCGGAAAGCGTTCCATTAACTCGGCGAATGCATTCTTATTTACGCCTTGAGGAAGCGAACCACCCAGAGTTACGAATTGACACTTTTCAATGAACTTCGAATAAGTTTCCAAAAACTTCAACCAATCATCCGAAGAAACATTGGGTCCCTTTTCATTCAAAGTGGTTGGGGGATGCCCACTGTTTTCTTCAATGCTGATGTTCGTTCGAGTTTCACCTTGAACATACGTAAATTCATGCTTTACATTTTGCAAGTTCAGAACATGTTCAATAAATTTGCCGTTTGAACCTGCCAAGAATCCGATTGCAATCGCTTCCCCGCTTAACTCCGAATAAACCCGAGCAAGATTTACGCCTTTGCCTCCTGCATCAATTTCAGTACGGATTACTCGATTGGTGTCCCCAACCACTAATTTCTCAACAAACAACGTCCTGTCAACACTTGGATTCAGTGTGACGCACAAAATCACTGTGCCATCACCTCTGCCAACTTCAACTTATCTGCATTAATCTCTTTTTTGCCATGAATTACTTTGTCTAATGGTGTGTAAACAATTTTTCCATCCAACATGCCGACCATTTCCCCGCTTTTCTCGCTGCACAATCTCTCAACGGCAAGCGTTCCAAACAACGTCGCATTCATTCGATCAAATGCAGTTGGACTGCCGCCGCGTTGTACGTGCCCCAGAACAACGCAGCGAACTTCAAAACCCGTAGAAACCGAAACCACTTCGGCTACCGCATTCGCACTCATGGCTCCTTCGGCAACCACAATGATGCTGCTCTTTTTTCCGCGCGTTTTTGCCTCTTGCAAACCTTCGCAAAGTTTCGCTAAATCCGATTTGATTTCCGGTATTAAAATAGATTCCGCGCCGCCGGCAATTCCGCATTCTAATGCAATGTTTCCGCAACTTCTGCCCATAACTTCAATTACAAAAACCCGTTCGTGCGAATAAGCCGTGTCGCGCAATTTATCAATTGCGTCTAATGCCGTGTTAACTGCAGTGTCAAATCCAATACTCGTATCCGTAAATGCAATGTCATTATCAATCGAACCCGGAATTCCAATCACACGAATTCCATGTTCTCGCGATAAATGCTCCGCACCGGTTAAGGAACCATCGCCTCCAATGACAATTAATCCTTCAATTCCCATCGTTTGCAGTCGTTCTGCGGCTTTTTTTCTTCCTTCTGCCGTTCGAAACTCTTTGCTTCTTGCGCTTCTTAAAAAAGTTCCTCCATGTCCAATAATTCCGCCGACATGCATGGATGACAAAAATTCAATTTCTCCCGATAATAATCCCGTATATCCATGAAAAACTCCATAAACCCCAAGCCCTTTTGAAATTCCGGTGCGAACAACTGAGCGAATGGCTGCATTCATCCCCGGCGCATCGCCACCACTTGTCAAAACCGCTATTCGTTCCATCGCTCTGAATCCAGACGGAATAGTTCGCTCTGGTGTACCATTCCAAAAGTCAATCCATGACCCAATCTCCGCCTACCGTTTTTGAATTTCTCCGCCATTGCCGTCCCGTGTACCGTGAATCCTCTTTGCAAACGGCATTGGACGCAATGCGAGAGAGCCGCACCGGGTTGCTGGCAGTGGTAGACGGTTCTTACTTGGTCGGTCAATTATCCAGCGCAAAGCTGGAATCGGCTTTGCTCAATGGCGATTCACCGCTTTTGCCGGTATCGCAGTACATGACTCCTGCCTCAGTCAGTTTGCTGACTTCAACACCGGTCGAGCAGGCGATTCAAACCTTCAAGATATCCGGTGAATCCGAACTTCCAATCGTAGAGATTGTAGGTATTTCTGATACTTTGATTCCCA
>CAZJKW010000090.1:0-8787 GCA_964546835.1 uncultured Fimbriimonadales bacterium
CAAAATTAGAACCTTTCGAAAAATTACTAAAAACTCAATCCGACATAGATGAACTCATCGAATTACTCAACTTGGAGTCGGATGAAGAAACCGAAAAATCAGTTGTGGAAATGGCAAAGCAATTTATTTTAGAATTGGAAAATTATGAATTGCTAACTTTGCTCAATGGTCCTCACGATTCAAGTCCTGCTATCGTTGAAATCGGCGCCGGAGCAGGGGGAACAGAAGCATGCGATTGGGCTTCAATGCTTTTCAGAATGTACACGCGTTGGGCGCAACAAAACAATTACAAATTGGAAATTCTGAGTGAAACTCCCGGCGATGTAACCGGATACAGAAACATCAGTTTCGAAATCGCGGGTCCGATGGCATATGGCTACCTAAAAGGCGAACATGGCGTACACCGTTTGGTAAGAATCAGCCCATTTGATGCATCTGCAAGGCGCCATACGTCGTTTGCCGTCGTCAGCGTAATGCCGGAAGTTGAACCTGCGGAGGTCAATCTGCGCTCTGAAGATGTCGAAGTCGAAACATTTCGCGCCAGCGGAGCAGGCGGCCAACACGTTAACAAAACCGAATCGGCAGTGAGAATCATTCACAGAGAAACCGGAATCGTGATTAACTGCCAAAACGAACGAAGTCAAATCAAAAACCGCGAAACCGCAATGAAAATGTTGGCTTCCAGACTTGCAGAATTGGAAAAAGATAAAACGGAAGACAAATTAAAACAACTTAAGGGCGAGCCAAATCCGGCTGACTGGGGACACCAAATTCGCTCCTATGTAATGCAGCCGTACACGTTAGTAAAAGATTTGAGAACCGGGTTTGAAACTGGAAACGTAATTGCGGTTATGGACGGAGAAATTGACGGATTTATTTCTGCCTACCTAAGAATGGCTCCCGAAAAATAAAAGGTTTCCCTGACGATAATTCGTCAGGGAAACCTTTTGTCTAATTGTGAGCGGCTTGTCTTTCTGATTCGGAGATCTGCACGCCGCGTTTTTTCAGATTCTCTACAACCGTAGTGCCCGGAATAGCAATTTCATATCTCACACAACCGATTTCAACCCGACCTTCGGCAATCTCAATCGCATAAATAGAAGTCGGAAATCCGGTCATTCGCTCCATCGCGCTGAATCCCGTTACATCATCCTGCTTATCATGAATGTCAATTTGGAAAGTTGTATCTTTCCCATCTTTCTTTCCATGTGCAAGTGCTCGCACCAAAATCTGATCCTTGTCCGCATCATCTTTCAATGCTTTCGACATCAAAACGTGGAACAGTTCTCGCGGTTCAACTTTTACGCCTTTTACATCAATCGGCTCATTTCCCCAAAAACCATGATCCATAAAAATTCTCATTCGTTCCATATGTCCCGGAAACCGAATTGTTTTGTATTCGTAATTGCGAACTTTTCCTTCAAAAGTCCATGGTGCCGTACTGGTTCCACCACTGGTAACGAATGCTTCCATTTTTCCAAGACCGGGCCATTCAATTTCTTCCTTATCCGCGAGCGTTTCAAGCCGAACTAATTTTCCGTCTCGAATGGCAAACGCTTCGTCAATATATTCTGCAACAAGCCCTTCAACGTTGAAAACCAATTTGTAATTAAAAGGGGGTTTCGGATTTTGAGGAAGACCACCGCAATACATTTTTACCGTGTCAACTTCATCCAGTTTCGACATTAAATGAGTTCCTAAACTGTTGACTAATCCGGGAGCAAGTCCGCAATCCGGAACAATGCTCACCCCGGCTGCTTTGGCTTTTTCATCAAACGCAAGCGTCTCAAGAGTGACTTCTGTATCTCCACCCATATCAACCATATTTGTTTTGGTGTCTATTGCAACCGGTGCGATTTTTGGGTGCATCCAATAAGGAACGCAGGAAACCAGCACGTCAACCGGTTCCAAAAACTTTGCAAGTTCACCAGCATTTAGTGCATCAACTTGGTGTGGCTCGGCCAGTTGTGTGCCAGAAAGCTGGTTAACACGATCGGCACTCGCTTTCGCCTGTTCAAGGGAAACATCACCCATGAGTATTCGGTCAGCATTTCCGAATCGAGCGAGGTCATAAGCAGTGCATGTGCCCTGCATACCGGATCCGAGAATTGCGTACGTGTGTCCCATAGTCTTTCCTTTACTTTGTTTTGTAGGCGGCTTGCCTAATGCCGAAAAAAAACGCCCAAGTCAGAAGAGTCTGACTGGCCGTGAAGGCATATTATACCCCAAATTGGACAATGGCAGGTTCAAAAACGAACAAAAAGCCTGCCTCTTAAAAGATTGACTTTTTCACTTTGTCGGAAACGAGTCCAAGATGCTTGAAAAACGCCTCAGAGTTTGGCTCCCTGCCTAAATAATCGCGAAGCATTTCCATTTCATCCATGGAACCGCCCCTTGCAAGGATTTTCTTTCGGTAATACATTCCCGCTTCTTGCGTTAGGATTCCTTTTTGTTCAAATCGCGTGAACATGTCTTGCGCATAAACAAGACTCCAAAGGTATCCGTAATACGCACCTTCATATCCAACCAAGTGTGTGAAGGAAGCATGAAACATCGTTCCAGGAATTTCTCCGTATGGCAATAGTCGTGCATAAACTTCGTTAGCAGTCTTTATCGTATCAACCACGCCGCTCCTTACGGTATGAAACGCTTGGTCCATTTCTCCTAAATAAAGTTGACCCGAGGTTTCAATCCCGCTGCCCAATGTTCGCGCTTTATTCATCGATGCAACAAGCGATTCCGGAATTACCGCATTGGTTTTGTAATGTTTTGCGAACAACTTAAGCGCATCGTATGACCAAATCCAATTTTCAAGCATTTGCGATGGCGCTTCCACAAAATCTCTTGCGACGGCTGTACCCGAAAACCTTCCGTACTTCGTTTCTGTTAAAAGTTGATGAAGTCCATGTCCAAATTCATGAAAAAAGGTTTCAACTTCATCATGTCGTAGCAAGGATGGCTTGTCGGCAGTTGGTTTAGTAAAATTACAAACCAATGCAACTAAAGGTTTTTGAACGGTTCCGTCACTCCAAACTTTCCTTTGATTCAGTCCCCAACAAGCGGCATGAGTATATTTGTTTTCTCGCGGATACAAATCCGTGTACATATATCCTAAAATCTCTTTTGAAGCCGAATCCGTAACTTCGTATAGTTTCACGTCTTCATGCCATATCGGAAGTTTGTAACTGGCGGCATTGGAAGTGACGTCCTTCAATTCAATTCCAAACAAGTTTTGCGCAACGCTCATTAACCCCTTTACAACTTGTTCCATAGGAAAATATTCGGCCACTTTTTCACTGTCAACCTTATATTTTCTTTGTAACAACAAGTTCTTGTGAAACGCATAGTCCCATGGTTCAAAAGTTGCTTTTGGGTCTTTTGTCAATTGTCGCTTAAGAGCAATCAATTCTTCCAGATCAGTTTTTGATTTTTTCATAACAATCGGCTCTAAGTCTGCGTAAAACTTGGCAACAACTTCCGAATTCTTAGCCATTCTCGTTTCAATCATATAATCAACGGTGTTTTTGAATCCCATAATCTGAGCGGCTTCTGCACGAAGTTTAATTAACTTCTCAATCGTTCTAACGTTTGCCATTCCGCCACGTCTGCGGTAAAGCAACCAACATTTTTGTCTTGTTGCAGAAACCGAGCAATAATCCATGATTGCCGAATAGGTCGGCCCATCGAGACCGAGTAATACAACACCCTTCGACATCGTATGTCGCTCAATCACGCTCTTGGGCACGCCTTTTAATTCAGCGGGACTCAACGGCACTCGCGTTTGATCCGTTGCAATTCCTTGCGAAAAGTCGTTACCTAATTTCGCCATTTCAATTTCAATCGCTTTCAATCGTTCTCGCTTATCCGCAGGCAACATCATTCCAGCGCGGCGATAATCTCTCAGCATAAATTCCAGCAATCTCTTTTGTTCGCCTTCTAATTTCGGATTCGTATCGGCATAGGCCTTAATCGCCTTATACAAATCTTCGCGTTTGCTGGTTTCAATACCCCAGTTGGTAACAAATTCATCCGCCGCCCTCGCAGATTCTCGGACATCCGCATCCGGAGAAACAAACATCATAAATAGGGACATGGCAGTATCAGTTTGAAGCCGAACATCCAAATCGTCATAAGCGCCAACAGTGTTGTCAAACGTGCGTTGCGAATCCGGGATTGAAACGATTTTTGCAATGGCATCATCGGCTCGTTTAACCGCATCCTTGACGTTTTGCGGAACTTCTTGTGAAATTGCAACGGCAAACAATGTTGCCAAAACACCTATACCAATAAAACGTAGCAACGTTTTCAAACTTGAAGAGCGAATCATATCGCTATCTTACGTCAAAATGGCGTCTACAAGTGCCTTTACGCTTGATGTCGTTTCGGAATTCGCGGAATGTGAGTTGTCTCATGTGTCGTCGTTGTATATCGAATCAGCCGGTCAAGAATCACCTTCACGGTTCCGGCAATCGGAAACGCCAAGATCATTCCGGGCAATCCGAACAATGCCCCACCCGAAAACACAACAAACATACTGACTACCGGATTCAAACCAACTGATTTACCCACAATTCGAGGGTGAATAACTTGATCATGAATAACAAAATAAACGCTAAACAATATTAAGACCAAGGCGATGTAAGAACCCTGGCTTGGCATTTGAAACAGCAAAGTTGATGACGTGCCTTTTGAAACACAAGCCAACAAAAGCGCAGCAGCAGAAAAAATACCACCCAAAAACGGAACCAAGTAAAAAATTCCAAGCAATACGGCCAAGAACAAACCAAAAGGAACGCCAAGCAGACTTAACAAAATCGCCATTGCCGTGCTAAAAATCAAAACACTAAGAGTTAATCCACGCAAATACTTAGACAGAACTTCTCCGATATCTCCCATCAAATCCTGTGCAGCGGGTCGAATCGTCGGCGGAATCCAAGTCAACATTTTTCGCCGATAATTGTCGTAATCCAAAAGAATTAGCAACGTAACGAGCGGAGTCAACATAAGCAAAACAATGCTCGAAATCAAATACTCAATAATCCTTGCCGCTCCCCCAAGCGCAGATTGCGAAATCTCATTGACTTTTTCTTCTAACTTAATGCGCTCCTCCCAGCCCTCGCGAGTGGTTGGCAATCCAAACCTTAACAAAAGTTCAGCGTTGTTTCTTAACCATTTATCAATCGGCCCCTCTTCGCTCGCACTGTCCATGTTTTTGCGCAATTCGGAACGAGTGTCCGGCAGTTGATACTTTTGTAAGTCACCGGAAAATCGGTCGAAAAAAGCAACATACTCAGAGTCCGATTTATCCCTATCATTAATCCAATTCTTAAATTCAACCGTCTTGGTCGGATAATTAAAGGCAACCATTCGCGCCTTAACCTGAGAATCTCCCAAAAAATTCTCAACTTTTGTCGGCGGAAACAAAGTGTTGTTAAAAAAATCGGTCGCCGTCTTTTGTATATTTCCAACCTGATTTCCAATAATCGGAGCAGTAAAACCAATCACCAAACCGGCTAACACAAAAAATCCAAAAAACACAGTTAATACTGCGCTGGTACGACTAAATCCTCTTAACCTTAATTTTCGAATGGCGGGGTCTACAAGCGCAGCAACAAAAAATCCAATTCCAAATGGTAACAAAATGGAACGAACCAAATAAAGAAAAAGGATAGCGACCAGAACGATCGCCACCCAAAGCAAAACTCTTGAGCCGCCCATGACTCAAAAAACCAAACTATGCGCCGACTTCGTCAGTTGAACGCGAACCGCTCGCTCCAACGGCGGCCTTGGTTTTCCTTTCTTCGTTCCACTTGGTAACTTTACTTTTCAACTCGTCAAATTTTTTGGAAAGGTCTTCTCGAGTTTCGGCACCCGATTTAGGAGCAAGCAACAATCCAGCAGCGGCACCAACCAAAGCACCAAGACCGACCCCGGCCAAAAAATACAACATCACATTCTTGTCATCCGACTCTTTCGACATTTTCATCCTCCTGCGCCGAATCTTCGGCGGGCAAACTTTCTTGATTCGCGCGTGCTTCTCTTCCGCTTTTTGCCGCGCTAAAAAGTCTAATTCCCAAGCGCACGGCATCCATCCAAATCGGTGCGTTCGGCTTTTCAAAAACTTGTGCAATTCCCGAAACCGCTTTGATTACGGGTTCTGCCGTTACCAAACTCTGGGCAACACCGCCGGTTACCAAATCAACTTTTTCAATCGCTTGTCTCGCTTCCGCAACCGCAGCGCGAACATCTTGAGCAACAAGTTTTTCCACGTCGCCAATCAGTTTGTCAACTTTATCGCCGGTTGCACTCAACCGATTCAACAAAGTTAACAAAACAAACAAAACTCCAATCAGCAAAAGCGATTGAACAATCAACAGGTAAAGAACCGTATCAGACATGGCGGCTTTCGGAACTAGAATCGTACCCCGCCTTTATTCAGCAGAGTCCGATTTTTCCCTTCGCTTTCCGTTCGTATTGTCGGTTAAAGCAAAAGATTTGAATACGTCAATCAACGCAGGAACCTTGTCAACCCATTCCAAAATCTGATGCTCAGAACTCGAAGCAGGTCGGTTTCTCCCTTCAAAAACGGCGACTCGTTCCTTAATGTTCGATACCGCTTGCTTCGTAACCCTCAAGTCCGTTTCTTGCATCTGCTTCAATTGCGCCTCAAGAGACTCAATTTTTGTCTGAGTTGACTGGATTCTCTTGGCAACCTCTCTTGCCCTCAAAAACAAAACGAGGCCCAAAATTGCTTCTGCAACGATAATCAGGACCAAAACGAGGTTCATGATTCCATCCCGGAACCCAAAATCGGCCCGCCTGCAACCACGCTTTCACCCTTATAGAACACAGCCGTTTGACCCGGAGTTACCGCTCGAACGGGCTGGTCAAAAACCGCTTTCGCAATTTTTCCCGGTACAAAAGTCGCTTTCATCGGCTCCATGTTGTACCGAATTTTGCCGGTGACCCTGGTGTTACCGTCTGCCAACCCGACCACATCCGTGAACAAAACTTCGCGTTTGTACAACTGCTCATCCGAACCTACAACCACCCGGTTCGTAGCAGGCTCTACCTTCAAAACGTACAAAGCACGTCCGGCATTCACTTGAATCCGCCGCCTTTGACCCACCGTATAAAGCGCAACCCCATCATGCCTTCCCAACACCTTGCCGTCTGGGTCAACGACCTCGCCCTCCACAAAAGAATCAGGCCGGTTCTTTTTCAAGAACTCACCATATCCGCCCGCCTCACTAACAAAACAGATCTCCTGTGAGTCCGGCTTGTTGGCAACCGGAAGTTTCAATTCACGAGCCATCGCCCGCGTTTCATGCTTTCCGTGAAGTTCGCCTAACGGAAACCGAACCTTGGCAATCTGCTCCTGCGAAAGCATGTAGAGCGCATAACTTTGGTCCTTATCTTTCGCTCTGGCTCGCTGAATATGCCAGTTCCCGGTCGTGCGATTCTTCCGAACTCGAGCGTAATGCCCGGTTGCCAACAGGTCACAACCCACCTCTTTCGCTTTCTTCATCAAAAGGTCAAACTTCACAAATCGATTGCATTGAACGCAAGGGTTTGGAGTCCTCCCTGCTGAATATTCGTCCAAAAAGTCCTGAATAACCGTCTGCCTAAACTCCTCCTTCATGTTCACAACGTAATAAGGAATATCCAAAATCCTGGCGACCCGCCGAGCATCTTCAACGGCTCCGAGGGAACAGCAACCCGAATGCCTGGGGTCAGTTTGGCTCTCTTGCCAAATCTGCATCGTCACCCCGATAACTTCATAACCGCGACGCACCATCATGCCCGCAACGACGCTACTGTCAACGCCGCCGGACATCGCAACCATAACCCTCGCTTTCTTTGGCACCCTAAGATTTTACTTGTGAATCTTCAAACCGCTGAACTTAGCCGCTCGAATTCGTCTTTACTCTTGTAGACCAAGGAGAACAAAAATGACCGGAATCGTTGTTCTGTTACTTTTGACGAAATTCCAACAACCTGCTCTAATTCCCTTAACCGAGTTGGGCTCAAACAAGTACCGGTCAGAACAAGGTGGCCTATATCCCGAGGGAAAAAATACTCGCCCCCCAGCCCATGAAAAAGCCGGCTTAAATGAAGCCAAAAGTGTCGTACCTCGAGATGAAAACGGCAATCCAAATTCAAACGGAAAAATTGGTTTGATTACAATTGGAATGAGTAACACTCGTCAAGAAAGCGATGCTTGGGGAGCAATGCTCAAACGTGATTCGGAAATAAATCCAAAGGTCGTTTTTGCAAATTGCGCCCAAGGCGGTCAAACTGCATCAAAAACGGTAAACGAATCTTCGCCATTTTGGACCGTTGCCGATCAAACCGTAAATCAAGCTGGGTTAACAAATGCTCAAGTCCAAGTCGTTTGGCTAAAACAAGCAAATGCAGGTCCGACTTCCGGATGGCCAGATTATGCAAAATCTTTGTCAACTGACTTGGGCCAACTTGCGCGTATCATTCGCAAAAGATTTCCAAATGCCAGACTTTGTTATCTGTCAAGCAGAATTTATGGCGGATACGCAACAACAAAATTAAATCCCGAACCTTATGCATACGAATCCGGTTTTTCTGTTAAGTGGTGTATTCAAGAACAAATCAACGGGAGTCCATCGTTGTCATTTGCAAAAACCCCGGTTGCACCGTGGCTCAGTTGGGGACCATATCTTTGGGGTGATCAAACAAAATGGTCACCGGCAGATTTTGGAAATGATGGTACGCATCCTTCACGATTGGGTGCCGACAAAGTTGCAAAAATGT
>CAZJKW010000091.1:0-8780 GCA_964546835.1 uncultured Fimbriimonadales bacterium
TCGTTCTTGAGAAAGTGATAAATGAATCTGTTCACTAACTTCATCCGCACGTTGTAATAAAACTGGCGCTACGACCAGGTCGGCATCAAAATCAACGAAGGGAATAAGGTGAACAAACGGTTTTCCAAAATGGTCACTCATAATTTCGACATCTTGCCATCTTAGCTTTTCGCTTACGGCTTTTGCGACTGCTTCTTTTGCAGCCCATCTTCCCGCAACAAACGCGGGCGTCAAGTGATTTTGTTTTTCACGTGGCGTTAAAATTCGTTCGATAAATTTCGGGTTTTTCATTGCTTTTGCAATTCGTTCGACTTCCACCACATCGATACCGATTCCTTTAATCATGGTTTGCGGCGTGGAGCAGTTCTGCGATGTCCACTAATTTAATTTCGTTGTTTTCGTCTGCGGCTTGCATTCCCGTGTCAAGCATGATTCTGCAAAACGGACAAGCGACTGCTACGGTTTTTGCACCCGTTTCTGTCAATTCTTTGCATCGTCTAACTGCCGGTCGTTGATTGGGTTCTTCATCCATCCACATTCGGCCGCCGCCTGCACCGCAACAAAGGGTTTTCTTGCCTTTGTTTTGTGGTTCTGCAATCAGATTACCGGGCAACATGTTTTGATTTAGCCATTGACCTATGGGCGTATCGGAGTTGTTCAGCTCGGAATATGAACCTAATGCAATTCGCTGTGCGTCGGATTCGTTGTTAATTCTTGCGAGATAACACGGGTCGTGAATCGTGACTTCGCCTTTTGCAAATGAAGGAGATTTTAGTTTTCCGCTTGCGACTAAATTCCCGAGTAACTGGGAATGATGGAGCACTTCGTAATTACCCTTGAATTGTGGATATTCGTTTTTGATGGTGCTGAAACAATGGGGGCATGCCGTGACGATTGTTTTTACGCCGTATTGTTCAAAAGTCGAGATGTTTGACTCAGCCATTTGTTGATATAGAAACTCGTCTCCCATCCGGCGGGCAGAATCACCTGTACACTTTTCTTCTTTGCCAAGGCAAGCAAATGTAACACCTGCTTTTTTGAGAAGTGAAGCCAAAGACTTGGTTGTCTTAATTGCATTGGGGTCCGTTGCGCCTGCACACCCAACCCATAATAGAACTTCGAATTTTTGTTTTTTTGCAAACAGATCTCTTGCGAGAGGAATTTCTTCCCCTTCCATCCACTTTTCGCGTTCAGTGGCCGGAATTCCCCATGCGTTTTCGGTGGATTGCATTTGCCGTAGCATGGTTGCACCGGTTCCGGCGAGTTTTCCTTCTGCTACCAGATTACGTCTTGCATCTACTATTAAATCAACATGTTTGATTAGAACAGGACAAGCTTCCACACACGCGTTGCAAGTGGTGCATGCCCAAAGTGCTTCTTCCGTAACGGATTCGGCAATTGGAATTTCGGAGTTTGCCGAGATTCGAATGTTCTGTACAACTTCTTTTGGATTAAGCGATTTGCCGACATTCCATGCAGGGCAAACTTCGGTACATCGCCCGCATTCCATGCAAGCATCAAGAGACATTAAGTGCCAACGTGAATAATCTTTTGCGTGCGTAACTCCGATTTGTCCGGTTTTTTCGACTTCGTCCATCGAAATGGGTTGTAGCGTTGCCATTTTGTGATTTGGATTCGAGCCGGCAGCGGAAAAAATTGCATAGGCAATGTGGCGTATTCTTAATTGAGGAAGAACAACAATAAAGCAAACCACCAGTGCTACATGAAACCACCAAATCGCCACATAAGAATCGGGGGTTATGTTTTGCATGTAAGAAGCGAGCCAATTTCCAATGGGTGCGGAAACGTCAAATGATTTTGGATTTGCGCTCATGCGTGCGGCTTCAACTAGAAAGCCGGTTAATCCCAGTGCTAACAAAAGATAGAGAGCAGCAAAATCGGGAGGAGAAGAAGTTAAAGATTTTGGTTTGAAAAATTGCCGTCTAAGAATTGCCCAAAGAATTCCAACTACAAACACCAATCCCATGATGTCGGCAATAAACTCATACGTTAAATAATAGTTTCCTTTGTGGAATTTCCAGGGTGAATAGGTGTTGATTCCCAATAAAGTTGTTGCTATAAAAAGTGTAAGAAAACCATAGAAAATCATTAGGTGCATCGGAGCGCCCGATTTTGGTCGTGAAGTTTTTACTTTTCTTTGTGAAAGTACGAATGTTAAGATACCGCCGACATAATCGGGCTTCCAATCAATTGGCTTGCCTTTTTTCCAGACTTTAACCCGCTGCCAGAATTGCCACAGCATGATTGCTGTGCTTGCCGCCATAACCAAATAGAAAGCGGCTTTGTGCCAAGCCGCCATAAACAGAAATTCTTCTCTTGTTGGGGTTTCCATCCGACGTTGTTATTTCGACGAAATTGAGTGCAGTCCTGCTTCAATGAGGTTCAAGTCAACGAAGTTTCGATGTTTTGAAGGACGCGTTGGAGATACTTTCTTTCTCCAAGCAGGGCTTTCAGTTTTTCAATTGCCTGGTTATCTCCGTGGTCGAATTGGTCAAAAAGATGGTCTCGCTCCGAATCAAGCGAATTGAACCGATTATTGAGTTCCATTTGAATAAGGCGAATTGATTTGGACAATTCCTGAATTTTGTCGAAGTCATCGTCCATTTTCGCTGCTTGGAGTTCCATTGAGATTTCTTGGATTTCCATCAGTTGTTCAAGTTGGCTTGGAGGCGTGTCCGATGTTTTATCGGGTGCGAACGTTTCTACTGCAAAGGTTGCTCTGCTCCAAGGGTCGCAAAGGGTTCGATAAGCGAGGTTGATTTGGCTCGATTTTTTGATGGCTGCTGCGCGGGTTTCGGGTGCATTAGCCGGGGCTCGGTCGGGATGGAACTTGAGTGAGAGTTCTCTGAAACGGTCTTCCAGTTCTTTTGTGTTGAGATTCAACTTGACCGGAATGCCGAGAATTTCGAAAAGATTTTGCATTTTTGAGTGGGTTTGGTTCTGCAGTATGGCAATTGGCGACAGATTTTGTCCACAATAGAGATGTGCAAGCAAACGCTGAACGAACTATGACCCAGGTGACATTTAAGGCGGAAGGTCAGACTGTTGAGGGTCGCAAGGGCGACTCGCTATTGGATTTGGCCTTGGACAATGACATTGAGATGGAACACAACTGTGGCGGGGTTTGTGCTTGTACAACCTGTCACGTTTGGGTTTTGGAAGGTGCTCAATACTTGAGTGAAATGGAAGAGGATGAAGAAGAGCGTCTTGACCGGGCTGAAGGATTAACTCCTAAGTCTCGTTTGGGGTGCCAAGCGAAGGTAACCGGAGAGGGTTCTGTCGTCGTTGAAATTCGCGGAGAAACCCAAGAATGGAGAAAGGCAACACCGCACTAATGAAGCTAAGTTGGTCTGACCCAGAAGGTATTGCAATTGCACTTTTTGAGAAGTTTCCAGAGGTTACGGATGTTTTTACGATTCGTCATACGGACCTGCATCGTTGGATTACGGAGTTAGAAGAATTTGACGATGACCCTATGTCATCCAACGAAGGCAAATTAGAGGCCGTTCAAATGGCATGGCATGAGGAGATTCAAGATGCCACAAGTTGAAACTGCCGACGGCCAAAGAACGTTTAGAGGAGTAGAGGATTCCCGACCCTAAATGTCGGGAATAGGTCAAATCATGTTGACGTTTTCTAAGCGAACGGACTATGCGTTGATGGCACTTGGTCATTTGGTTGATCGGGATGTGAACGAGTTGATTAGTGCCAAGGAAATTGCGGACAAGCATCATATTCCGGGAGAGCTGCTTGCGAAAGTACTTCAACTTTTGGCCAAGGCAAAAATTATTGTGGGAGTGTCGGGTCCGTCGGGGGGATATCGTTTGGCGAAACCTGCAGAGTCCGTGAGCCTATCGGACGTTATTTTTGCGGTGGAAGGCGAGCAGGGGATTTGCGGCTGTATGAAAGAAGGCACACCCGATTGCAATCATGAAGAGACTTGTACGATTCGCGAGCCAATGCAGAAAGTGAATCGAGACGTTTTGGAACTATTGAGAAATTATAAATTGACAGAATTGACAGAATTCCGGAGGAAAACCAATGAGTGTGAAACTACCCATCTATCTTGACAATAACGCAACAACCAAAACTGACCCACGTGTAGTTGAGGCGATGCTTCCGTACTTTACTGAGATTTACGGTAATGCCGCGAGCCGAAATCATGAATACGGCTGGGGTGCGGAAGAGGCCGTTGAAAATGCGCGAAATCAAATTGCGAAATTAGTTGGAGCGAATTCCAAAGAGATTATTTTCACTAGCGGTGCGACGGAAAGTAACAACTTGGCGTTGAAGGGCGCCATGAACATGTATGCAGAAAAAGGAAATCACTTAATTACTGTGACTTCCGAGCATAACGCCATCTTGGATACGTGCAAAGCATTGGAAAGGGATGGAAAAGTTGTTACTTACCTTTCGATTGATGACAAGGGATTTGTTAATTTAGATGATTTGAAAAATGCAATTACCGATAAAACGGTTTTAGTTAGCATCATGTATGCGAATAATGAAATGGGTGTAGTTCAAGACATCAAGGCCATTGGCGCAATATGTCGAGAAAAGGGCGTTTTGTTCCATACAGATGCTACACAAGCGGTAGGGAAGATTCCTGTTAATGTGGAAGCAGACAACATTGACATCATGTCTTTTACAGCGCACAAGATGTATGGGCCGAAAGGAATCGGAGCCCTTTATGTTCGTCGAAGAAATCCGCGAGTTTTGTTACAGCCGATGCTCGATGGTGGAGGTCATGAGCGAGGAATGCGTAGCGGCACATTGAACGTACCGGGAATTGTTGGGTTTGGCAAAGCGGCAGAAATTTGTATGAACGAAATGGCAGATGAAGCAATTCGTGCCAAGAAACTTGCAAATAGGTTAAAAGATGGAATTGTTAATGCCATGGAAGAGACGTATGTAAACGGTGATTGGGAAAAACGATTGCCGGGCAACGTGAATATATCTTTTAATTGGGTTGAGGGCGAATCGTTGTTGATGGGGTTAAAGGAGATTGCATTGTCAAGCGGTTCTGCTTGTACGAGCGCGACTTTGGAACCGAGTCACGTTTTGAAGGCGCTTGGGCTTGGAGACGATTTGGCGCACTCATCTTTGCGATTTGGAATTGGAAGATTCAATACGGAAGAAGAAATTGATTACACGATAAACCGAGTTGTAGAAGTCGTGACTCATTTGAGAGAAATGAGTCCTTTGATGGAATTGGCAAAAGAAGGTGTAGACCTGAAAACTTTTGCATGGCAACCCTAGAGTGAAAACAGGAGAAAGAAATGGCGTATAGCGAAAAAGTACTTGACCACTATTACAACCCGCGCAATGTGGGTGCACTTGACAAAAACGCGACCAATGTTGGGACGGGAATTGTCGGGGCACCTGAATGCGGCGATGTGATGAAACTGCAAATTCAAGTTAACTCAGAGACGGGAGTGATTGAAGATGCGAAATTCAAAACGTTCGGTTGCGGATCTGCAATTGCATCGTCTTCTTTGGCAACAGAATGGTTAAAGGGAAAGACGGTTGATGAAGCACTTGAGATAAAAAATACGGCTATTGTTGAAGAATTGGCATTGCCTCCAATCAAAATTCACTGTTCCGTATTGGCAGAAGATGCCATCAAGGCTGCATTGCGTGATTACAAAGACAAGAACGGAATCAGTTACGGCGAAGAACTTGCGCCGGCAAAGCACTAATTGCATTGAATAACGAAAAGGTCGAAAATCAGTTATTTCCGGTTTCAGTTTCTGAAAAAGCGATTGAGCAAGTAAAGAAACTGAAGAAAAAGGGAGATAAAGAAGACCACTTTCTCCGATTAGGTGTGAAGGGTGGCGGGTGTTCAGGTTTGGAATATGTGGTCAAACTGGACACTCGCCGAACTGAATTTGATGTTAGTCAATTATTTGATGGGCTTGAGGTAGTTGTAGATTCAAAATCAGCTCTTTACTTACAGGGTGCGACTTTAGATTACACCGGCGAAATGATAGGAAGTGGTTTTCAATTTGATAATCCGAATGCGAAGCGTGGTTGTGGATGCGGGACCAGTTTCACTCCAAAATCATTGGCCTAGTTTCTTTTTATTGTTAATGTTGATTGGACGGGTTTGATTTGAGACCAACCGTTTTTTGAAGCTATTGCCTTCGCGTTTAGGTTCCATTGTTTGCCAAAGGGAATCCAAACAAGTTTTTCGAGGAATGGTTTTGGAATTTCGACTTTCCATTCTGATTTTTCTTCTAAAGCCAGCATGAATCCGTTAAGGGAGTCTATTGCGGTTTGTCCTCCTGCCAGTTTTAGTCCTCTTGCAAATGCCGCCGGAAATGATTTGTAGAAATACAAGTTGACTCCAATGTATTCGTCCAAGGATTTTTTACCGGTTTTGCTTAACTGTTGAATATCGGGTCCGTAACTCCAGATTTTGTATACTGTGGGTTGCGCGTTTTGCGTAATCCAAGACTTAATCAGTCCTTTTTCGCAATCCATTGCATCTTCTTTTTGAAAATCTGGACTATGTATTAGAGCATCAAGAAACAGTTTTTCTCCCAAGTATCCATTGCCCCATTCTTCAGGAGTAGTGAAGCCCTTGATTGGTGGCAAGACAGCATGACCATATTCGTGGGCGAGTTCTCTTGCTTTTTCAAGGGGACTCAAAAATGATCTCATGTCAAAGATGTAAATTGCGTTAAATTTCTGACCGCCGGGAGTTGTAATAAACAATTGTTCGCCGCCCGGTTTGCCTCCTTCGCAAAAGTAGACATGAACCAGACGGTCGTAAGTTAGGGGATGGTCTATTTTCCAAAATTGGCATTGGTCCCAAACTCTAAGAAGCATGCGGGTTGCCAATTTTGAGGTTTCAATCTGGGTATGGCTTTGAGCATAGACTTTGAAGCGCTTGTTTCCATTAGTCGCACCTTCAACAAGGTACGGAAAGGACCATCCATATTTAGGGTCTATAAACGGCGGGTTGTAAGGGGACAGTAAAGCCGAAATTTCAAGTGTTGAACCACCACTTGGGACCACCAACTTTTCGGCGGTCATTTGGGAGGTAATGAAAATTAGATGACAGAGCAGCACGGCTTATTTTGTCTCGGTAAACTCTAGACGCGTAATGTCCAACTCCGAGTTTCCGAATGATGACCTGTTAGAGAAGTTAGGATACGAAGATTCTGAGTCTTCGGATTGCAAGGCAAAAATGGAGAAAATTGCCGATGATCTCCAGGTCGAACGATTGCCCGACGAGATTGATGCAGGTCTCCATCAAGAAATTGAAGCCATTAAGCAAGAGGCAATCAAGAAGCGGGAGGAGTTACAAAGCGCAAAGAGAAAGAAGGAAAAGCAAGAGCAACTTGATCGAGATGCGGCCAGAGGATTAGGCATCGGACTATCGGTGGCCTATACGATTTTGGGGTTACCAATGGCAGGACTGGGAATCGGCTATTTGCTGGATAAGAGTCTTAACTCCACGGCTTGGGTACCGGTTGGAGTCTTAACAGGATCCGTTTTGGGCGTCGCGATGGCCATTTTTATGATCAACAAGCAGCAAAAATGACTCGATGGTTTCGGGATTGGCGTTTTCTTTGCGTGATTGGCCTGACCGCCATATTGATTGCTTATCTCTTGCGAGGATTTGATGGGCTTTTTGGTATTACTTTAGGGCTGGTTGGGACGCTTCTCAATCTGTATGCCATGCGATGGGCAACGATTGTGCTTGGAAAGTCTATTAAGGAAGAGCAAATGCCGAAAGGTTTTTCGGTAGGAGCGGTGATTGCGTTTCTGCTTAAATTGCCGTTACTAATTGGGTTAGGATTTTGGGCAAATTCATGGGGTCCTGATGCGATGACTTGCTTCTTAATTGGCCTGCTCCTGGTATACTTCTGCCTTGTCGGATGGGCTTTGGCCGAAGGCTGAAGCCCGTTGAATTGTGTATGGAGTCAATACTCTTAAAAGCCGTCATTCCAATCGCTAGTGCTGAAGGTGGACATAGCGGACCGAGTTTTTTTGGTCTTGTGTTTTACATTGGACTTGCACTTCTGGTTTTGTTTGGCCTGATGGTCTTTGCGAAAAAAGGATTCAATCGCCGAGTTTTTTCAAATGCACCTGCTCGATGGTTTGAACATTTGTATTTGTTTATTCAAAACTTGTGCATCGGAATCATCGGAGAGAGAGGCAAGAAGTACGTTCCCATGATGTTCGTGTTATGGAGCGTAATTTTTGTAAGCAACCTAATTTCTTTGTTTTTTCCAACTGCTCCAACGGCAGACTTAGGATTTAACTTAGGAATGGCTTTGATTGCTGTTGGCTACGTTCAATACGAAGGAATTCGGCAAAACGGAATTATTGGGCACTTTGCCCATTTTGCCGGGCCCAAATTGGGATTGCCTATGATCGTTATCTCACTCATGATTTTTGTCATAGAAATCATTTCGGAAGTGATGAAAAACGTATCGCTTTCTTTGAGACTTTTCGGAAACATCAACGGTGGTCACGCTGCCGTCGATGCAATGAATCATTTGGGTGAAGGCATTTATGTGCCCATCGGCGCATTTTTGCTACCAATCAAGTTGCTCACTTGCTTGGTTCAGGCATTGATTTTCACATTGTTGACATGTGTTTACATATCACTTGTGACGCATGACGAACACCATCACGAAGAAGGACATGAAAACCAACCTTATCCGGCACCCGCTCAATAGATTTTCAATAACACAAAAAAACACGGAGGACATCAACCAACCATGACAGGAAACATTATCGGAATC
>CAZJKW010000092.1:0-8765 GCA_964546835.1 uncultured Fimbriimonadales bacterium
TGAGCCAGATCGGTGGTTAATGGTGCGAAGAGAGATTATCGGATGGGCCCGTTCAAGAATTGAAGGTCAAATGTTTGAGCAACAACTTCGAAGTCATGGAATTCCGGCTTTATTAGATTTAGGTTTGTTTGCGATTGGATATGCCGAATCTCAAATGTTGGAAATAACCGTGGATGAAAATGTGCTCAATTCTGAGAGCGCATTTACTATCGGTTCAATTTTGGGGCCTTTTGCAAACCAAAAAGTTCTCAATCGATTTCGGGACAAGACCATGACTCCGGTTGAGGAAATTAGTTGGGTTCCCGTTGGTTGGTTTTCCGATTTGAAACAAGCGGAAATTGCAGAGAATTTATTAAAAGAAAATGGAATTTATTGTGAAATTGAAAATGAGGATGAGCAAATCGGAATTTACGTTGTTGAAAAGAAGTTAAGTGTGGAATCTTTGTCTGTGATTAGCAACGTATTAGGTGAAAATGCTGATAGTGAAGTCATTGCTGAATATACGAACTTGTTAATGGATAGAAATCCGCAAGAAGAGTTTTGTTTGGTCAGAACTTCCGTCGACAACGTAGCCGATTGGGCAATTTCTGCCTTGGAGGATATGGGAGTTTTGGCATATGCGGTGCCGATTGATGACGAGTTCTTTGAAGTTCGTTGTCCCGCGGATTCGATTACTGTGAGCTTAGCAAAGGCGGTAGTTGAGAAAATTGGGGATTATTCAACTCCGGAATTGCTCACGATTGCTGGAATCGGCGTATAATCAGTTATGGCGTTTTTGAAATGGTTGCCATTTAAGAGGGATTCCATTGATGTTGAATCCGGCACACTTTATGATTCGGTGAGAATTGCAATTAAGGACGTTCAGAATTTTGCAAAATCGCATGGTGGACGAATTGAATTAGTTTCGGTAACCGATGACGGAGAGGTCCAAGTCCGATTTCATGGCGCATGTGTTGGTTGTCCGATGTCGGACCAAACATTAAAAGAGGGAATTGAAGAACGTATCAGGTCTGAAGTGCCGGATGTAAAAACGGTAACGGTTCTTAACTAACTGATTTATGAGATTTGTCTTACGCCCTTTTGGATTTTGCCTTCATTGATATTTAAAGAAAACAAATTCATTATTTTCAAATCTGATTGAGTTGGAATCGGGTTTATCTTTTTTGTTGGTCAACAAAAAACGAAGATATGTGTTAGTCGTTAAAGTTGTTAAGTGGCTTACTGAGGATTACGCTTCGGTAATTAACCCGGTCCCATTGAACAGTTTCAACCAATCTGAAACCCATCGATTCATACATTTCAATCAAGTGCGTAGCTTTTTCGGAAGTGTCAAGCGCAAGTTCGGTTGCGCCAAGTTCTGTTGCGCGTTTTATGGCGAGTGTTATGAGTGCTTTTCCGATTCCCGTACCTTGCAGTTTTGGTTCGACAGCAAATTGACCAAAGTGCATGACGTTTGCTTTGGAGTACCATTCGCACTCGTTAGACTCGGGGTGATATAGAGAAAGGGTTCCGACAATTTCTCCATTAAGCTCGGCAACGTAACTTTCGCCGGTTTGCAATCTGTCCCTTGTTTCGTCATCGGTTTGATTAGTTGCAACAAAATTCAGTCCCATATCCAATAATCGCTTGTAAGAGCGATGGAGGAGTTTAGTTATGTGTGAAATGGAATCGGATTCTGAAAGTGAACGAATGATAACGCCTGAATCCAGCGTTATGAAAGTTCTATTTTGCATTGGCTCAAAATTCTCGATAAGTCCTCTTCATTGAAGAATTGAATTTCGATCTTGCCGCCTTTGGTTGACCTTAAAATTTTGGTAGGCGAGCCAAAAAACTGACTCATTGCGGATTCGAGTCGTGAGTCGAAATGAGTTTGATTTTGACTTGACTTTTGTTTTGCGTTACTGTTTCCTTTTGCAAGTCGCTCCACTTCTCGTACGGACAGGTTCTTTTCAATAGTTTTTGCATGCGCCAATTTCATTTCTGTTTCGGTATCAAATTGAAGCAATGCACGTGCGTGACCTTCGCTGATTTTGCCACTTCGAAGTGAGTCTCGGATTTCTTGAGGCAATTTAAGCAATCTTAACAAATTGGCGATTGCAGAGCGAGACTTTCCAACGCGTTTGGCGATTTCTTCTTGAGTTTGTCCAAACTCGTTGACGAGGATGGAGTACGCTTCCGCAGATTCAAGGGCGGAAATGTCTTCTCGCTGGACATTTTCTACAATTGCAAGTTCAAGGGATTGAAGCTCATCGGCTGATTTGATGATGACAGGAATCATTTGCAGTCCTGCAACTTGTGCTGCCCGTAATCTGCGCTCACCCGCAATGAGTTCGAACTTTTCTTTTTCAATCTGTCGAACCACAAGGGGTTGTAGCACTCCGATTTCGGAAATTGATTCCGCAAGTTCTTGAATTGCGGTTTCATCGAAATGTTTTCTTGGCTGTCTCGGGTTTGGAGAGATTTGATCAATTCTTATTTCTTTAATGCCCGGGTCTCCCGAGTCTCCAAGCAGTTGCATCAAACCTTTTCCTAAAGCGTTACGCATTTGAAATCACCTCGTCCACAAAAGCCATATAACTTTCTGCACCAGCGCTAGTTGGATATCGTTTTACAGCGGGTTCTCCAAAGCCGGGTGCTTCACTTAATCTCACGTTTCTTGGGACGGTCGTCTTTGAAACGGTTTCGCCAAAATAACCACGGACTTCGTCTTCAACCTGTTGGCTCAAGCGATTCCTTTTATCAAACATGGTTAAAAGTACTTTTTCAATTTTTAGATTTGGATGAATCCGTTTCTTAATAAGTTCAAACGTTGAAATCAGTTGGCTTAGGCCTTCTAGAGCATAAAATTCGCATTGCATTGGAATGATTGCGCCATCTGAAGCAGAGAGTGCATTTATTGTAAGAATACCGAGCGAAGGCGGAGCATCAATCACAATCCAATCGAAAGAATCATCAAGTGATTGGAGTGCTTCTCTCAGCACGGTTTCTCTTCCTACGGTTCCAAGTAACGCGGGCTCGGCGCCGGCGAGGTCCAAAGTTGATGGAACTAATTTCAATCCTTCCACAGAGGTTTCGACAATGGTGTCTTTGATGGGTTCGCATTCTGCAAGCACGTCATAGAGTGTTGATTTCAATTCACGTTTTTCGACGCCGACTCCGGTTGTTGCATTGCCTTGAGGGTCAGCGTCAATCAAAAGCACTGACTTTCCACGCATTGCAAGTCCTGCGGCGAAATTAACGGCAGTCGTAGTTTTTCCGACTCCCCCTTTTTGATTGACAACAGCCCAGGTTGGCATTGGCTCATTTTGGCAGGAAGCCGAAGTTACTGCCACAATAACCCGCGTGAAGTATCAAGCGCCGCGCGGAACCGAAGACCTGCTTCCTGGCAAATCGGAGATTTGGGTCTGGCTGGAAAGTCAGTTTCGTGAAGTTTGCGGGCTTTTTGGTTATCAAGAGGTTCGAACACCGACATTTGAAGACACGGAGCTATTTGTTCGTGGGCTTGGCGAAGGTACGGACGTGGTTTCGAAAGAAACTTATACTTTTCTGGATCGAGGCGGACGAAGTATCACGCTCAAACCGGAAGGGACAGCCGGGGCAGTGCGTGCTTATTTGGAAAACAATTTGGGTGCCTCAGGTCAAATTTGTCGCCTGTATTACATTACTCCGGTTTTTCGGTATGAAAGGCCCCAAAAAGGACGGTTGAGGGAATCGCATCAAGTTGGCGTGGAACTTTTGGGTAGTCCAAGCCCCGAAGCGGATTTTGAAGTGATTGACCTGACCCGTCGCTGGTATGAGTCCATCGGTCTTGCGGGAATCTCCATTAAACTCAATTCGCTTGGAATGGAGAAGTGTCGCTCTGATTACCGTAATGCATTATTGGAATTTGCAAGACCCCTATTGGTTGACTTGGGGGAGGAATTTAAGGCGAAGTGTGAACGGAATCCATTGAGATTATTGGATTCAAAAGATGAAAAATTGCGAACTGCATTAATGGATGCGCCGCTGTTGCCTGATTTTTGGGAAGACGAAACGAGAATTCATCAAGAACGATTACAAGAACTTTTGAATCTCATGAAAATCCGGTTTGAATTGGACCCACGATTAGTCCGAGGATTGGATTACTACACAAAAACTGTATTCGAAGTACATTCGGACCAGATTGGCTCCCAAAGTGCTTTATGTGGCGGCGGGCGATACGACGGTTTGGTCAAAGAGTGTGGAGGACCCGAAACGGCTGCGGTTGGTGTAGCCATGGGAATGGAGCGCGCTCATATGGCTCTTGAAGCAATCAATCGTTTACCAAAAATTGAAAACAAAAATCTCTGCTTTGCAATTTGTCTTTCAGAAAACAAATCAAAGTTTTTGGAAATTGTCTCGCAATTAAGGGATTCAAAGTTAAACGTCTTGCTGGACAATAACTTCAAATCCGCAAAAAGTCAATTTAGACAAGCCGATTCCTGCGGCGCAAGATTTGCCCTCATCATTGGGGATGAGGAAATCTTGTCCAATCAAGTGAAAATTAAAGATTTGATGTCTGGAGAAGAGGCGATGTATTCGACGGAGGTGGTTGCCTCGGTGATTCTTGACGCGCAGGCTCCATCGGTTTAGGGTTCTTCACGTACTTTTCGAGCCAAGCAACCCATCTCGACCACATATCCAATACCGTTTCTTTTGCAGATTGTCCGTGATCTTCGTAAGGATACATATAGAATGCAACGGTTTTTCCGTTGGCTTGTAACGCTGAAAACAAGCGTTCAGAATTAATGGGAAACGTTCCAGGATTTTGGTCATCTTGTCCGTGAGTTAACAAAATTGCACCATTGAGATTTTCAATGTGTAACAGAGGAGACATTTCAAGGTACGTTTCTCTTGCTTCCCAAATGAGCCGGGATTCCGCTTGAAATCCGTTGGGAGTTAATGTTCGATTGTAAGCGCCACTGCCGGCAATTCCGGCTTTGAAAAAGGGCGTGTGTACCATTGCGTTGACCGTGCTGAACGCGCCGTAAGAGTGTCCACCAATCGCCAATCGGGAACGATCTACAAATCCGCGTTTGTCCAGTTCGTCAATGGTTGCACTCAAGTTGTTTCGAAGGTCAGGGACGTAATTGTCGTTGATTCGTCCGGTTGGACCAACAATCGGACAGTCCGGTTCGACGAACGCATAACCGAGTTTGCAGAAAAACTCTTTGCTTTGCGTGTTTACATTTGGAAATTGATTTCTGTTATAAGTTCGGTTTCCATCATCGTACTGTTTTTGCGTCGTAAATTCGCTTGGGTAAAACCAGAAAAATGCCGGTGGTTTGTCACCATCTTTGAATCCGACAGGCAACGTAACTTCAACCCAAAACTTAAAGCCATCAACGCGAGTTACTTGAAATCTTTCACGTCGTAAAGAAGTGATTTCTGGTGAGTAATCTTTGTTGTTCGTTAAGTTCTTTTTATCTCCGGTTTTGACGTTGACCAGCCACGAATCTCCAATTACGGAGCGAGACTGGCGGTTCATGATAACTTGGTTGAAATCATTGTCAAGCCAAATTGAAACGGTTTCGAACATGAAGGACTCGCTTTGCCAAAGCCGAGTTTTGTTACCGGTTTTGATATTGACTCTGTCAACAAAGGGTCGCGGTGCTTCGTCCATTGGATTTCGATAATATTGAGTTCCTGACAAATAGACAAACATTTCGTCACTTGAAACTCGAACACAATTTAGCCCTTTCGAAGAACGTGCTTGAACCAGTACTCCCGGATCTCCATAAAAGTCATCCGGTTTTCGCGTATAAACCGTGTAAGACTTTGATGGTTCAGTCAAAAAGACGGCTCTTAGCCTGCCGTTTCCTTGATCTGTGTCGCTAACAAACAAGGTTTGACAATCTGCCGAATATTGCACGCCATCAATTCGTGTTTCAGATTCATAAATGACTTTAACATCATCTTTGCCATAAGGAGGAAGCCATTGCATTACACGGTCTTTTCTTTTTGGTGGATTTTGCGGTGCCGGTTCACCTTCAGCTCTTTTTGGTGCCGGTTCCAATTGCATAAAACTCATTCCGATTCCGTCCGGTCTCCAAGTCAAACTTCTTTTTTCGTCTGTATTGGTTGGAGTTGCGGGTGGTGATGATGAATCGGCACTTTGGATTTGCGTTTTTCGCAGTTCTGTAATTGTTTTGCCATTTGAATCCCAAAGTTCTTCAACGGTACCAAATGATTGCCAAGCCATGAGATAACTGAATGGTTTGTTAATTTTGGTGACTCGAAAATATTGTCCGTCCGGTGCCATGTCGAAATTTCTAATCATTTGTGGTTTACCAATGGATTTTGCTTTGCCATCTTTAACGGATAAATAAACTAATTGTCCGGTTAGAAAATATTCCAATAGCGCCATGTCATATGTGTTTTGCAATTGACCTTGCATCGTTCGCATGGGCCTTCTGACACCAAATGAAGTCCTCACCTCGGGTTCTGTCGCATAGGGAGGAGAAGGCGGTGCAGACACAAACGGTTCGGGAGTCATAACTCAAACAATGTTTTCACTATCCGGCGTCCACTCAAAAGAAGTGACAGCCGTTGCAAGAAGATTCCTTTTTGAGACCACTCTTGATTTTCCATTCGAAACATCCGCAACGCAAATCCGAGTTCCATCCTCAAAATTTGCCATAAATGCTATTAGCTGTCCGTTTGGAGACCATCTCGCGTTGCTAAAATTTACATTTGAAGGAACCTGAAAATCAGATGATTTTCGATTTATTAAATCGAAAATTTTCAAGTATTTAGAACCACCAATTGTAAGTGATCGGGCACGAAATGCAACCGGGTCAATCTGCAATCCTGCTAAATTGTAATACGGTTTGCCTAATGCGGAAAGGGGCGGCATTCCCCCCGATTGCGTGAGGATGTATTTTGTTAAATCGCTGTTTGAATTACTTAATGACCCATTTTGCCAACGTGGCGCGAGTACTAAGTCTTGAATCTCTTTGGGAGGAACCAAATACGCTTCCTTAGTTAAAGGGTCATCTTGCGCGATAGCAAAAGATGACAAAAATATTGCTCCAACCAGCAGTCCTCGATTCATTTTTTTCTCCCCAGACAGTGAATTGATGACTTTGAAATCACAAAGATGGTTTCCTTATCTTAACAGCCAATAGGCCAGAATTGCACATCCAAGCGTTGCTATAAAGACCGGCCATTTCCATAAGTTCATGAATCGCCACCTGTTGTTCGGAAACTTTTCGGGCCAAATGTGTCTGGGGTGAGGGTACCAATCTCGAAATCCCGGACTCAAAATTGCCGTCGAAGTGCCATCAGGCAACATTAGAAAAGGATCACTTGCCCCTTTGCCAAAGGTAATTGTTCTGAAGCCAATCAGTCGCTCGGTGTGGTTCAACCACATAAAAGTCCAATCGGTGTCTTTCAGCGTGTGGCATGCAGCGACCCAAACAAAATCAAACTGCTTGCCATACAACTTTGCCACTAAGTCCTCTTTGGTCAATCGGTCAATCGGATTAAGATTAACGCTGCCTGCACTGCCGTGTGCAAAAAGAATCAGAGCGTCGGAATCCAAAATGGCTTTTACCGCATCACTTTCTCGGGGTCTTACAAGAATTCGACAATTATACGAAGTCCGAAAATTTCGCATCACAGACCGACAAAAATCAAACTCGGAAAACTCCGGGGGCCCGTTCAAGTCTCCAACGATTAACAGTAAGGTTTTCATTCAAAAACAAAGGACGCAACAAGCATCGCTTGTTGCGTCCCGAAGAGACCCGAACTTGGAATCGGGGGTTAGGATTTCTTGGCTCGTCGGCGGAGGAGAGCGGCAACTCCAAGACCAAGAGCGGTCATGGTTGCGGGTTCCGGTACGAGACGAAGTCTTTGTTCAATCAAAGTGATTGCAGCGAGGTCAAACACAGGTGCTGCTGTTGGAGGAACTACTGTGTCAGGTGCAACCAAAAGGAATGATTTCTTGACCTTGAAATTGGTACTCGGTCGAGAAAAGTTCAAAGTTTCGATGAACGGCAAACCTTGTTGCATGCTTGGAATCCATCCGCTAGCCGATGCCAGAACTTGACCGGGGATGACGAGGTCTTCAATAACTTCGTTGTAGAAAATGCGACCGCTTCCGGCAAGAGCGCCAAGAATGAAAAGCGTGTCTTGGTCAATGCCTACATTGTTGCTGACTTCAAACGTGATGTTAAGGACACCTTGACGTACAGGGTCAACCGGGTCGCCAACAATTGCGTTGGGAAGGGTGAAGTCGATATCAAGTGGGGTTGTGACAAAAGATGCTCCTAATCCCATTGGACCGGACACAACGATATTTGAAAATGAAACGGCGGACGCTGCGGCTCCGAGAGAAGCAAGTACGCTGGCAGCAACCAGTCTTCCAAGGTGTCTCTTCATTTTTTTCTCCTCTTACAAACAATAGCCAGGTCAAAAACCTGAGTCTCAGCAGAAACCTGCTTTGACGTGATTCACTATACAGCAAATTGTGACAAGAAAATTGGCGGATTTGCAATTTCCAGTAAATATACTGGCGAACTTTGGTTAAATTTTGGCATGGCAAGGCCAAATGGACTCGAATCCGCGCCTTTGTCCTTGATGGGAGTTATCTGGATTGCCCTTGCTTCGCCCTTCTTGTTGATCTCGACTCTATTCGTAATCCCTTCGATCATTTCCCAAGTTTCGGTCGTGAGGACTACCGTAGTATCAGGCGCTTTGGGGTCTGGTTTTGTGTACTTGAAAAGGGTCTTTGCCGAAAGTTTCGA
>CAZJKW010000093.1:0-8654 GCA_964546835.1 uncultured Fimbriimonadales bacterium
AAATCTTCCTGAGTAGCCGAAACTAAAGCGCAATAGTCCCGGTCGCTCAAGAATCGCAGAAAAGCTCAACTGGCGCAAGAATTTCTGCTTGAGTTGCGGACGATAAGTGAGTACTAGTTGTTCAAGGCTTTCGAATCCAGGTTCTGCTCCTCCAATCGGTCCGCGATACTCCACCGTGAATCCTAAGCCCAGCGATTTGCCGATAGTAAACGATGTAAATCCGCCTCGATTGAAATCTATCAATACGTAGTCTAGTCCCAGCCCGGTTTCCAATCCTCGTGTGATTGGTGCAAAGATCGTTGGAATCGCAAGGGACAACACATCTTCAATTCGTCCTCCCTGATTAGAACCGCTGATTCCGGCAATTGACTCAAGCACTCTCAACTGTCCAATTAATGCAAGGATTTCCTCTTTTTTGAGCCCTGGAGGATCCGATTCCGCGTCAATTTTAAGCCCTTCTTCACTTAGCGCATCGCCGCTGATTTTTAGATTGATTCTATACCTTTGAATCGTAAATCCATCAAAAGCATTCGCTTGTGTGTTTCCTTCTAAGTCAACATCAAGAGTTGCAACCGTAACACCATCCCAAGTTTTTGAAAAACTAAAAATTGCTTTGCCATTTGGAGCAAGTCGAATTCTTGATGTTGGCAAATTTACTTCGCCATTCAAGAGCGTAAAGTCAAGCTGTGCATCAGGTTGATCAAAAGTTCCTTTAACAGATCCATTGCCGATAACGTTTGCATTGAGTGACCCGCTTTTGACCATCGACTTCAGGATTTCAATCTGTTGAATATCAAAAACTGGATTGAAGAAGGTTTTATCGCTGTCACTGCTTAATGGCAATTCACCATCCAGAATTAACCGGCCATCTGCAATTGCAACTCTGCTTTTTTTGCCACCAATAACAGGTGATTCGATTGGCCCTGCAATTACCAAATTCTCAACGGTAACTTTCCCACTTGCTTCCACACCCTTTACAAAAACATTTTTTAGGGAAAGGCTTTGAGTGCTAATGTGGCTTGAATCAAGGAAAGTTCCCGATTGCAAATCGATGTCGCCCAGTAGGTCGAAGGTTCCGCCGGACTCACTGTTACCTTTTGCAACAAAGGTCAGTACTCCATCTGATTTCAAATTTATTGATGCATTTTCAAAGCTAAACACGGAATCAAAATCAGTAAACTTCAGTTTTTCTATGTCTGCAGACATACTTCCCGAGAAAAGTGGATTTGCCAAGTTACCATTAACTTCTAATATTGAGGCATTCAGTTTTCCCTTAGAAACGTTTGTATCCAAACCACCAAACAATTCGCTTAGGGAGTTTATGTCTCGACTCGGCACCTCCAATTTAGCCGTAATTGGCTGCTCCATATCAAAACCGGTCTTAAAGTTAAAAGGAATTTTGAGACTGCTAACTTCCAAACTGAAACCTTTGTAAAGCAACTGTGCCCGGGTGTTTTCATCTACTGAAGTATTTGTTGAGATAAATCCATCCGAAACCTTGATTTTTTCAAAGTTAACGCTATTAATTGAAAATGATTTGCTTCCGATGTTCTCGCCATTAAGTGAACTGATTACTGCCGGCGAATCCGACGCTCCAGAAGCGGTAAAATAAATATCAAAATTACCCGCAATTCCTTCTAATTCCGGAACAAAACGAGCTAAAGAGTCCAGCTTAATGTTGGTGATTTCTCCGTCTAAATTTAGATTGCCTCCAAAATCCAAGTAATTATTGGAAGATGGGTTAAGTCTAAGATTTGCTGGACCGCCAGACCAATCAAATTGCGTTATTGTGTTATGACTGCCGGTATTAACAATTTTAGTCTTTAACTGACCAAGGGGTATGTTTTCAAATGCCAGACTTTCGGTATTTGCCACAATATCAAATGTTGGTTTTTCCAAAGTGCCGGAAACCAGAACAGAAGCATTCAACTCGCCACTAATGTTCAATAGTTGGCTTCTTTGTATCGCAGTAATTCCATCAAGATTAGGTTCAACAAAGGAAAGAATGCTTCCGATGTCTGCCTTTGTTGCAGAAACTTTGGCCGATAGCGTGTTCGTATCAAGATTAAACTCGCCATTTTCTATAAGTAGATTTCTGTCAATGTTGCTTGTGAATCCAAAGAATTCTACAATGTTTCCTGCAACATTGGCCTTAATTGTTCCGGGACCAATCCATAAGTCATTGACGACAAAGTCCGAAAATCCAAAATCCAATGCCCCTTTGGTAATTTGTGCGTCGTTAAAGGTTGCATATCCGGAGAAGCTGGCAACCCCTTCGTACTTCCCGAAATTATTGTCATAAGAATTAAGCAGACCTGCGGGTAGATCTTCACCTTTAAAAGTAATCTCACCATTGCCCTTTATTGGAAAAATCCCCTTGGCAATCACTTTGCCTTTATCGAAATAGGCCGTAAAATCTTCAATCTTAATCTGATCCGGAGTTGCAACCAATTTCACACTTACGTCATTCGACTGAATTTTGTCAAAGGTCAGTTTTGAACTACTGATTTCTGCCGTTGCTACAGGATTGCTAACGGTTCCGGACAGGCTCCAAGTACCCACTGCAAGACCCGACAATTTTGAATCCGTAAATTCGCCCAGCCCTAAGTCAACAATGTTTCCATATCCGGAAATTGATCTATCACCGGCGAGACCGATGCTTAAATTCCCTTTAGCGAGAGTCACTCCGCTTCTTGCGGATAACTCAGCAATTGTGAGACGGTCTTTTTGATAACTTGCAAATCCCGACGCAAACGGAAGCATGAATTCTTGAAATTCGGTTCCATATAATTCAAAATTCCCCTCTATTTTGGGATCCGAAAGGTTTCCCGAAACTTTTAAATCTGCATAACCGGTTCCTTTTGCAGGAGATTCTGGAAGCGAATGCAGATTCACACTATTTGCAACGACACTCATATCAATACTGTTTGAATTAAGATTAATTTCTCCAATGCCTCTTGCGTTACCGCTTGCACCAGAGAGGTCAATCGCATTGATGGTAACGATGCCACCGTCGAACACACCTCTTGCACTAACTTCAACCGGTTCGACCACAGTTTCTTCTTCGGTCACTAACAATAACTGTGATGTACCAGATAAATCCCAATCCAGAACGGGAACTTGAAGTGTTCCACTAATGGTTGTGGAAATCTCAAGATTGCCTCCCAACACATATTTTTTGGGGACTTGTGGAAACTGACTGAGTGAAATGTTGTCTGCTGTCACAAATCCACGAACGGCTTGAGAATTGCCTAAGTCAATACTTAGGTTCCCGCTAACACTTGAACCGGAAAATGTTGACCGGATGTTTCGTATTGATAGCTGACTATTCGAAAAAATGAACTTTGCAGAAGAATCTCTAAGTGAATATCCATTTGCTACGACTTCGTTCGACTCAACATCACCAAGCATTTGAAGCTTTTCATCAAACTGTAGTTCGGCCCGAATCAATCCCCTGCGTGCAGCAAAATCCGCTGTGGGATTCTTCACTTTGAGCATTGAAAGCAATGGACCGATATTTGAAAACCTAAGTTCTCCCTTTAGTCTTGATGGAGTATTGGAATTGATTCCAACAACTCCGCTTGCATTAGCATCAAATCCATTGCCGCGAAATTCAAAAATCCCGTTCAGTGCGTTATTCTCAAAATCGCCATCAAAAGTTACAAAATCCAAATCGTAATTCTGATAACTTAGTTTGGTAAGTTGAATTTTTCCTTGACCGAACAGTTGCTGATGGCTTAAAGGCGAATAAAGAATTCTTCCGGAAAAAAGCCCAGAGTCAACGTTCCAAGATTTGACATACTCCAAATTTCGTGTTTCGACTAGGTTTCCTGCTATTTTTCGGAGTTTGCCGACATCAAGTCTTTCTGCAATCAACTTCAAATGTTCTAACTTGTTTTTTTCGAGAAAAGCTGTTGCAGAAAATGCACCGATGCCTTTAATGGCTGCATCCATTTTTGATGAAACGTTGCCGTTTGCGCTATTCAAACTAAAATTGTTAATCTGAAGGAGAATCGGTTCAGTTAATTGTGATTGATAGTCGGTCGCCTTTATAAGCCCGTCTCTTACTCGAACCACTAAGCGCGATTCAGTTTCTTGCTCTCGCGGTTTTGGAAGCAGTTTCTTGAAAGACCATTCTCCATCCCTTGAGCGCGTAATTTTGGCATCCAAGCCAATCAAAGTAGTGTCCCAGCGTACAAGGTTCCCCCAGGGAACCGGTGCTCTCAATTCGGCACTTTTTGCGGTTGCAATAATCTCTCCGTTCTCAGTTTCCAATCGGATGTCTTTTGCTGACAAGGAGCCGTCTGTGCCAAGAATTTGAACTTCACTTGCCCTAACTGTTACTAATCCATCTTCGGCCTTATATCGTAATGTAATGTTCTCAAGCGGTTTCTGCAATTCACCTAAATATCTCGAAACGTAAGAAAACCCCCATGTCCCAAGGCAAATTGGAGCAATTGAAATAAAGAATCTATGTGTCCATCGTCCTTTTTCCAGGACTTATGCCTCCATCAATGCAAGGCGTTCAGACATTACTTTTTTGCTGAATTCGATCGCATTATATGAGCTTCTGATAAACGGCCCGCTTGCAACAAAAGCAAATCCCATTTCTTCTCCAATTGATTCATATTCTTTAAATTCATCAGGATGAATAAATTCCGTTACAGGCAAGTGTCGCATGGTCGGCCGTAAGTATTGACCGATGGTAACTGCATCAACTCCAATTTGCCTTAAGTCATTCAATGTTTCTACAACTTCATCCTTTGTTTCGCCCAACCCTAACATCAAGCCGGACTTTGTATAGATCCTTGAATCTAACTCTTTCACAGTTTTTAGGACGTTTAAAGTTCGATCATATTTCGCTTGAGGCCTAACAATCGTGTGCAACCTTCTAACGGTTTCGATATTGTGGTTGTAAATTTCTGGCTGAGAGTCGGTGACAATCTTGATGCACCATCTTTTGCCTTTGAAGTCCGGAGTTAGTACTTCTACAATCGTGTTTGGCGACTTCTTGTGAATGGACCGAATCGTATCCGCAAACTGCGTTGCACCTTCATCAGCCAAATCATCCCGTGCAACGCTGGTGACGACCACATGCTTAAGACCTAAGTCAGACGCAACCTCAGCCACAGATTCGGGCTCTTCCGAGTCCAGTTCTAATGGCTTCCCGACTTTGATGGCACAAAACCCACAAGCCCGTGTGCAAGTGTCTCCTAAAATCATAAAAGTCGCAGTTTTCTTTGACCAGCATTCAGGGAGGTTCGGACATCTTGCGCTTTCACAAACGGTGTGAAGTTTCTTCTTGCGCATCATCTGCTCCACCTCTCTAATCGTGTCTGGGCGGGGCAGTCGAATTGTGAGCCACTCGGGCAACCTTTGGGTCATCTGAACTTAAATTATAGCCGAACAGGCGTATAATCAGACTCAATGAATCCCCCTAAACGGAGACCCAAGGCCTTTCCTTGGGGACTCTGGCTGCTTGCAATAATCTGCTTTGCGCTTATCTTCGTTTTCTTCATCTATCCCTATTACGCAAAGTCACCGGAAATGAACATCAAAGTGGACCAATCGGGAGTGACCAGTTGAAGGCGGGCTTTATCGGTTATTCATTCTCGGGCAAGACTTCTTTGTTTGAAGCAGTGTCAGTAGCTGGGCGCAGTGGAGACATTGCGTCAGTTCCCGTACCTGACCCACGTTTTGAAAAAATCTGCGAGGTAATCCAACCGAAAAAGAGGACACCCGCGACCGTAGAGATTGTTGATAACGCCGCTCGAATGCCTGATTCCGGACAGACCAGAGCATCGGATTTTGCTGCTGCTGCAAAAAAACTTGATGTTTTGGTTCACGTTGCAAGAGCATTTGAGTCGAAGTCTGTACCTTTTCATGCTGAGGTCAACCCGCTTCGAGACCATGATGCGGTGGAAACCGAATTAATCCTATCAGATTTGCAAGTTGTCGAAAATCGAATCGAAAGGCTTCAAAAATCTACAGAGGCAAAGAAGTCGGGCTCAGACGAATATTTAGAATTGGGATTGTTTCAAAAAATTGAGCCGCTACTCGGAGCTGGAGTGCCTCTCAGAAAAGTTGAGTTATCAGAAGACGAATCCGAAATTCTAAGGAATTTTCAGATGCTAAGTTCTAAACCGATGGTGGTAGCCTTGAATGTTTCCGAAGAAGAAATCGGAAACCAACACATCCAAAAACAGTTTGCCGAAAAAGGAATTAAGACATTTTCTGTGTGTGCATCACTTGAGAGTGAAATTGCAAAAATGAATTCGGAAGACAGGGAGATGTTTCTTAGGGAAATGGGAATTGAAAATCCTGGCAGTGCCGCATTGATTTCTGCTGTTTACGAAGCACTTGGCTTAATCACATTCTTTACCGCCGGAGAAAAAGAAACAAAGGCGTGGCCTCTCAAAATTGGAAGTACCGCATTGAAAGCTGCAAGCACGATTCATACGGACATTGCAAAAGGATTTATTCGAGCAGAAGTAACTCATTATGCGGACTTTGAAATACTCGGATCAGTCAAAGCATGTTATGACCAAAACAAAATGAAATTGGAAGGATGGCGACATTATTAATGTTAGGAATAAATCATAAATGACGAACTGGCATTTGCTTGAAAGTAATTCAAATGTTGGGATGCGTCTGGCGTTACTTGCTGATCCAGTATCCGATTCAATTTATCCAACATTAGTCAAGGCCGGAATGTCAAGTATCGATGTTCAGCACGATTATCATTCCATTGGTGTTAATGAAGTGGAATTTGAAAAGTGTGTTTTACATTTGAAGGAAATTGGATTCCATGGCGCACACATTTCGATGCCACATAAAGCAGCGGCAGCAAGGATGGCCGAAAGGTTTTTTGAGGTTCGATTTAGTATGGGAGTGGCAAATGCTCTCGAGTTCAAAGGAGGCATTTTTGGAACAAATTCAGAAGTGCCATCGTTTCGAAAGATTATCAGCGATATTGAACCGACAGCAGCACTTCTTTTGGGTGCCGGACCCGCAGCAAGAACGGCGGCAATCGGACTTTTGGCAAATGGGTGGCGTGTAAAGGTTTGGAATCGTAACGCAATGAAATCAAGACTGCTTGCAAGCTTATTGAAACGAGATGGGGAATTAGAGTTGATACCGGAAGCAAATCCAAGTGGTTGTAAGTTGATTGTGAACGCAACGCGACTTGGAATGAAAACTGGAGAAATTCCTCCGGTTAAATTTCAATCCGTGATGCGTGATACCGTTGTAGTGGATTTTGTTTATCGGAGAGTTCCAACCGAGTTATTGCGCTCTGCCAGGTCTCGAGGACTAAAAGCAATCGACGGGCGGGAATTGCTCGTGGAAAAAATTGCTATGACATTGGATTGGTGGACAGGAAAATCGGTAGACCGTAACGTAATGCTCAATTCGGTCGGATTGTAAAGTTCTATGCCAAGAAAAAGTCTCCCTTGAAAAACTCAAAGGAGACTTTTATTGTAACTACTTTGTGTAATTACGGTCGGATTTGGACCACTGCCTGGTCAATGTCCGTCTTGTACGGTACGTCAACTTCAGCCGCAACCGGTTCGATTCCAAACTGGGCACGAACTCTGCGATCGCCATTTCGTACGAATCTCGAAAGCGATCCGCCTGGCGACCATGTGACTTGGGTATCAACTTGTTGAGGAATGACTCCTGATGTCACTTTCTCAAACAGGCCCGAACCCCAGTTGAAAAGATAGAAGTTGACGGCACAACCATCAATTTCAGGGTTTGCTTCAACAATCATATTAATAATCGTTGGGTTTGCAACCGGTGATGTGGTTTCCCATGACAATTGGATGGGGTCGCCTGTATCTTCTGAAGCAGGATTGACTTGCAAATTGTAATAGTTGTTGTCAGATGCATGGACGTTAGCTTGCAAGCCGCCAATTGCTTGGCCAGGGCCAACAAACGGAGTGCCTGACAAGTAAAGATAGGTAGCTAAAGTCGGGCTGACTTTTGCAACCATTCCGTCAAGGTCTTGGCTGATGCCATTGGTGAACTCAACAACATGGAATCCGTTTGCGACGGTTGATCCGAGAACAGTGTAGTTGCCTACGCCTGACATATCGTCATACGAAGTGTCTACCGCGCTGTCAATGAGCTGTGAGTAAACAAGAGCACCGGTGCCCGAGTTGTAGGACTGAACCGTTGTATTGATGTTTGCGAGTCCGCTCGCACCAAATGCTGTTCCAATCCACTGATGAGCACAAATGACTTGGCTTCCGTTCTCAACGTACAATCCTCGTGTTGAGTCAAATGTGCCGGCGGTTCCGGCAACGCCGTTACCATCAAAATCGGCAGATCGCCAAATCTGAGCACCATTGACGCCGTTCAACTTTCGAACGAAGCTGAACCAGGAGGTAGTAGCTGTTCCGCCAACCGGAGGAGCACCACCTGCCATATAAACGTTGTTAGCCCAGTCAACGGCAATGTTCGTTGATTCAGCCGTGAACGTATTATTCGGGTTGAATCGGCTTTGCCAAACGATGGCTCCAGCAGCACTCACTTTTACAGCGACAGCTGATTGAACAGAAGCATTATCAGCCGACCGTCCGGCGAATACGGCAGCACCGGTTGAATCAATTGCCAAATCAAACGCAGTATCCGTGCCGTTTACAAAGTTAGCG
>CAZJKW010000094.1:0-8622 GCA_964546835.1 uncultured Fimbriimonadales bacterium
TGATTGCAAAACTGGTTCCGCATCTCGGGTGCAGTCGTGTTTGCGCAAGCGCATTTATTTGATTCAAATCTTGTTCTGCTTCCAATACGTTGATTGCTTTATGTTCTGCACCGTGATATTTAAACACTTCACGGATTTCCTTCATCTGTCCAATCAATGCGATGTATCCCAAAAAGAAAATAATTTTGATAATTTCCGATGTTAAGTTCAACATCGTAGGGTCTGTTATTCCAAACCGACGACAAAGTTCTGCTAAATAATTTGGAGTTGCACTAAAAAGCATCAATCCAAAAATTAATCCAAACATCATTGTTACTGCAATACTCAAACCGAGTGAGCCCTTGCTTTTTTGAATTTGGTGTTTGACAACTTCCGAACCTTCAGGTGTTACAAAGTGCGAGTTCTTTTTCTCAGTAAACTCCGGTTCCAATTGCACTTGGCTTGCAAATTTTAAGGCACGGGTCCCAAGTGCTAGTCCATCTAAAATGGCTAAGGTTCCACGCAAAAAAGGAAGTTTTAACCACTTTTGTCTTCCAATCCACGTTTTTTCAAGCGGCTCATCATGAAGAATGATTTGTCCGCTTGGAGCGCGGCAAGCCGCTGCCCAATGATTGGGTGAGCGCATCATCACGCCCTCAATGAGCGCTTGACCACCGTACTGAAGATATTCGCCTTTTGGCATGGGTTCGCAGTATATCAGTCGGTTACTTGAATGCGTTTCTTTCGCTTATGTTTGACCATTTCAATGATAATCGGAACAATGGTCACCAACACAATCGCTACGGCTGCAATGCCGAAGTTCTTCTTTACGACCTCGTTTCCTCCAAATAAATGGCCTAAACCTACACAAGTCCCAACCCATAGATAAGCCGCGAAGACGCTGATTCCAAAAAACTTTCGAAACGACATGGTCCCCATTCCGGCTACGAATGGCGTCATGGTCCGTACAATCGGAACAAATCGAGCAAGAATGATTGCTTTCCAACCGTGCTTTTCAAAAAATTGGTGCGTTTTCTGTAGGTTTTCTTTTTTGAAAAAACGAGATTTCTCCTTAGAAAACAGTTTCGGACCCAAATACTTTCCAATCGAATAGTTGGTGATATCACCCAAATTCGCTGCGCTTGCCAAGAGAAACAGGATCAGCCAAAAATTGAGACCACCTTGGTCCGGATGACTGAAAATCCCGATGGCAAATAGGAGCGAATCACCGGGCAAAAACGGGCAAATGACAAGCCCCGTTTCCGCAAAAATAATCAAAAACAGGATGGCGTAGGTCCAGGGGCCAAACTGAGTTATCAGACTTTGCACGTGGTCGTCCAAATGCAAGAAGAAGTCCATGACCGACCCAAACCACTCCATAAGTTCCGGGATTTTGGCAGGTTCGTCTTATCGGTAATGCCGCACTTTTAACGGATTTGCTGTTGCTATATTTCATATTCTATAAGTCCTCGAGAGAGGCGTTTGTCAACCAGTTTTGCCAATAACTGGTAAAAATACTGGGTCTGACCAAAGGGAGTTTGGCGTCGGATGGACTGGAAGTGAATCAACTCCAAGACAAAGTTGTGTTTGACGGGAACTGCGGTTTTTGCCGCAAAGCAACCGATTGGATTGCTAACAAAGACAAAAAGAATAAGTTGGAATTAATTGAAAGACAATCTGAACAAGGTGAATGTTTGCTGCATGGCAACCAGCCCAATAGCATCGTTTTGATTACGGAATCAAAAACCTATTACCGCTCGGATGCAACCCTGCAAATTGCAAAACGACTTGGATTTCCCTACGCACTGCTTTCGCTATTTTTAATTGTTCCCCGTCCGATTCGCGATTGCGCTTACAAAATCATCGCTCAAAACCGTCATCGAATAGGACCTAAAAACTAATTTGACAAATTTAAATGCTTTATCTATAATTATACAAGAATGAGTTTTAGCGAGCGTCCATTAACCTTTGAAATTGAATCCGCGATTCCCGGAGCCGCTAAAGAAGGTGCCCAATTGCTCGGTGTTTCCATGGAGGTTATGCCAAGTCAAATCATCAATGCAATTGATGCATTCGTTTTGGATCCGCCAAAAGCCGGCTTCTTGAAAAAAGTTGACAATTGGAATGAACGTGCTATGCCATTGGGAGCACTATGGGGCATTCAAATGTTGCGAAGATTTAGTTGGGAATGGACCATGATCGTTCAGCACGAACACGACGACTCTATTGCAATCGCTGTGACAGATAAATCAAGGTCAATGGTGATTTATCCGTTTCATTATGTGTTCGGATGCCTCGAAAACAAAATCGTCCCGACTATCGCACTTTCTTTTAACATGATTGAAGCCAATTCCTTGCCGGAATTTGAGCCAAATTCATATGAAAACCTCATGGATGGAATTCAACATGTTGTGCCTCCAATTCTATGAAATTGAACGATTAGTTTAGTAACTTGATTTCCGATCTTTTGGTGATACTGCCAATTGCCATTTCTGCCATTTGCCGGATTTCATTACTTGGAGAATTTATTTTAAGCAAATAAAGAGTTGGCAGAACAACACTGTCTTGTGCCTTAACTGCCAAGTTGATAGTGGCTTTTACAACACCTTCATCTGGTGCGATGAGTGCAAATGAAAGCCCTCTCAAACCACCGTATTTCTGGACTAGTCTCAATTTTGTGTCAGGTACGATTGACAATAGAAAATTGATTGCCTCCATCGTCAAATTCGCGTTCTGCGACGTTAACATGGCACCAAAAATTTCTGCAAATCTTCGCCTCTCCGATTCGCCTTTATCCAACAAAGTCAGGAAGTTGGGAGAATTCTTTTTGAGAACCGTAACCAGCTGATTCGGCTTTGTTTCAATCATTTTCTGAACGCACCATCTTGCGGCAAGCCCATCAAAATTTCCACCTTCTGTCAGCAACATTGGATCTAAACATTTTTGGTATTCGGGCTCTTCAAAATCAATCCCGGTGATTCGATTCACTTCGTAGACGAGTCTCAAATAAGTGCCCCCGCCGGGTGCTGGCAACAAATGTTTTTCTATATCTTGATAAGTTGCTTTATCCGTAGCAATCCAAATCCTAACTTGGTCATTTGGTCCTCGAAAACTCTCCCTATCAATCTTTTCGGCAAGCCGAATCAGCCGGAAATCATAATTTGCATCTAACCGAAACTTCACTTTTGCCTCCGGCTCCTTTTTCAGCATTTCCAAGCAACTGATTCTCGCAGTTGAAAAGCCAAAAGGCGAAAAATCGACAAAAGGTCCACTTGAAAAACGAACGGGAAAAGATACAGTTGAATTCGCAGGCATCGCAATCCTGCATCGGGTCGCAAATTGGCATGTCTGATAACTGCTGTCTTCCGGCACGCAAAGAGTTCCGGGCGGAATTTCAACTTCAATCGGAAATGAATACGGATTTGTTCCAGTGCAGACGGCTTCGCTCATGCTGTTACAAACAACTTCAAAATTGCACTGTTCCAAATCCTTTGGAAAGAGTTCCATTCCTACCTTGCCATCTTTCGGAAGCGCTGGTTCAGGTGCTTTCTCGTCCCCACCGCCGGGCTTATCCTCTTTCGGTATGTCCGGTTTTCCACTGTTTCCCCCGGTTGGTGGCTTTTCACCCGTATTGCCTCCTTCTTCCTTTTGCTTCTTTTTCTTTGCTTCAAATTCATCAACGTACTTCAAAAATTTTTCTTCTTTTTCTGTCATCACAACTTTGCAACGACACAGTTCTCTTGGGTTATCGTTTTTTTCTGAATCTGCGTTGATTAAATAGATGTAAGCAAAAGGCAATTTTCCTTTTGGCCCGGCTACCCTGATTTCTCTGCCATCGGCGGCTTTGTCAATTCTAAAAACTTGCCATTCTGCCACGAGGTACCAGTCTTCAATATCAAAATTCTTTGCTAAATATGAACATGGAAAATTATTCCAGTGCGGAAATCTCTTCTTCCAAGTGTATTTGTCCGATTCCCCAATCTTTTTAAGTATTTCTTCAAACTTTGGTTCAAAGTCTGGCATTAATCCTTTTTGTTGCCACTCCGATCCAAGCGGCGATCCGACCTTCGCAAATGCCGCACTTATCTCTTTGATTGTGCTTGCGTCCGGATTGTAAATTCCTTCCGGCTGACTCGACAATTCGTGCTTTAACTGACATTTTGTATCGCATGATAAATCACAGTCTTCGTGCCGAATATGCTTCTTCCCTTGACACTTGTTAATACAATCACATTCCCAATGAAAGAAAGGACGCTTGCCTCTAAACTCCATCGAATAAGTCACGTCTAATTGCGTAACCTCGTCGTATTTCAATGTCTCTTTCGTGGGCTTGTACGGATTCTTAGGCGGTTCGGTCGGCTCTTGAAAGGAAGCCGTTCCAAAACCGAAAATCAATCCAACAATAATGCTTACCATAAGTCACAGTATAAGACAAATTTTCCGGATTTGAGCGCTATTTCAAAAATCCGCAGGGCTCGGTTTGAGTAGACTTTGGAAGTGATCCTTCCTGCGCTGATTGCCATGATTCTGGTGCCCCAATTTGAAGCCCATTCGGCTGCCGGGGCCAAATACACGCAAGTCGACTTGCAAAAATCGAAGCGGAGCGTATGGGTTTTTGTGTTATCGGATTGTCCAATCAGCAACCAATATGCTCCCGAAATCAATCGAATCATCAAAGATTACAAACCAAAAGGTGTGGACTTTTCTTTAGTTCATGTTGAGAAGAACATGACGGTTTCTAACGCAAAATCACATGCAAAACAGTACGGCTATTCGTGCCGCATTTTATTGGACAAAAATCACTCGCTGGTCAAGTATTCCGGTGCAATCAAAGTTCCCGAAGTGGCTGTGCTCAAACCAAACGGAGCCATCACCTATTTGGGTCGAATTGATAATTTATATTACGACTTGGGAAAGCAACGACCAAAAGTAACACGAAAAGATTTAAGAATTGCAATTCAGGAAAGTTTGGAAAACAAAACCATATCAGTCCCAAAAACGGATGTGGTTGGTTGCTTCATTCCAAAACCTTAAACCGCAACTGCCAATTCAAATTCGTCGTGTAAAATTCGCACGGCAGTTTCACAGTCCGATTCAGCAACCAAAATCGAAAGCGATAGCGGTGAGTCGCTGGTTTGCAAAACTTCGATTCCTTTCTCTTGCAACGTTTTAATCACGCGTAAATAGATGCCCGGTTGTTGCAAAAAGTCGTGCGCTACCAACGAAACCATCGTGCAGTTTTCATCCAAATCTGCAATGACTTTTTTTAATGGGCTACCAAAAGCATGATTTCCGAGCATTTTTTCCTGAGAAACCACTTCTCCCGATGGTTTTTTACCCATTTGCAACAAATAGGTAGAGGAATTTTCTCCGAGTGGTATTACCAACCCGTCAAGCGTTTGCATCAATTCGGAGAATTGTTCCCTTGCAACCGCAAATCCAAATCCACTGGGATGATCGGTCAACATCATCAATTGCATTTTTTGTGTCGCAAGCAATCCGTAGATTCGCGATTGCAATGGAACTTTGTCTTTTCCAATGTCCGCTTCAAATTGCACATAAACCAATTTGCCGGTGTGTGTTACGCCGGTCACACGTCGCCCGGGCAGTAGTTCTCTTTGAACCACTTCGGTTCCCGGATGGTTGGAAAACGTGCTTTTTATCCACAGAGAAATTCCGAATTTCATCGCAATTTCCGCAGCGCGCGGATGAACTACTTTCGCTCCCAAATGCGCGATTTCCGCAATTTCTTCATAGGTCATTTTTGCCAAAGTTGGTGCATGTGGAACCATTCGCGGGTCCGAAGTTTTTACGCCGTCCACATCGGTATAAATTTCGACAACGGCTGCGCCAAGTGCTGCACCCAGTGCGCTTGCGGTGGTGTCACTACCGCCACGCCCAAGCGTGGTAATTTCACCGTACACTGCGCCGCGCGCTTCTTGCGAACGACCCTGAAACCCGCAAACAACCGGAATTCTTTCTTGCTTGATAACATTCAAAACGCCGTCCGGTTTCACTTCCAAAATGCGCGCATTTCCGTGTGCAGCATCGGTCACTAAACCGGCTTGGCCTCCCGTCATGGCGCTCGCCGGATGTCCAAGCGATTTTAACGTGTGCGCAAAAATACACGTTGACATAATTTCTCCGCAAGCAAGCATTAAATCTGTCTCGCGTGCGTCCGGCGTAATCAATGGGTCCACTTCAGTCAGTGCCGCAAGCAATGTGTCCGTTGCATAAGGCGAACCCTTTCTTCCAATTGCAGAAACCACCACAACCGGCCAAAATCCACTTTCTTTTGCATCAATTACTTTCTGCGCTGCAATTCTTCTAAACTCATCGGTCGCAACACTCGTCCCGCCAAATTTAAGCACTTTAATTTTCATGCCAATAAATCCTTTGCACCAATATGGGTTCTTAACAATTGTGAAACGGATTTCGCGTCATCAGCAGGTAACAAAATTAACACGGACGTATGCGTATCGCCGATGCTGTTGACTTGCACTCCGGTGGTTGCAACCAATTCCACAATTTTTGCAAGCAGACCGTTTTCTTCTCGCAAATTAGGAACCGAAACCGTAATCAGCGACTGGTTGGCAATTTTTTCAAATCGCACCTTTAATGAATTCAGCGGCGCGTCTACTTTTTCCGCATCGCGGCCGGGAACCACAAACGAAAATCCGTCCGTAGACAAACGCAAAAAATCAAACGAAACGCCACCCGAAGCCAGTTGTTCCATGCACTCGATGCGCTTTTGCAAAAGGTCTGCCGGAGCGATTCCAAAAACCTGCACCAAAGCAAAACCAGCGGCGATTTCCACCGAAGAAATCCCTCGTTGCGCCTCAAATGTCTGACTTGCCATGAACTCAAGATGATACCGGGAGGGTAAGATTTCGCGAGTTCAAATCAAGAGCAAAAACCATGCGAATTAGAAACAAAGAGATTCGACAACGACGTCAACGAAAAGAAGTCGCCATCAAGGCAGCCATCAAAGAAGCCAAAGCGGCGGCAGGTTCCAAACCCAGAAAAGCCCCCGCAGACAAGCCAAAAGCGGCACCGGCTGCTAAGAAACCGGCAGCCAAAAAGCCCGCAGCGCCAAAAGCCGAAGGTGCCGCTCCCAAAAAGAAAGCACCGGCGAAAAAGAAAGCCGAATAGCGATTTTGCTCTTCCAACAACAAAAAGGGCGGCGCAGGCCGCTCTTTTTTTTGCACGATAGACCGACAATTTAAGCGTGCTACTGCTCACTTTTGCCCTTTTAAGCAGCTTCCCAACCGACACCGGAAGCGAATGGAACTTCGACCTGGATGCAGCCGGAACCAAGGGAACGGCAAACATTCGCGTTCAATCCGCATGGAGCGATTCCGCGGGCATGAAAATCACGCTCGCAACCTCTGCGACCGTCGGCACCGAAAAGGTTTATGGAACCGAAAACTGGTGGGTGGGAGCCAAAGGAATTTTCAAACTGACCGGCCCTCAAGGCACTTTCGAGCCGCCACTGCCGGTCGTCAAACCCGGCGAAAGCGACTTCGTTTGGAAAGGTGAACTGGTTTACGAAGGAATGCGAACGCGGGCAGAAGCGACCATCCGAACCGTTGAAAAAGACACCATTCAGTCGCCGGCAGGCAGATTCGACGCGTATCGGTCGCGCGTTTCTTTAACCCTGATTGCCGGAAACAAAACCGCCGAACTCAACACCACCTACTGGTTCGCCGAGAAAATCGGTTGGGCAAAAGTGGAAAGCGACCTTCCGGGTGGAATCGTCACGCTGGTTTTACGAAAGTTCAAATCGGCGAGTTAAGAAAAAGCCCCCGCTTACCCAAGCATAAACGGAGGCAAACGAACCCTTACGGAACGGTGACCACCGAGATAATCGAACTTGGCGAGCCGTCGCGCGCGTTGTTCACCAGTCCTTGAACGCGGTATTCGCGAACTTCGGGCGTGCCGGGAGTGCCGGCGTCGGTTTCGTCAATGAACGTGGCGGTTTGCGACACGCCGATTTGCGAAAATGCGCCGCCGCCGCGCCGCATGTCCACCGCCAAAACCGAATAGCCGCCTTTGCCAATCGAAAGCGAAACGCGGCTGCCGGAAAGCGGCGTGCCCGAAAGCGTCGGAGTCGAAAAACTCGCGCCACCGCTACCGGGCGCCACAATTCCGTAATCCTCGCCAACCGTCGGCGTGTAGTTCGGGTGCGCTTTGATAATGTTCGCATAACCCCGCGTTCGCGCCTCAATGCCCGGCAAATTCGTGCCGTCCGGCAAGTTCAAAACCGGAACCGTTGGCGGAGCGGGAAGCGGGGCATTCGGGTCGCCGCGCAAAACAATGTCGCGGAACTGCGTCCACGCCTGAGAAAAACCACGGACTTCGAGGTCGAAATCCACCAGATAGTTGACCAAAGCCGCATCATCGGCGATTTGGGCAAGCGTTGCGCCGCTGAACCCGAAAGTCGCTCCCGTCGCCTGCGCTTGCGTGTTGAAGTTGTTGTGCCAGGAATCCAACGCTGGAAGGTTTGATGGATAAAAATCTGCCATATTTGGCCTCCTTTTAAGTTCAAAACCGATTTTCGACAAGCGACAAAACTCTTCCTTCCCTTTGGGCTGAACGGTTTTCCCTTCGGGCTGAACGGTTTTCCCTTCGGGCTGAACGGTT
>CAZJKW010000095.1:0-8567 GCA_964546835.1 uncultured Fimbriimonadales bacterium
GCCTAAAAAAGGATACGGGCGAGCAATCAAATGTTTTTAGTGTGCAAACCCAGATTATGTTTTTGCTTGCAGATATTGGAAATGAGGTTCAAAAAAATCGAATCAAAAACGTGATACTGGAACAAGAAAAAGTGGAAGGACTGGTTCAAATTGGAACCCCATTTTTTTATTTCTTTTATTTTGAGTTGCTTGAAAAATGGAATGAACACAAAAGAATTCTTGACCTGATTAATGATAAATGGGGATTGATGATTGAGCGTGGAGCAACCACTTGCTGGGAAGTATTTCCGGGCGTAATGCCAAAAGGTAGGTGGACTCGAAGCCACTGTCATGCTTGGAGCGCGGCTCCGGCATACTTTTTGATAAGAAATCAGTTGGGAATTGTACTAAACGGTACACCTGTAACTCATTGTAAGTTCGAACCAAAGCCGTGCGGCCTTACGCACTGCAAGGGGAGGGTTCCGACCCGTTTTGGCTTCATCGAAGCCAGTTGGTCCATTAAGAGCGGAAAATTCGACTATTCATTATCGGTTCCTGAAGGAATGACATTTGAAGTGGTACTTCCAGAGTTATAATTGGCTTTCATGTTTAGCCTGAATTTGTCAAAAGACCAGTTGCATGTTGAACCGGGCAGCAGCGTAACGCTAACGGTATCGGTTACAAATCAGGCCGATACCGCCGACAGGTTTGAATTGGACGTTGCTGGACTGGACGCTGAATGGTTGGCAATTCCCGTGCCTGCTTTTACGTTGGCTCCGGGTGAAGAAAAATCACACAAAGTTTTATTAAAGCCACCAAGAGCCGCAGAAAGTAAATCCGGAAGTTATCCGTTTGTCGTTTCAATTCGATCGCTTGAATCAGGTGCTTCAATTGAATCCCAAGCGATTTTAGAAGTTGAGCCGTTTCAGTTAACCAGTCTTGAAATTGAACCCAGAAGAGGGTCCGCTAATTACTTTACAAAGCAGTCACCTTTTTCAGTAACCGCAATTAATTTAGGAAATGTCGACCAAAACTTGCAACTTTTTGCCGATGACCCCGAAGATGGTTGTACTTACCAATTTGCACAAGAGAGAGTGCAACTTTCTCCCGGACAGCAAAAGCAGATTTTGCTAACCGTTCAGCCAACGCATTTTCCGGTGGTCGGAACACCAAGACTTTTTGGGTTTGGAGTTTCCGCAAGAGGCATCGAAAACCCGCATGTTGTCTCAAGTGCTCAAGCACAAATCGAAAGGAAAGCGCTGTTGTCTCCCGCAGTACTTGTGGCCATCTTGGCGCTTATCCTAATTGCTTCCATCTTTTACATTACGCGACCAACATTGCCAACCATGAACAATTTTTCGGCGGCCTCAAAAGAGGTGCCGCCGGGCGGTGAAATTATTTTGAATTGGGAAAGTTCAAATGCAAAGCGGGTTGAAATCATTCCCGGCGAAGGTTTGCCGGTTGCTGTCATGTCCAATTTACAAGCTCGCGGTCAGACCACGATAAACGTGCCGGAAAATATCGCATCTCCCGTTTCGGTAACTTTTCGCGCTTACGCTTATAACGAGATGGGAAAAAGTGAGCCGCTGGAAGAAACGGTAATGATTAAGAAACCGGACGAATCCCCTTTGCCATCCATTGAAGAATTTTCAGCAAGCCCAAGGACCGTCAAGTTTGGTGATACGGTCAATGTGACTTACCGAGTAAAAGATGCCGTCAGAATCCAATTACAACCGGTTGGAACCGAATTGCCGGTTAATCTAAGCAGTTATTCCTTCACACCACAATCTGAAGGAAGAGTTGAACTAACCTTAGTGGCAACCAATGCGGAAGGGAAAGCGGCAAGACAATCTTTCTCAATAACGGTTGAAGTTCCAAGCAAAGCCAAAATCATCGCGTTTAGAGCGATGGCACTGGGTGAACCGATCGGTACAAAAGAAATCGAACCCGGTACGCCTGTAACGATAGAGTGGCAAGCGACAGGTGGGGTCAGAGCAGAAATTCAACCCGGTGGCTCAACGGTTGACCCTAATTCCGGGATGTTGGAAATTAGGCCCGACAAAACCACTGAATACATCCTAACTGTAGTTGATCAAGAAGGAAAATCAACGTCTCAAAAAATAAAAGTTAAAGTGAAAGCACAACCGGTGGACCCGGGTCCGATACCGCCACCAAACTAAATTGAAAAAACTGACATTAATCACCGCATTTGGACCGTTTCACAAAATCAGTGAAAATCCAAGTGAAGTCATATTGCGTAAAATCAAAACCTCTTCAAAGAAAAAAGTACTTAAAGTGTCCTATAAGGAAATTGACCAATTTGTTCACTCATTAAAACCAACAAAGGGTCGGATTTTAATGTTAGGCGTACACGGAAAAGCGGACGTGATTAAGTTAGAAAAATTTGCAAGAAACCAAGTTGGCCTTAAGCCGGATATTGAGGGAAAGGTTTTGCGAAGAAGGCGAATTGACCCTAAAAAGAGGGCCATTCTAACCGGAACTCTCTTCGCCGGTTTCCCCAACGAAGGGCGCGGCTGGGTCGCCTCGCGTTCTGCAGGAAATTACTTATGCAATTACCTCTACTTCCAAATGTGTGCCAAAAGGCCAAACTGGGAATGCGGATTTATTCATGTGCCTACATTTGAAAAAATTTCATGTCACAAGCAAATCAAAATTGTGGAAAGTATCATCAAATTGATTGAAAACTGAAAATGAAAAAGCTTGCACTTCTTTCTGTAACTGACAAATCCGGAATCGTCGAATTTGCACAAGGATTAATTGAACGCGGTTATGAAATCCTCAGCACCGGCAACACCTCGAAAACTTTGCAAGCGGCGAATATCGAAGTAACCGGTGTTAGTTATCACACGGGCATGCCTGAGATATTGGACGGAAGAGTTAAAACCTTGCATCCGAAAATCCATGCCGGGTTGCTTGCAAAACCGGCAGACGAAAAACATCTTCAAGAAATGGGAGAACTTAACATTCGGAGAATCGAAGTTCTTGCAGTAAACCTCTATCCATTTGAACAAACTGTACTAAAAGGTTCACAAAAATCGGAAGCGATTGAAAACATTGACATTGGAGGCCCGGCAATGATTCGCGCCGCAGCAAAAAATGCTGAGTCAGTTTTCGTTGTGGTTGAACCAAAAGATTACGAATCGGTTTTAATGGCGATTGACAAAAATGATGCGGTTTTTAGAGAAAAATTAAGAGCAAAGGCATTTGCTCACACCGCGTTTTATGATTCGATGATTGCAGAATATCTCCGAAATGAAATGCCAACAACTCCGGGCGATACCATGACATTTGGTTACCGGCTTGCCTATCCGCTCCGATACGGTGAAAACCCGCACCAAAAGGGCGGATTGTACGTGAGTCCTTTTGGTGAAAAGGGAGTCGTTGGAGCAAAACAGATTTGGGGAAAGGAACTCAGTTACAACAACTTGTTGGATGCAGATGCTGCCTGGGAACTGGCAACTGATTTAGAAAGATTGCATAAAAATCATGGCAGAACCTGTGTGATTGTCAAGCACGGAAATCCTTGCGGTGCCGCCTGGCTAACTCGCCTTAATGAATCTTTTCGAGAAGCGCGAAAATCCGACCCGGTTTCAGCATTTGGCGGAATCGTTGCCTGTCCGGGTGAACTGAACACAGATGCGGCAGAAGCCATGACCGAGCAGGGCAACTTTTTTGAAGTGATTGTTTGCGGGTCCATTGGAGATACAGCACTCCAAATTTTTCAAAATCGTTCCGGCTGGGGGAAAGATGTTCGCGTGTTGATTGCAGGCGAAATCCCGCATTTACCCTTCTTGAACGTTCGAACACTTCGCGGCGGAGCATTGATACAAGAGTCCGATACAGAAGACCCAAGTAACTGGAACTGGGTTACGGACAAGAAGCCGTCTCAAGCAGAAGAAAAAGCAGCGCAAAACGCCTGGGTTGCCGTGAAACATGTCAAATCAAATGCGATAACGATTGCTTCAGCCAACAAACTGCTCGGGGTTGGAGCAGGACAACTCAATCGCGTCCAATCTGTAAAACTCGCCATCGCTCAAGCCGGAAGCGAATGCGCGGGTGCAGCACTTGCCAGTGATGCTTTCTTTCCGTTTACGGACAACATCATTGAGGCAGCAAAAGCAGGCATTCAGACCATCGTCCAACCCGGTGGCTCAAAAAAAGACACGGATGTAATTGCGTGCTGTAACGAATTAGGGCTTGCAATGGCTCTAACAGGTGTGCGACACTTTCGACATTAGCGCTTTCAAGGATGAATTAAGCGCAATGTTGCGGAGGCAAAACCATGGCTCAAGAAAATTCAAATGACCTTCCCGTAATCGTAGGAGCAGTCGTTGTTGGACTGATAGCAATCGGCATTTTCTACTTCACGAAATCAGACCCGACGCCAGCACCGGTTCCTGCTGCTCCGGTCACCGGTCCCCTTAATGCAAAAGCAGTTGCACCCGTAATGGTTCAAACAACCGGTGCATCCGAAAAGCCACCCGCCGCACCGGCCGGTGGTTCGAGTGCTGCTCCAGCTTCAGGAGGTGGCGGCGGTGGAATGACAGCCACGCCAACCCCATTAGGCGGTGGTGGTGGCGGCGGCGGTGTCAGCCCTGGAGGAATCGAAACCTTCGAGGGTATGGGCGAACGCTAAAACCAAAATTAACTGAATTAGCCCCCTTCAGCGTGGCATAATCGCCGTTATCCTCGGCTTTTTGCCGGCTTTTGGGGGTTTTTCTCGTTCCATGCCGATGCCGCCTGTTATCAACGTGGGTTTCTATAACTTTGTGGCTACGAATCAGATTGTCGCTTTAGTCGGAAGCGAATCGGCTCCCATCAGAAGACTCATTCAACAACTCAGAAACACCGGCGGCTTGATTGATGCAACGCAAGGACGCAAAACAAAAAGCGTCATTTTTACTGCAAGCCAACAAGTTGTTTTGTCTGCAATATCCCAAGAAACGCTTGCCAAACGACTTGGCTCACCTGAATCATTGGTGGAGGACGAGTGATTTTTAAAGACACGATCGAAAAAATCAAAAGTTTTTTCTTTGACACTTTTTGGGCAGACCTCGGCATTGACTTGGGAACTGCCAACACCCTTGTTTATTCAGAAGATCGCGGAATCATTCTTCGTGAACCGAGCGTTGTCGCCGTTGACAAAGATACCGGCCGCGTTTTGGAAGTTGGAGAAGAGGCGCAACGGATGTTGGGAAGGACCCCATCATCCATCTCGGCAATTCGACCCTTGAAAGATGGTGTGATTGCAGATTACGACCAAACCCAAGCAATGTTAAGGCACTTCATTGGGAAAGCAAAACAAAGACAATTTGGATTCACCCGTGTCGTAGTTGGTGTACCGAGCGGCGTTACCGAAGTGGAACAGAGAGCAGTTTTAGAAGCGTGCCGCAGAGCAGGAGCAACGCAAGCGTTTATTATCGAAGAACCGATGGCGGCCGCAATCGGCGCCGGTTTGCCCGTTGTTGAGCCAACCGGTTCAATGGTAGTGGATATCGGTGGAGGAACAACTGAAGTTGCAATCATTTCGCTTGCCGGAATTGTCACCAGTCGCTCGATTCGTTGTGCCGGAGATGAAATTGATTCTGCAATTGTTAATTACGTGAGACGTGCATTTAACTTATACATTGGAGAACGGAGTGCAGAAAAGGCAAAAATCGAAATAGGGTCTGCTTATCCTCTTGAAGAAGAGTTAACCGTCGAAGTTAGAGGACGAGATTTAGTAACTGGATTGCCAAAAAGCGCAATTTTAACGAGTGAGGATGTGCGACTTGCAATTCAAGACCAACTTAATCAAATTGTTGAAGCCGTAAAATTAACGTTGGAAGCATCACCGCCGGAATTATCTGCAGACATTATTCATCGTGGAATTGTTCTTGCAGGAGGCGGTGCATTATTAAGAGGTTTGGATCGATTAATTGCAGATGAAACCGGAATTCCTGTTATTGTTGCTCATGACCCTTTGAGTTGCGTAGTTATCGGAACGGGTCGCGTCATGGCAGAAATCCAACGCAACCCACAACTTAGAAAAGTGTTGGTGCAAGCATACAAAGATTAAGCGATAGACCTACTTGGATTATTCCGACCATTTTGTTTTTGTTGTCGGCATATTTGGGCTGGACACAAGCAAGTTCAAATAATGCAGGTCAAGTGCACTTTGTGCCCCGCGCCGTTCGTGCAACGATTTATCCAATGCAGTGGGTTGTTTCCGGAGTTTCAACCTGGGTTGCAGATGTCGCAACGGGTATTTGGAATGGCAAAAGTCTTAATGCAAAAGTGCGGGATTTGGAATCAAAAGTTGCAACCGCATCACAAAATTTAGATCGAATCAATCAATTAGAAAAAGAAGTGATGCGATTAAAAATTTTGATGGGAATGACTCCAATTCCCAATAGAAAAAATGTTCCTGCAATTATTATTGGAAATTTCCCAACAGAAAAGAAAATTCAACTTAACGTGGGTGCTGCAAAGGGAATAAAAGCGGGTGATGCTGTAATCGCACCACTTGGATTGGTAGGTCAGGTGGTAGAAGTTGGTCCATCAAGTTGTTATGTTAATTTAATCACTCATCCGGATTTTAGTGTCGGAGCAAAAACAAAGTTTGGAAATGCGGCAGTCGTTGGAATTGCAAGAGGCGTCAGCGAAGACACGATGACTCTCGAAGTTTATTCTTCATTGGTTGAAGTTAAAGTAAAAGATTTAGTTGTAACTTCTGGATTGTCGGAAACTTATCCCGAAGGTATCCGAATCGGTTGGCTCTCCGATATCCGTTTAGATCCTAATTACGGCATACGAAGAGGAGTGATCAAGCCTGCTGCCGGTCTGGATAACCTAAGAGAAGTTGTGGTACTTGCAAAATGACCAAACAAGTTGTCATTTGTGGTTTATGGCTGATTTTTGCCGGAGCGTTACAAGCGTCGCTTTCAATTCCACTTAGTATCGGATTTGGTTCGCCGGATTTCTTGTTGATAGCTGGAATTTTGCTTTCTTTTAGGCAAACTTCCGATGCGGCTTGTGTCATCGGTTTCTTTGCTGGCCTGCTAACTGGGTCGTTGATTAATCAAAGTTTGTTTGGATATTGCGTGAGCAGAATGTTCGCTTGCCTATTTTCACTGCGACTTTATACGTTGTTTATCGGTGAAAGCCCTGTTACAGTTGCTGGAGTTACGGCGCTCACTACCCTCATTTCTGGCGGATTGTTCCTATTTTTGGGGGTTCCAAAGAACTTGCTGGGTCATATAGCAGATACAATAGGTTCTGCAATTTATAACGGCGCATTGGCGTTTCTTGCATTCGGCGTGATCCGAGGAGTTTCAAGAGCGCCTTCAAGAGTCTAAGCGCCTTCAGGAGAACTATCACATGGCATCAGCACCCGCCCACGAGGCGCAGAAGCCGAACGTCTTGGACATGGCCAAACAACAACTGGCCGGAGCAGCAAAATATTTGGATTTGGATGAAGGATTGCTGGCAGTCCTTTCAACCCCCAAACGGCAGTTAATCGTTAACTTTCCCGTCGTTATGGATGATGGGTCAGTTGAAGTTTTTGAAGGATTTCGTGTTCAACATAACCTAAGCCGTGGTCCTACAAAGGGCGGAATCCGCTATCACCCGGAAGTGGACTTAAATGAGACAACGGCACTTGCGATGTGGATGACGTGGAAATGTGCGGTTGTTGACATCCCCTACGGGGGTGCAAAAGGTGGGGTTCGAGTTGATATCAAGAAACTCTCGAAGCGTGAGTTAGAAAAGTTGACCCGCCGGTTTGTATCAGAAATCAATATGATTATCGGTCCGGATACGGACATCCCTGCCCCAGATATGGGCACCAATGCCCAAGTGATGGCTTGGATCATGGACAGTTATTCCATGCAAAAAGGGGCTACGGTGACCGGGGTTGTTACCGGCAAGCCGATTCCGCTTGGTGGTTCACAAGGCAGGGTTGAAGCCACAGGGCGTGGAGTCATTACCACGGCAGTAGAAGCTTGCAAGTTCTTGAACATGAGCATGTCGGGCGCCAGAGTTGTCGTTCAGGGTTTTGGCAATGTTGGCAGCATTGCGGCTTGGCTTGCAGAAGAACAAGGAGCGAAAGTCATAGGCGTTTCGGATGCGCAGGGCGGTATTTACAATCCAAACGGGCTTCCTGTGATGCAACTGACTCAAAGGTATTCGCATCGTGAAGGAGGGATTCGTGAATTTACGGATTGCGAATTGGTCTCAAATGAAGAATTGCTTGAAATTGACTGCGATATCTTGATTCCGGCGGCAACAACCGAACAGATACACAGCGGAAACGCCAAAAACATCAAAGCCAAAATGATTGTCGAAGGCGCAAACGGGCCCACAACACCGGAAGCAGACGCTGAACTTTCAGACAGAGGCGTTTTTGTTGTTCCCGATATCCTCGCAAATGCCGGTGGCGTCGTGGTGTCTTATTTCGAGTGGGTGCAAGACCTCGCAGCGTTTTTCTGGGAGGAACATGAAGTGAACGCAAAACTGGAGCGCATCATGCGTCACTCATTCCAGCACACGTTGCAAACCATGCACCAACACAAAACTAACATGAGAAC
>CAZJKW010000096.1:0-8498 GCA_964546835.1 uncultured Fimbriimonadales bacterium
AAAGATAACCGAAAACAACCAATCACTCGGCATAAACAGACCCAGCGCAGCCAACCCTGGATCAAGGGATATCTGGGTTTCCCGCAGTGCGTTTAACGGTGCTTCCTTAAAAATATCTCCCAAATCAAACCAAACTTTAGTTGGCAATCCGGGAATGTTGGGATACAAATAATGAAATCCGTTCAACATATCAATAAAAAACATGATTCCAAAAGCAATCCACATCGGTTTGCTTTTCCAAAGCGGTCCGCGACCGTTTTCTTCCATCATCGCCACAGGTAATTGGATAATCGGAAAACTCAATCTCTCTTTTCGCATCCATGCATCGCGCATCAAACTGTTGATGCAAAGCAAAGAAATCGAAATCATCCCGTAAAGCAATGTCCACATCAATATTTTTGGAATCCACAAATCCAACTTGGTCAAAAAATAACCGTAATCCTGACCTCCGGCAACAAAATCCCGAATCAATTCCGGGTCCTTAAAATACATGCTGTCCGGCAATACTTTCAGCATGAATTGAAAATTTTCGGGATCCTGAGGTTGGTATGCCGCAAAGTGGTGAACATATTGCATGTTCAAAAACGCCCACTCACCGCCAATCGCGGACGCAACGCTAACCATTCCGAAAATAACAATCAACTCGTTCGTTCTAAAAATTAATTTGGGTGAAACGGAATGAAGAATTCGATTCACCAACAACAAGGCAATCAAACACCCCATCGTGCTGAAAATCATTGAATAAAGCGCGCCCGTCGGTTGCCACGCATTCCAGTAACAAGTGGGAATCGCAAGCAAAATCCCCCATATCGCCGCCCGCCAACTCACCGCCTTGCGTTCAACACTCGGGACTTGGGCAAGGTTATTCATGGGGGCTCTCTACCTTTCGCCAACCCTCACCCTTTTCCCTGCCATGAGGCACATGGATAATGGTCCTGAGCGGTTGCTATGTCTAATCACCAAAAAATAAATTTTCCCCGGTATTTTTACCAGTTCTTTCAAAAAATCCCTGACAAATGCCTCTGCCGAGTACCTATAGAGTAACAGCCAAAATTCGACGCAATACAGGTCGGTTGAGCGTAGAATGTTGGAGTTGGAAATTCACCCGAGCGTCAAAGAAGCACTTGATGCACTAAGCAAGCAGGCACCCGGTTGCCCCCTGCTCGCTTTGGGGCAAACCGTGTTCTGGGACGAGCCACTCAAGGCGTGCCTCCCCATCCTGGCAGGTCGAACAGGAAGTCAAATACGATTAGTGGCAGGTGTCCATGACACCGACTACTTTGCAAAGTTGCCCGGTGCCGTGCTTTCAAAGGCGAAGTTTGTCGCTTTGCCCCGAAACGACGGCTCAACCAAAGGGTTCTGGTCTTCCGCCGCAGAATTCAGCGCGCTTTTTGGCGGCGAAACACCGGTCACCCGCGAAGCATTGACCAAAGCGGGAGTTCCCGTTGACTCATTAATCGGTAAGGACTCAAAGAGATGGGACCAAGAAACCGAAGCATGGGGTTGGCGAGGAATCGCAAACAGTGATCCAATCCCAAAAGTCACATCAGAAATTTCACTAAAGGAGGTGTTCCCGATTCTGCAAGACACATTTCGATGGGCGGTCAAATTGACAATGGAAACGCTCAGTGATGAAAAGCAAAAAGCAATTTCGCAAGAAATGGAATCACGATTCAATACGTTGTTATGCGACAAGTTGGAAGCATGTGAGGGATACAACCTTCCGGGTTTTTACGAATGTTTGTTGCCCGTTTTGCATGAACTGGTCGCCGGTCAAAAAGTAAATGCGGAAATCACTCGAACTTCCAAACTGCTACGGTTTGTACCTGAAACTGCCGGAATGAAACGATTTGAATTTGTCAATTTGTTTCTTAATAATTCAACAAAAGGTAATGCGAAATCGGCCTATGACAAAGCGGTTTCCGGAACTGAAATCTACGATTTGGAAAAATTCGGAACGGGAGCAATTCCATTTGATTTGGTCATACCGAACTTGGGACGTGGAACCATTCGAGTAACCGACAAAATGCTTGTCATAGCAACTCCGGTACCTCAGTTTGTTCCACTAAAATCACCAATCGAAACGGTTCAACAACTTGCACAAGTTGTATATGAAAAGTTTGGAGAAACCGTACTCATCGGGAAAGCGATTACTTTGATTAGTATGTTGTCTACAGAGTTCGTGTTCGCTTTTCATGAATCGGCAAGCATGTATGTTTCGCAAACCCGAAAACTGCATCAAGAACTGAATTCGAGCGGGATTGAATGGAAAGCAAATCCAATTTTGAGAATTGCCCACCATACTTGGGATGCATTGGATGCAACCGATAAGTGGTTTGCATTACCGGAGCCGTTTAGAAGGCCATTTGGAGCGGAGCACGTCACCGGACATACCATCGCAAAAACATGGAAATGCGTGGTGGAGATGCAAAACCGAAACTTGGAAATGTTTTCGAGTGCGAAAGGTGCATCAAAACTGATTGAGTCATTACAAAAAATAAAAGGAGGTCGTTGGGAAACTTTGCATGAAGAATATAAAAATCTGATTTCGGTACTTAAGCCGATTTCCGAAAACCTGAAACCATTCGACATCAATTCATCCAAATGGGTGACAAGACTAAAAGAGATACGATTGGAGTGGGTCGAAATTGAAACTGAGATGGGAAGACATTTTCGCACTGAATTTTTCGGAAAGCAGCCTTCAACGCAGGCAATTCAAAAAAGACAGGAGTTTCAATCCAAAATTACCGAATTACGAGATGAAAGAAATCGGTTACAACAGTCGCTTAGAGAAAATAATAGAAATAGAAAAGCGGTGCAATCAAACTCAGAAATCGAGTCGGCAAGAAGCCGAATCATCGAGATAACCCGAGAAGCAGAATTGGCGCGTTTGACCTTAGTTAAGGAAGCCGTAATCGCTTCTAAGGGGTTGGAGCGAGCCAACAGCAGGCCAAGCGCTTGGTGGTTGCCATTACTTTCGCCCGATGGTCAATGGTTTGAAAGGATGTTGAGTTTGGTGCAAATGAGACTGGAACCGTTAATATGAGCGAACTGCCATTTACAAAATACCAAAGTATTGGCAATAGTTTTGTTTTGATTGAAAGGCAAGACTTGGACTTACCGGAACTGGCAAAAAAAGTATGTAATCCAAAATTTGGCATCGGTGCTGATGGTTTATTAGCGGTTGATTTGAATTCCAATCCGAATTCTTTAAGGATGTTTAATCCTGATGGAACGGAAGATTTTTGTGGTAACGGTCTTCGTTGTACTGCCTACCATGCAAGATTCAATGGTATCGAACCAAAAAGTATTTTGCACGGCGGCAGAGAAATTATCATAAAGTTTGATCCGTATGATTGGATTGATGTTTCGCTTCCGCCTTATTCCTTTGAGCCGCAAGATGTTCCGTTGCGAAACGGCGAAAAAGAGATTTTTGAAAGGGAAATAGTTTTGGATGGAAACCTTTACAAAATTAGTTCCGTTTCGACCGGAAGCACGCATACCGTGATTTTCAAGGAACCAACAGAAAGCGAATTTCTGAAAGTGAGTTCAATTTTGGAAAACTCAGAATTGTTTCCAAATCGAACTAGTGTTATGTGGGCGTGGCAAACAAGCGACAAACAACTTTCAATTCGAATTTGGGAAAGAGGTGCGGGCGAAACTTTAGGTTGCGGAACCGGTACAGCTGCCGTTGCCGCATGTTGGTTTCGAATGCATCAAGATGCGATGGCGATTTCAGTTAAAAATCCCGGCGGCGAAAGTGTTGCGTCGAAAGGCCCAAATAACAGCGTAATCATCAGTGCAAAAGCGTCGCGTTTGTTTACCGGCACCTATCTTGATATGGCTGGAGTTAGCCCTCAATTAATTCAACTTTAGAACGAATACTTAACTCTTGGGCAAGCAATTCAAACGGAACTTCAAGACCATCTCGGAGCCAGCCAAGGGGTACCTCGATGCTTCCAACCTTAAGCCATGCGTAGGGAAGAATTTCAATGGTTTTGCCGACGGTATGAACTTTGAAACCGGATTTTTTGATGTGTTCGATTCGTTTAATTTCCGAGTAGGGAATGCGCAGATTGTCAACTTCAAAATGATCGTCAGAAATTTGATATTCAATTTGCACGATTTTCTTTCCGGTGATATTCGCGACGGCACTTTGACCTGTTCTCACGGCGCGACCCACCAGCTCGGCAAGGGTTTTTCCAATTTCGCCGCCGGGCGCTTTCACGGGAGGACGTGACTTTTGGAGAGTTTCGGTGCCCAATTCAACCCAGTTTTGAATGTCGAATGGCTTATATCTGGCAACAACCATGTGACATATACGAGGAGGTTATGCAGCAGGTTTCGGAGTATAATTTTGGCTTCACTTTGGGGGTATAGCTCAGTTGGGAGAGCGCTTCAATGGCATTGAAGAGGTCAGGGGTTCGAATCCCCTTACCTCCACCAAGGTTAACTTTGTAAGGATTTTCTTAACTATTTCTCAATTTTTGCGAGGTATACAGAACTTATGAAGCGTTTGTTTGTCATTCTATTGTTTTCAATTTCTAATCAGATTTTCTTAGGAAAAGATTTTCCTTTGACAATAATGCACACGAATGATTTGCATGCGCGAATGGAGCCGGTCACGATTAAAGGCAAAAATTACGGTGGATACGCAAGACAAGCAACGCTCATCAACCAGATTCGAGCTAAAGATAAAAACACAATTTTGCTAAATGGTGGCGACACTTTTCAAGGAACACTTTATTTTAATGTTTATGAAGGTTTGGCAGATTTGGCATTTATGAATGCGGTTGGCTATGATGCAATGGCAGTTGGAAATCATGAGTTTGACAAAGGCCCGAAAGCACTGTCCTTGTTTGCTAAAAATGCAAAGTTCCCGTTACTAGCTGCCAATTTAGATTTGTCCAGCGAACCTTTGTTAAATGATTTCGTAAAGCCATTTGTAGTATTAACCATTGGCGGACAAAAAATTGGAATCATTGGTGGCATCACGCCCGATTTGCCAGACATTTCAAGTTCCGGCCCTACTGTCAAAATGCTGGATTTGAAAGAAAGTATTCAAAAAGCCGTCAGTGAGTTAGCAAAACAAAAAGTCAACAAAATTATTTTGCTTACGCATGTCGGTTATGAACGGGAGATAGAGTTAGCGCAACAAATTGACGGCATCGACGTCGTTGTTGGAGGACACAGCCACACGCCTTTGGGGGACTTTGGTAATGCGGATTTGCCGCAAAGCCGAGGACTGTATCCGACGGTAATCAATAAAGCCGGAAAAGCGCGAACATTAGTAGTTCAAGCGTGGGAATGGGGAAAAGTTCTCGGCAAAATGACCGTTGTATTTGATGGAAAAGGGGAGATTATTGGCTGGAAGGACGCAAAGCCGATTGTTATAGATTCAACTGTTCCTGAAGACCCTTTCATCAAATCTCTTGTCGAGGCATTTCAAAAACCGATTTTGCAATTGAAAAATAGTGAATTAGGTTTTGCCGAGACAGCCATCGAAAAATCAACCACTATGGGTGAATTGATTGCCGATGCACAATTGAAAGCAACTGAGATTAATGGTGCCGTAATTGCACTGATGAATCCGGGAGGAATTCGCGCAGGACTGGAGCCGGGAAAAATCATTTTCGGCGATGTGATTGGCGTCCAGCCATTTAATAACACGCTTGTTGTATTGGAATTGACCGGTGCCGAAATAAAGGCAGGTCTTGAACAAATGGCAGGGCGAGATGGTGGCGGACAGTTTTTGCGAGTTAGTCAAAACAGTTCTTATGCCGTTGATTTTTCAAAACCGATTGGCGCAAGAATTTCAAGCATTTTGATTAATGGTGAAACATTGATCGAGACCAAAACTTATCGTGTTGTGATGAATTCATTTATGGCCGGCGGTGGCGATGGGCTCTATGCTTTCCGTGACGCCAAGGGCTATCGTTACGATACGGGGCTTTTGGATGTGGATGCACTTATTGAAACTATAAAAGCCAAGTCACCTATCAAAGTTGGTTTCCAAAATCGAGTAAGAGTCAAAAGCCAACCAATCCTTAACGATTGGGTTGGTATGCTTTTGAAATGCTTACGCTGATTGCCGCCTCAACGCTGCTGGTGTCGCGACCTAAACTTGTCGTGATTCTGAGTATTGACCAATTTCGGTCTGATTACTTATACAGATATGAGAAGTTTTACCTTCCTCCAACCAGCAAAAACGGTGTCGGCGGATTCAAGTACTTGCTGCAAAACGGGGCAAATTTTGTTAATGCATCCTATTCCCATTTGCCAACTTCGACCGGACCGGGGCACGCAATCATTGGTACGGGAAGTACACCGGGTATCAATGGAATTGTTGCCAACGAATGGTACGACCGCGCAAATGCAAAAAGAGTTTACTGCGTCGAAGATCCGAATTCAAAAGACGTTTTGACCGGAAAACCGGGCATGTCTCCAAAAAATTTACAGGTGAACACAATTAGTGATGAATTGGAATTGGCGACAAACGGAAAATCAATAACCGTTTCAATCGCCGTAAAAGATAGGGCTTCGATTTTAATGGCAGGTCATACTGCCGATGATGTCATTTGGTTTGACAAAATTAGTGGTCATTGGACAACCAGTGATTATTATGAAAAGTCCATGCGCCTTCCTAAATGGGTCGAAAAAGTTAACTCAATGAAAATTCCAGACAAGATGCGTGGAAAAACTTGGAATCAAAGTTTGCCCAATTCTGCATACGAAAACAGTTTTTACACAAAAGCACCAAGTGCACCAGCGGGATTTGGAGATAAATTTCCACACACACTCGGAGATGATGCCAATTTTTATGACCGATGGACTTACACGCCATTTTGTAACGATTTTGTAGTGGAAACTGCTGAAAATGCGATTACTGAATTATCTATCGGTTCCGATGAAATTCCTGATGTTATGACAATCAATTTTAGCAGCAATGATTATTTGGGACATCGGTTCGGTCCGTATTCTCCGCAAGTTACGGAGATGAGTATTGCCACCGACAAAAGCATAAGCAGATTGCTTAATTTTCTTGATAAAAACGTGAAAGGTGGTTTGGATTCCGTGCTTTTTGTCGTTACGGCTGACCACGGAGTTGTGCCGATTCCGGAAGATTTGACGGAAAGGCAGATACCTGCGGCAAGAACGGGTGCTAATTTTGTTACTGAATTGAAACAAAAAACCGAACAGGCAATCGGCGTTGATTGTATTGCCCATGTGGATGATGGGTTAGTTTGGTTTGACATAAGCAAACTGTCCGAAAAGAAAGTCGAATTGGAAGTTGCTCAACGAGCGGTTTCCAAAATTCTATCGAGTTCTCCGCTTGTTTATCGCAGTTATGCCGCTTGTGATTTGTTAACTTTGGCAAATGGAGACCGGCTGGATATTGCTGCAAAAACATCTTTCAATCAAGAAAGAGGCGGTGATGTCGTCATGATTTTGAAACCTTTTGTCTATGAAAGTTCATCAACGGGAGGTACAGGGCACGGAACCGCATGGATTTATGACCGATCTGTTCCGCTCATTTTTTGCGGTGATGAAATGGAAAAAGGAAATTTGCTGGACGACGCAGGACCAAAAGATATTGCGGCGACGGTCTGTTTTCGACTTGGAATCATCGCTCCCGGCGGCAGTGTTGGGAAAGTTATTGGAATTTCAAGAAACTGATTGCTTATCAATTACAGATTGCACTCTGTCTTTTAACTCATTTGCTAAACGTTCAGCATTTTTTTGAGTGTTTTTAGTAAAGAATTTGAAAACGACTCCACCAATTGTCATCAATCCGGTAGCCACAGCCGCTCCTATCCAACCCAATCCGTGAGAAGAAAGCGTTCCAATGGCGATGATGGATCCTACAAAAGCAGGGTAAAGCGTAATAATTCCACCGATTACTGCATTGGTTTTTATCTTGATACTCGTTCTTCCATTTCGCGAAGCAACATCCACGTTTCCATGTCCTGTTCCCAGCCAAGCAGTCATTTTCAAAGTTCTCCCAATTTGATTGGCGCCGGATTGGCCATGTCTATTCATCAATCGGACCCCTTCACAAATTAAGTCAAACTGATTTGGGTCCAATTCTCCATGAACGACACGTTCGTAAGTTTTTGTTAAGTTGAAGAGCCCTGATTTTGAAACAGTGGAGCCACCTTCGCGAATTGCACGTTCGAGTGCTTCAACCGAAACTCCGACTTCGCCTGCAATTCTTTCCAGTTCTTCTCTGGTGATTCCCGGCGTGTAATTTTGCGACGGCTCATTTGATGAGATTTCGACTGCACGCTGCAAGATTTGCGATGCTTCTTCTTCGGAGAAAATCTGGTTGGTTGGCATTATCTCAATAAGTATGGTGGTGGGCCCAGCTAGATTCGAACTAGCGACCTCGCCCTTATCAGGGGCGCGCTCTAACCAACTGAGCTATGAGCCCGGGGGAGCAGGGAGTATACCAAATCCCCCTGAGGTAAACTGCCGTGTTCTTGGGGGTATAGCTCAGC
>CAZJKW010000097.1:0-8495 GCA_964546835.1 uncultured Fimbriimonadales bacterium
CGTTTAATCTTTGCCCGGTTCCATAAAGGAAAATGTCAAACTCATTGCAAACTTGGTCTAATGCACCAGAAACAAACACTCGAATTTCCCCGATGGGTCTATCTCGTCCCAAATCAATTTCGACCCAATCTTCTTTGGCAGAACCCAATTCGTAATTCGTTTCCGGCTTACCATCAACCAAACACATTGTGTTCGAATTCGCAGAATTGTTTTTGTCAAGAACGAATTTTTTCAGTGCCAAATTGCCCGGTTTCAACGGCCTTGCCGTTACATTAAATCGAACCTCATGGACATAACCGCTTTTGTTGCCTCGATGATACGCATCCACCAATTGCCATGCTTTCAACCAAGTAAATTCTGTACCCCCCGGATGTTCCAATTGGATTAAGAAAACTCCGTTCGTACCAACAACGTCAATTCTCCCAAACGGATTTGTACGCAATGTGTGTCCGGTTACCGTCACAAATGGGGCTTCTATTCCCGTGGGTCGACTTGGCAAAAACGCATTTCCATTCAATATGTCAATCGAAAAGTCAGGCGCACCATTCGGAATAATCCCATTTTTCATCTGATAAAAGGACAATTTTCCCGAAGTAATCTCTTCCCCATTGCGGTCAACAATTCTAAAAATGGTAACGGTAGGTAAGTCATACATAAACTCCCCGTAAAAGCCTCTTCGATACCCTATATTTGAATTGAGTCCGGCAACATCCGTCGCTGCATACAAATCAGTCGGAACAAAAACCGAATTGATAAACATTTGATTATCAATTGGCTCCTGAGGAATCGTTACACCATTTGGCAAAAACAAATCATTTCGAGTATCGCCGCCACCCATCAAACCTCCATACAAATCAATGTTGCCGCGCGTCAATACATGATCTCCAAATTTCAGTTTTACTTTCCCTTTAGTCCCATCGGGTAGCGAAGGATCAACATTCATCTGATAAAGGTCAATCAATCCGATTTGGTGGCTTAGTTCATGTAGCAAAGCCCTATCAGTAACCTTTCGAACGCTGTTCATATAATTCTCTGCTTCACCAAATGTAGAATCAAATCCCCACTCGCCGTCATAAACCAAAGTTGGCGAATCACCCGGAATATGAGCCCCACCACCCAGCGTTCCCTTTGGCACAATGGTTATCTTTTGAATTCTTGTAGACTCTTTACAACCATCAGGTGCAAAACTAAATCTGCTGTGCCTGAAAAAAACTTGATTCCAAATCCTAAATTGCCACTGAATCCAATCTTCAAAACTTCGACTTCCAATTCCGTTAACCTGCTTCTTAAATTTCTCATAAAATTCCTCGTCAACCCAAATCCCAATATTAAGCGCACTGGCCTGAATTTCTAAATAGTTGTTTGCTGAGATTGCATCAACTCCTTTCGGAATCAGTTTTACACCAATCGGATTAAACCGACTATCACCATTCTGAAATTGAAACTTTGTGTTAATCTTGACTTCCGCCGTTTGCCCGGGATTTAATCCACCGCTCGTCCCTTTTAATTCAACGTTGTCGTTCACATTCCATTCAAAGTCAAAACCGTTTGATGGAGCATTGCCAACGTTTTTAATAACGGCAGTATAAGTTAAAACGTCTCCATCCGCAGGCCATTTCGGTTTATCTGCTGAACCCGGCTTTGTCATCACTCCGGATTCATGCCCATCAATCATTTTTCTTTCATAAGCATCGCCGCGATTGTCATATCGGTCATATTCCGGAGTACGCATTATATAGATAACACTTAAGTCCGGCCCACTTTTTTCTTCTAGATTTTCGGTTACAATTTCAAGTCTCGGCTTCGAATTAAGAGATTGCGATGACCCCAAATAAGCTTCGCCATTAAATTCAATTGCCCAACCATTATTTTCAAACCATTTTTCGTACATGTCTTGGACATCATTTTTCAATCCTTCAAATTGCAGACTCGTTTGCCCATCAATCAATTTTGCCGACGAAGAGATTGTTTTGCTGACAAACTGCTCTCCTCCGCGCGACCACGGAGTTCCACCTTTATCTGCGTAAACTTTGAAATCCCAATTTGTACTGCCAAATGGCGGAAATGGCTGTAACTCTCCGGCACCTGCGCCCTCATGCCACCGAGCGCCAAACCTCTTCAAGTTGACTTCGCCAGGAGACGTTACCGTCACGTCTGAAAAAACTAACCGAGCACTTACAATTTTTTTGTTCGGCCCAATTGCCCGTTCTAAATCCGTAAATCGAATCAAAGCACGGTAGCCACGACCAATTCTAAGAAGAGTTGCTTGGCCGGTCGACCGAAGCGGAAAATCTTGCAACATATAAAGGTCTTCCGAAGACCAATATTTCGAATTTGGATCGGATGGCAAACTCGCGCCTCGAAAAAGAGAGATGCTTTCTTGAGATTGAATTAAGGTGGCAAAACAAAGAAACGCTGTGACCATTACTGAGGATAATACAGAATCAGCCCTTAATCTTGCTCAGAATTCTGTCAATTGCCACAACCATTTGAGAATCTTTTTCCGGATGACCGGCGATTCCGCCACGTTTGAACTCAACCGTCACGTCCGGCTTGATTCCCCCGTCAATGTACTCACCATTCTCGCCTTCAATTCGTTGAACCGATTCACCATTGGGAAGATAATAGCGGCCGATCGTTATTTTTGCTTCGGCCCCGTCGGGCAGCAATTTTGTAGTTTGAACAAGGCCTTTGCCAAATGTATGCTCTCCAACCAATTCTGCAACTTTGTAATCATGCATGGCTCCTGCAAAAATTTCCGCAGCACTTGCACTGTTCTCATCAATAAGAATCACGATCGGATAATTTCTCGCGCGAACAACACCTTGCATTGCAAAGTACTTTTCAGGGTCACCATCTCTTCTTTTCATCGTGCAAACAAGTTTGCCGTCTACATATCGCGATGCCATTTGCACTGCAGCACTTAACAATCCACCCGGGTTTCCACGTAAATCAATAATCAATCCTTGGATTCCGGCTTCATCCAATACATCCAATTCAGCGTCAAACTGTTCAATAATCCGCTCAGAAAAACTCCTGACTTCAAGTCTTCCAATTTTTGCAATCCCATTCAGTTTGTTACTATTCAAAATCTCGCCGTAGACATCTTGAATTTGAACAATTGCACGATTAACTACAAAAACTCGCGACGACTTATCCGATTCACGATAAATATTCAATTTAACAGAAGTACCAACTTCACCCCTAATATTTTTTACAACTTCTTCCAAAATTTTTCCGGGAACCGTGATTTCATTGACTTTTGTAATCACATCGTCCGCCTTGATTCCGGCTGCCATCGCGGGACTGCCTCGAAAAACTCTCCGAATTCTCGCTCCCAATGGGTCCGGTGTTAACTCGGCTCCAATTCCGCCGGTTCCTTGAAATTGACCTGTGCTTCGTTCGGCAAATTTCTGTGCTTCATCGGGCTCCATCAAAACGGTATAAGGATCGCCCAAACTGTCCATCGCACCTTCGAGCGCCGCATATGTCAATTTCTTTTTGTCAATCGTTCCGAAAAAATGTGCATCAATATTCGCTACCGTTTCAAGAAAAACCCGAGTTGGTTGAATCGCAACTTCAGACGGAGAGTTCGCACCAAGCGCAGTTGCAATGGTTCCAATTTGAGGCGCTTTGCCATTCGAAACGTCTTTCCAACTGTAAGCAACAACAAAGCTCGTTAAGAACGATAGAAAAGCAAACAAAACAACAGATCCGATTTTCACTGCTGATTTTCCTCCGCATTGATTAATCCACTTAATATGACATCCTCCTTAAACAACGGATTCCCTTTGATGTCAAACACTCTGCCTGATGTTAACGTGTATCCACTCCCATCTTGTAATCCAAATCGCTTGGTTTGCAACCCCATGCCCATAGTCGGACCACCGACAATTTTTGCTCCGGCTCCATCTCTCAACGCAATCGCAAATACCTCTGCCTCGCGCGCAGTTCCTGAATCAACCAAAAGTTCCAACTCAACGTTTTTGCTTAACTTGGAATTGGATATTAACTTCTTAATAGAACTGTCGGGTTCAGACTTGATACCAATCCACTCTTTACCAGAAACGAAAAGTTCGACAGATTTTTTCATAATCTCCCACGAGCCACCGGGATTTCCGCGCAAATCAATCTTTATATTTGATTTGTCCGCAATCATCTCTTTTAACTTTTCATCAACTTGGCTGCCAAAAGTGCGAATTCGAATCACACCCGCTTTTTCCTCAATGGTTTCTACATTTGCTCCGGTTCGCGGCAATTCCATGTCAATTGACAATCCGTTGCGAATGACTTTGCATTTAACTGAAGTACCATTTTCCGCAATGAGCTTTGTCATCGCTTTGTATACGGGTAATAACGTTTCTGCCCTTTTTCGCAAATTCTTTAAAAACAAATCAAACTGCTCATTACTGATTTTCTTTGCCTGCAATTCCAAGTTTTTCGCATCCAAATCAACCAACAGCGATCGGCTTGCAATCCAGCGACCATCAATTTCATCAATAATGTCACCGGCTTTTAATCCCGCTTTCGCAGCCGGTCCACCGTCCGCTACGGATGCAACGACAAGCGGAAACTCATATTTTCCTTTAGTTCCAATTCTTTTGATAATCAGGTCGGCACCAATTCCTTGATATCTGCCTTCGAACATTCCCAAATAAGCAGACCACTCTTTTTCGTCATAAAATCTGCTTCCGGCGTCATCCAAACGTTGTAACATAAACCGAATGGCTCCATGGGCCAGTTTTTTCGGTTCTTTAACCGGGTCCACATATTCATCTGAAACCAATTGCAATACTGCTTCAAAATAATTTGCCGAAGAATGGCCGCCCATTATGGGAGTGTTGTCATCTTTGACTTTTGCCGTTTCTGTTGCATAAACATCATTAGGTAGCAGTCGCCCTGCTGTCCTCTCAAATTTGTTTCTTAAACTGATCCCAAAAACAATACCAACACCCAAAAAGGCAATCATTACAATGGCAACAATAGGTATGCGAATTTTTTTCATTTTGTAATCAGCAGATTGCATTCTCTTTGTTCGACAAACCAAGCGAGTTGATTTTTTCGATTCTTCTTTTGTGTCTTGGTTCTTCACTCGCTTGTTGATTCAAAAAGGCATCCAAAATTTTAATCGCATCATCTGGCGCAATAAGTCGAGCTCCTAAACATAAAATGTTTGCGTCGTTATGTTCTCGACTTAATTTCGCTGATTCTTCGTTCCAACAAACCGCAGCACGAATTCCGGGAAACTTGTTCGCAGTAATGGACATTCCAATTCCCGTTCCACACACCAAAATTCCAAACTCTGCATTTTTCGATGCAACTCTTTCGGCTACTTCAATGGCTGCATCCGGATAATCAAAAGCATCCTCGCCGGAAGCCCCAACTTCACTGATGGCATATCCACGGTCAAATAGATAATTTGCGAGAATTCTTCTTAAAGCGAATCCGGCATGGTCCGCCCCCAAAATTATCGTCATGATTTCAACAAATCTCCAGAAATTTTTCGAACTTCCGAGTTTCGGTGTTTACTCCATTGTTCCAATGTTTCGTTTGGAATTTTGATTTTCCCGGATTTCGCAAGTTCTAACATCGGCAATATCACTTGCTCATACATTTCATTTTTCATACCGTCAAATTCGCTCCAGTTTCGGTCGCCGGACTGCTTGCCCAGTGCGATAACTGCAGTTCCACGAACGTCCGGGTCTGCGTCGCGCAACAGATCCTTTAACACAGCAACGTGTTCTGCCTTTGGATGGTTCCCAAGTTCCGTTGCAATAATTCGTCGGATTTCTGCATCGCTTTCTCGAAGACCCGCATAACCTCTTGCACGAACCGTTGCGTCATCCGCTTTTGCCAAACTTGCATAACAATAAGCGCGAACAATGTTGCTCAAATCATTAACACTTCCCCATTCCATGCGTCTTGCGGAAAGATCATAGTTACAATTTGCGGCCTTTGCAACCTCAATTCTTACCATTGGATCAATTTCAATCAAGTAAACCATCAAGTCCTTTTGTGCGTTCAGGTCCGTTAACAAACCAATACCGGCTGCGGCACCTGCACGACTAATCCAATACTTGCAAGTCAGCATTTGTAACATATTAAATCGTGATTCCACTTTTTGATTCTTTCCAAGAATCAAGCATGCTTCAACCGCAGGCGCTTCTTCATATCGATTCAATCTTGGTAAATCTTCAATTGCATTCCATGCATCCTGCGTGTCCTGAAATGCCAAAGCGCGAACCGCTCTTACTCCCGCTTCTTGTTCTGGGTCATTTTTTGCGACTTTTATCAAATCTAAAACGATGCTCGAATCTTTAACTCTTGTAAATACTTCAACTGCGTTGATTCGGACCATACCGTTGGGGTCCGAAAAAAGTTTTACAACTTCCGAAATCTGTTCTTTAGTTGCATTTGCAGTAACTCCAATGCAAAATCTTGCTCGATCAAAAGGATTCGTCGATAACGGATCCCCCATGTTTCCAATCTCCGCATTAGGGTCATTTTGACTGGTGTTTTCTGCCAAATCACCAACCCGACTGATCGTAAACTCATCAATAAGATAACTTGCGCCTTCGCCGGTTTGATACTGGTTGCTTGAAAATGCTCGTGTATCTCCCAATGAAATATCAACAACTATTTTTGATGGTGCATTTGCACTTTGCAAAGCGCTACCTAAATCATAAACTACTCTTTGCCAATTTCCATTAGGTATAAATTTTGCTCGTACCAATTCCGTACTCTCTCCCCATTGCTCAAGTCGATGTCCCGCAAGCATAATAATATATCGTTTCGTATCTGCCGTTGTAACAACAAATCCTAACGTCGCTTCGGATTCGGTTTTCAGATAAAAGTCCAAAAATTTGTAAACAGAAGCGTCGTAACCGGAAAAATTCGGGTCCCGCTTTCCATCTTTCAGATATCCGCCAAACGCATTAACTCTTCCCCACCGAATGCCGCCGGCATCCTTAATTTCCAAACACTTGCCCTTAACGCCAATATCATATCGGCTGACAGTCCAATTTCCATTATCATTTCGATTGGATTCCCAACTGCCGGGTCCGTCTTCGAAAGAGTTTAAGACCAAAACGGAATCCGTATTCTTTTGTAAATTGATTCGCTCCGTTGAAACCAATCCATCATAACCAACGACGCTGGCATCAACTGCAATTGAAACCGGTCCATCTTCAGCATCATCCGGTGCAACTAATGTCAAGGGAAATGCGGCAGATTCTCCACTTTGCAAAGAAACTTCATTTGGAATTCCGTTCACACTCCATCCGCGTGGCATCGTCAAACTCAATTTAACTCTTCGATTTCCAACTTTATTCTGGACTTTAACAGAAATTGCACTGTTTTTAGAAGAAATCATCTTGGTCCCGCCAGTGTCAAAACTTACACTGACTGGGTCGTTTTGTCTGACCACAAGTAGTCGTTCATTCCTTTCACCCGATGGCAAAACAGCAGTTGCACGTAAGACAGTTGCACCTTCTTTTTCCAATGACAGGTCAATTTCCCCGTTTGCAGAATAATTGACAACATTTCCTTCCCAATCTGTCAAACCAAATCTTGCATCTGCAACACTTGTCTCAAACTTTACGTTTGGCTTCTTATCTCTAAAAAAGTCACCTGCACAATCAACCCCGATCTTGTTTTCGGAATTACCAATTCTTAACAAGTTGATTTCTGACGTCGTCGGGTTGTCTAATTTTGCACCGGCGACAACAACAAACTTCCCGTCTTTTTCCATGTAACCGTAAACTTCATGCGGAACACCCAAATTTGAAAGCACAAAATCAACGGCATCGAAACGAATAAAAAGTAACTCCTTTTCATTACCTTTAACGCCAATTCGAGCAACCGCTTCTCTCCCAAAATTCAACTCGTTGTTCAATGAGCAATCCGTTGAATCTAATTTTGTCAAAAGAGGATTTTTTGACTTTTCTGGGTCAATGACAACCATCAGTTGGCTGGGTCCGCTAACCAAATCAATATCGCTTTCCCCCAATAACTCACCAATGTTTTTGAGACTCAAGAAAGGTAATTTCGACCACGGGTCATTCTTTATCGCATCCCAACTAAATTTTTCACCGGCATACGTTTTAGTTTGCCTTATTACTTCTTCAAAATTCGGGTCAGTACGATTGCTCAATTTTGCCCACATTCCGGGACGCACGCTAAATGCCATTAAATCGCGCATCCAACTAAACCAACCGGACAAACCAACCGAATCTGTCAAGTATCCGTTCGCTTCGGCTGCATGCAAATTCGGTAAATTGCCACCGTCAGTTCCGCCATATCCCCATCGATAATACGTGTCCTCTACCTGATGAAACCACTCATGCAACATCGCCTCCGTATGACCGATTCGCCTATCTTGTTCCCTGCTGTTTGAATAAATCACATAACTTTGTGTTGCACCATTCGTTCGGCCCAATGTTCCGCCAAAACTAAACGAGTTAATCGTGCTCGGATGATAGTAATAAATCAGCGAA
>CAZJKW010000098.1:0-8364 GCA_964546835.1 uncultured Fimbriimonadales bacterium
CAAAACCGATTGCACCGAGGAGCAAGCCAAACCCTGCCCAAGTGGCCGTCATGGGCGAAGCGACACCCAAAATTGGTTTTTCATTTTTGTTTTTGATTTGTTTGAGTTCATCAAGGGTGGGAAGGTGGCCATCCCATTCGTAGGAAACTATGTTGCTATCACCGAGGCGATTGTCTGAGATTTTGTCTCCTAACTGAAAAATTCTATTTGGGGATATCGTTTTTGATTTTTTGATTGATTCTAATTGATAAGTCCATTGATCATAGTCTGTGCCGAGTTTTGTATAAGTTGCAATGACGGTTTTCGGAATAATTTTTGCAATTTTTTTTGACTTAATGGCGCAAGTTTTATCGTTCCATTATTTGAAAACTCAAATGAAGGCAAGGCATCAGCATGAAGCATGTAGCATGTAGCATGTAGCAAAAAATTAGAATTAAGTATTTCACATTAGTTCAAGTCAATCCTCTGAAGAAACGTTTCGAAGTCTGATTTATGTTTATCATAGGTTGCCGAATTGGCAATACTCATTACAGTAAATGCCGTATTTTTGTGCACCCACTGAACAACCGTAGAAACGAGCAAGTTTGGGCCACTTTGATAAGTCAAATCGACTCGCCCGACCGGTTGACCATTTTGGAAAGAGTAAGGCGTAATGGTTGAGTTTGGTACATTCGCCATCTGTGCTTTGAAATACTCGACGAAATCATTAGGCTGAATCGGTTCGGTTGTTGGAAGAATAGAACGAAACACGACAACAAATAGTGCTGTAGTGTCACTTTTTCTTTCCGCTGACCAAACAGCCAACAGTTCACTGTTTGGATCGTTAACTCGAGAGGCATAACCTGCCTTAAACTCATTAAGGTCTTTGTCTTCCAGCCGATACCAATTTGAGGCGGGCGAAAATTTTGCCCCATCAATAAGTAATGCTTCTGCTGACTTTTTACATCCGGGAGCCAACAAGACTATGCCAGAAATCAGAACTAAAGTAATTCCCAGTTTCAACACAGGATAAATATATCAAAAAGTTTGAGACATGTCAAGAAAAAGCAAAAAACCCGCTTTGGCGGGTTTTTTGAAACGGGACCCAGCAACTGCTATTGCAAAGCGTCGCCGGCAGACAGGTTCGAAATGGCGTCAATCATCGGCATGAACATCGCAATGACGATAAAGCCAACGACCACTCCGAGGAACACGATTAGAAGCGGTTCCAACGCAGCCGTCAAAGATGCCAACGTGGATTCCACTTCGCCTTCGTAGAAGTCCGCAATTTTTTGAAGCATATAGTCGAGCGAACCGGACTCTTCACCAACCGAAATCATGTGAACAACCATCGGTGGGAATTGGCGAGATTTTTCAAGCGGATCACCGATTCGGTCTCCTTCTCGAATTCTTGCCCTTGCTTCAAGAACGGCATCGGCGATGATGTGATTACCAACGGTTCCTGCAACGGTTTCCATGGCTTGCAAAATCGGTACACCCGAAGTAAGCAACGTGCCCAGTGTTCGGCTGAATCTTGCAAGACAAATTTTGTGGTGCAATTTTCCAAAAACCGGAACTTTGAGTTTTAATCGGTCAATAATTCTTCTTCCGAATTGTGTGCTGGCAAACGCTCGCCACACAATCAAGAAAATGATGAGACCAAGAATAACGTAGTACCACTTTTGCGTTAAAAAGTCGGAAACGTCAATCAACATTTGAGTGGGTGCGGGGAATTCTTTGATTTCCAAATCGCGGAAAACTTCAATGAATTTCGGAACGACCCATGTCACCAATCCGATAACGATTCCAATCGCCATGACCATAACCAAAATTGGATAAGTAACGGCCGCTTTAACTTTTCTTCTTAGTTCAACATCTTTTTCAAGGAAGTGGCTAAGTCGTTGGAGTGCTTCTTCCAAAACACCGCCAACTTCACCGGCGCGGACCAAACCAATGAATAGGTTATTAAATGTTCGCGGGTGTCGTTGCATGGCTCGGCTTAAGGATTCACCACCTTCAACCCTTTCGCCAACATCCGCAATGATTTTTTTGAGTTTAGCGTCGTTGGACTGTTGCCCCAAAACGTCAAGACATCGCACGAGCGACACACCAGCATCAACCATTGTTGAAAACTGGCGACAGAAAAGCGCAAGGTTGGTAAGTTTTACTTTGCCAAAAGTTTTTCCGCCGGTGCGTTTTGTTTTGAGCATTTCGACTTCCAAAATTTGGAAGCCCTGCTCTTCAAAACGCTGCCTAAGCAGTTCTTCGGAATCTGCTTCTGCGGTTCCCTTTTGAATGGCGCCTGAGGCGTCTCGAAATGAATAACTGAATACAGGCATCGGTTTTTCTCCTTACCTTTTGCCGCCGGGTGCAGCAGTAGGTCCGGTTCCGACTTGCGGCGTGTTGATCATCTTCTTGAGTTCTTCGATATTGATGGCTCGTGACATCGCATCTTCGAACGTGATGAATCCCTTCATATAGAGGTCGCGCAGGTTTTGGTCCATGCTTTGCATACCCATTGCGCCGCTCGTCTGAATCATAGACGGTATCTGGTGAGTTTTGTTCTCCCTGATGAGGTTTTTGATAGCCGGCGTGGCGATCATGACTTCGATTGCGGGGATTCGACCGGGAGTTCCGGCTCTTGGCATCAACTGTTGAGCAACAATGGCCTGAAGGTTGTTTGCCAACTGAATTCGGATTTGTTCTTGTTGTCCCGGCGGGAAAACGTCAATGACACGGTCAATGGATTCCGCGGCGTTGTTCGTGTGCAGGGTCGCGAATACCAAGTGACCGGTTTCAGCCGCCGTAATGGCAAGTGCGATCGTTTCCGTATCTCGCATTTCGCCAACAAGAATTACGTCCGGGTCTTCTCGCAAACAGGCACGAAGTGCTGCCGAAAAGGAATGGGTGTCATGTCCCAGCTCGCGTTGGTTGATAATGGATTGGTTGTGTTGGTGCAGATATTCGATTGGGTCTTCGATGGTAATCACGTGATGGGCCATGTTGCGATTGATTTGGTTAATCATCGCAGCAAGACTTGTGGATTTACCGGAACCCGTTGGACCCGTAACCAAAATAAGTCCTCGCGGTTTTTTGGTTAATTCTTCCAGAATCGGCGGTAGAGACAATTCGCGTACGGTTGGAATTCGGTTTGGAATTAATCGGAATGCAGCGGCTACGGAACCTCGGTCTCGATAATAGTTAACACGAAATCTTGCTTTTTTAGGCAACGAATAAGAAAAGTCCAACTCAAGAGTTCTTTCAAATTTCTCAATGTTTTCGTCGGTGATGATGGAATAAAGAAGTCGAGCCGTATCGGGTGCTCCGAGTTTTTCATAATTGAGTCGAATTAACTTACCATCAACACGAATAACCGGTTCTGCGTCTGCGCATAGGTGCAAGTCTGACGCGTTTTTTTCTACAACAATGTGAAGAAGTTCGTCAATATGAAGCGAGTCAACACTTTTTGGTTTTGTGCTGCTGCCTTCATCTTCAACAACAATTTCTGCCATACCCGGCAGTTCAAATATCAGTTCAATATCGGCCATTTGTTTTTTTCTTTATTGGTTTTTTTGAAATCAGAATTAGTAACCCGCTGTAAAGACAACTCTCATGACTTCTTCGGGTGTTGTAATTCCGTTCAAGATTTTGAGAAGTCCATCTTCTCGAAGTTCTTTCATTCCGTTTGCTTTTGCGGCTTCTTTGATGTCCTGAAGCGGAGCGCGTCGTACAATTAATTCCGCGATCTCTGCGTTCATTCTCATCAATTCATAAAGTCCCAAGCGTCCGCGGAATCCTGTGAATTTGCAATTTTCGCAACCCTTACCTCGATACAACGTTACCGGTGCTTCAGGATCTTCAACTTTGAATCCGAATCGTCGCAAATCGCCTTGCTTAACTTCGTACGGTTCTTTGCATTCCGTGCAGACTTTTCTTCCAAGTCTTTGTGCAAGGACGCCGATAACGGTTGCAGAAATCAAATAGGGTTCAACCCCCATGTCAGTCATACGAACAATTGCCGAAGGTGCGTCGTTAGTGTGAAGCGTTGACAGTACCAAGTGTCCGGTCAGCGAAGCTTCAATTGCAATTTCTGCCGTTTCAAGGTCTCTCATTTCGCCGACCATGATGATGTCGGGGTCTTGTCTTAAGAATGAACGCAAAGCGTTTGCAAATGTAAGACCTGCCTTTTTGTTGACTTGGACTTGTGCAATTCCTTGCAACTGATATTCAACAGGGTCTTCGATTGTAATAATATTGGATTCAATCGAATTCAATTTATGAAGAACGGAATATTGTGTGGTGGTTTTTCCGGCACCCGTGGGTCCCGTGGACAAAAACATTCCGTTTGGCTGACTAACCAATTCATCAACTTGACTTTGGACTTCTTGCGTAAATCCTAATCTTTCCAATCCCAAAAGAACGCTCGATTTGTCGAGAATTCTCATTACGATTTTTTCGCCAAAAGGAGTTGGAATACTGGATACACGCAAGTCGTAATCTTTTCCTGCGTTGCGGATTTCAATACGACCATCTTGCGGAAGTCTTCGTTCCGCAATATTCATTTCTGCCATGATTTTGTAGCGAGAAATAAGCGGTGCTTGCAAATTTTTGGGAACGGTCATTGCTTCATGCAATACGCCGTCAATTCGGTAACGGACACGGACGCCGCGTCCTTGAGGTTCAACGTGGATGTCTGATGCTCGGTCGGCAATCGCTTGTTGGATAAGCGCGCTTGCCAATCGAATAATGGGTGCCTGTTCTGCTTCTTGGGCTGCAGCACCCGGATCATCGGTTTCAACTACGGTGTCGCGATTAGCACCTGCCTCCGCGATGGCACGACTAATATCGCCTCGCATGCTGGCTGGACCGGCTGCAGCCGCTACCGCTCCGGCATTTCCGTTGGCTTGTGCTTCGGCTCCTCCACCATAAGTTCTTCGAATGGCATCTTCGATGGCTCCGCGAACGGCTAAAACGGGTTTAACGCGGCAACCGGATGCCAAAGCGATGTCATCTTGTGCTTGTAGGTTGTTTGCGTTGGTCATCGCTACATAAATAACCAATCCATCCTTCTTATAAGGCATGACGGAGTGATTTCTTGCGATTCTTTCGGGAACAACGTTTACGGCACTTGAATCCACTTGAACGTTGTCAAGGTCCACAAACGGAAGGTTTTGTTCTTGTGCTTGACCTTCGACGACTTCTCGCTCACCGACAAACCCCAGACCAAGCAGAACCTGACCGATGTCTTGGTTCTTTGTCTGCTGTTGAACTTTTCGCGCTTCCTCTAGTTGTGCTTGGTTTAGGTAACCCTTTTCAACCAAGTACTCGGCCAAAGGCTTCCGAGATACTGCCATTTCTTGACCACTCCTGCCCAACCCATTTTCCTCCCCGAGGTCAAATGGAATGTCGTAGCATACCACCTACCCGGTTCGAGTTCCTTTTCTTGTTTGGGCACCGCGAAAAGGACGCTCCTGCCTACCTCAAAAGTTCTACCTTCGACCGCCTCCTCCACCCGGAGGTGGAGTTGTTGGTGGCGGGGTAGTTGGTTTGGTTTCTTCTTCCTCGTCTATTTTCATGACACCGACCATTCGGGTGCCGGTGATTTTTTCGTTTCCTTGTTCAGTCGAAATCACTATCATTTCTCCCATCAAGTCATCACCGTTGGAATTCGTCATCCGAACATCTTGACCCTTTCCTTCACTCAACAAAGTGAGAATCTCTTTCTCTTCTTCATAGATGGCAAGCGGAGCACTGATTTCTCTCCATTCACCATCACCAATTTCTTGCCTTGCTTTTGGGTTGCCCGTGATAATCGCCTTTTTCGAGCCCTTCGTGTAAAAGTACTCGACTTTGGTGCAGTTAATCACAATTGGATATTCCCTTGCATTATCGGTGTTTCTTATGCGATCACTTTGAGTCGGATTCGGTTTCGTCGGTGCAATACCCGGGGGCAGGTTCGGCTGGGCAGGCGCAACTCCTGATTGGCTCGAAGATTGCGGAACTGAGCCGGCTTTACCTTTGTTTTTTTCCGGCTTAACGAAAATTTTTACGTCACCTGTACAAAGCGCACGTTTTTCTTTTCGATAAACTGTAACAACTGGTGCGGACAAAATTGCATCGGGTCCAAAGTACTCAACTTCTCCTTCCGCAACAATCGTGTCCGCTTTTCGGTCATAAGTTATTTTTTTTGCTCGCAATATCGAATCCTGATCAATGGCTTCGGCTTCGTAATAAATGTCTCTTTCAGGGTTGCTAAAATGCTCCCATTTTTCGCCACGAATTTGGACCGTTCGTTGCGCCGGTTTCGCTCCTTCTTGTCCCATTAACTCTAAATTTCCCGTCCACATAAATCCGATAACAACCGCATCTTTTTTGTCGTAATTTAATGAAAACTGTTTTGCGGAAAGCTGCCCGCCTTTGTAAGTTCCCTTAACCCCTTCGTCAACGGTAATCATTTTTCTTTCTCGATTAATTTTGATTCTTTCGGCAACTAAATCCATGGATTCATTCTTTACTCGCGGTGCACCGGAAACTTCTACCGTTTTTTGTATTCCATCGTAATTGGCAATCCCCGCTTGAAACTTCGCTGCAACCTGACCCTTGTCAAAAACATTTCCATCACGAATAACGGCGATTCTAAAATATTGTTGGTCACGTCTCATGTCCACTTGTGCCGCATTAAATGAAAGAGTTTTGTTCTTCCCTGTGTAGACCTTAACTTCCACGTCTCTCATTTGTGCCCCAATTCCGCTCCCCAACGGATTGGAATAATCCGCTTTGTATTTTGCGAAGGGATCGAAGCGAGCAAATGCTCGCAACGCAATGAAACCGAAAGCACCCACGGCAATGCCTAATGCCAAAAAACCAACTGCTCGAAATTTATGGAACCAATGTGACATTTGTTGTGATGACCTGCGATGGACTTGTGAATCCAATTATGGGGACGTCTTGCGTAGTAAAACTGGACTTGGCAAATCTTAACGTATAGGTGTTAGATGGACTTGCCCAGATTTTGTATCGCCCATCGGTCCCTACCGTTACTTGGCGGATTGGAGTTGCGCCGTCCAATAGGGTGACCGTCGCACCTGAAGGATTACCGCCACCTTGCAATGAAACGGTTCCAATCAAATTGCCTGGGGAGCCGGGGGGATTCGGGTCACTAACGGGCGCAATTGCAATCGGAGGCAACGTGACGATCCCCGCAATTGGCGACTGATTTGCGTTGAAATCCGCCGGAACAAAACCGGTTTTTTGAATTTTTCCAACAATTCCAAAAAATATGAATTCGCTATTTGAATCAAATGCAACGCCGGAAATGGAAAAAGCACCGGAAGCATTGGTCGTCGTTACATGACCTCCAAATCGAACAGTTGCTCCGTCAATTGGGTCGCTTGTATTTGCATTAATAACCGTTCCTTCAACTGTGACGGTTTGAGGCCCAATCCACAAATCACCTAAATCGGTAGCAGAAGTTAATGCCGGAATCAAAAAAGTGATTGTCGGAAATGCGCTTAGAACAATAACAGAGCTGCTCCCAACGTCGGCCTGAAATGCAAACAAACCATCACTTGCTCCCGATTGAGCAGATCGCGCTCCAATTTGCACGGTCGCAACCGGATTCGGCGGACTGCCTGTGCTAACAGACAAAACTCTTCCGGTAACTTGGACACGGTTTCCGCCGCCGCCACCGCCACCGCCGCCGCCACAGCCGGCAATCAACATCAAGCAACTAAGCAACAGCAATAATTTCTTCATCGCGTTGCTCCTGTTGAATTGGTAACAATTCGAAATCTTCGTTCTGATGAATTTGCAACAAATGTGTAATTCAAATCTGACCTAACTGCCCGAGTTTGTCCGTTCTGAATATCAGTAATAACCGCACCATAAATTAGATTTCCTGATTGATTACCGAATTTCACACGATAAGTTTTGCCCGGCCTAAGTCCGGTCAGTTTGGTGTCAAAAAATTGAAGTCCCAAACCCCGAACATCTCGATACATCGCTTGCGAGTTAACAATTTCTGCTTGTAACGCACCACCCCATGCTGGCGGCAATGCAGAATCAAGACCGACGTCAAATCCAAAACCTGCACCCGATTTGCCGCCAAATTCGATGGCCGACTGTTCAACATTTAAACCGGAAAAATCTAATCGCACGCGCCATTGACCCGAGATTTGAGTCGAAACGTTTTGACTCAATGCAAACGAGCCGGGTCTAAACGTAACTGTCACTCCTTCAGGAACCAATACTCGGAAAAACAGCCCGCGCCCAACAGTAAAGTTTGTCGCAGGTACGAATGTTCCGCCTTCAGGAACTCCGCTAAAGGTGTCTACAGCACCGGGATTGAACTGATAAATGTTTGAATCAATCCATCCAGCAGTTATC
>CAZJKW010000099.1:0-8351 GCA_964546835.1 uncultured Fimbriimonadales bacterium
GCATCAAACTTTTTCTTGTATTCTCGAAGAAAGTCCGAAACTTGACTTGCAAATTCCGGTTCCGGCTGCGATCCAACAATACCACCAACAAAATTGTTTGTCATTGAAACCACTCGGTGAATTCCGTTTGAAATGTCATTGACTAATTCCGTATTAAATTTCAAATCAAAATCCTCTAATGAGAATTTTGAATCCGATTCAAACGGCATGATTCGCATCATGTAATAGCGAACCGCATCAATTGCTAACTCCTTGTCGCACGCACCTCGGTCAACCAATGTCTGTGCCAAATCAAGCGGTGCAACTACATTTCCCAGTGATTTGCTAATTTTTTCTTCACCCAAAAGCGTCCATCCATGTCCAACCAAACAGGTGGGCAACGGCAGACCTAAACCCATTAACATTGCAGGCCAAAGAGTCGCATGGAAACGAACCAAAATGTCTTTACCAACCAGTTGCATTTTTGCCGGCCAATACTCGTTCCAGTTTCCATTTGGCCATCCGATTGCCGAAATGTAATTAATAAGTGCGTCAAACCAAACATAAATTACTTGCGATTCATCATCGGGCACCGGAATTCCCCACCCGGTTGAAGCACGGGTAATACAAGCGTCCCGAAGCCCCTGTTTAATAAAAGATAGGACTTCATTTCGTCGCACATCCGGCTGAATAAAGCCGGGATTTTTTTCAATGTATTCAAGAATCTGACTTTCAAATGCTGACAGTTTGAAAAAATAATTCTGTTCTTTTACCCATCGCACTTCATTTCCATCTGGACTTTTTCCATCAACTAACTCCGATTCCTTGAAAAAAGTCTCAGTACGAACGTCATACCAACCCTCGTAATCTCCTTTATAAATATATCCCGAAGATTGTAATCGTCTGAATGCTTCTTGAACGGCATCTATGTGTCTTTGTTCAGTAGTCCTGATAAAGTCGTCATATTGAATATGCATCGAGTCAAAAATCCGACGCCACTCACCGGCAATTTCATCAACATATGCATGCGGCGATTTTCCGTTTGCTTGAGCCGCTTCAAAAACTTTTGTTGCATTTTCGTCGGTGCCCGTTAAAAAATGGGCATTTCCGTACATCCGCCAAAAACGAGCAATCACGTCTGCCATCACCGCTTCTTGAGCCGAACCAATATGTGGAACGCTGTTTACATAATAAATCGCCGTTGTTATGTAGGGTGTAGACATGAGCGCAAATGGTACCCGCCGGTAGGATAGAATCCAATCCGATGCAGCCGTTCAAAAATCATGTCGGAAAAATCGTAGTGCTTCCTCAAGCCGATGTGGATACGGACCAAATCATTCCTGCTCGGTTTCTTTCGATGGTCACTCGTTCCGGATATGGAGAGCAACTTTTTGTTGACTTGCGAAATCCGGAATTCCCATTAGACAAGCCGGAAGCAAAGGGTGCGACGGTTTTAGTTACCGAAGAAAACTTTGGATGCGGAAGCAGCCGCGAGCATGCAGTTTGGGCAATTCAACAAGCGGGCTTTAAAGCAATCATTGCTAAAAAAACAGAACGAGCGGCCGGATATAGCGACATTTTTCGACAGAACGCTGCCAACAATGGCCTCTTGTTAATCGAACTAAACGAATCTGACCATGATGTAATCGCACAGTGTGGTTCCGGAACTTCGATCTCAATTGACTTGGAGACTCAAACCGTTTCCATCGGAAGCCGAACAATCTCATTTGAAATCAGTCCTTCCAACAAGCATGCTCTGCTCAAAGGATTGGACTTGATAGGCACCACATTGGTTCACGAAGCAGAAATTAGCCGCTTTGAGGCCGAAAAGGGCCCGTTTACACCTAAATTATCCGAGTAATTCGTTAAAGTCTCCCGGTAATTCTGCCGACAATTCTAAGCGGAATGTCAGGAATAAGGCATTTCGGGGACGGATAAATGAAGCCGATTCAGATTTTTGGGGCAGTCACCTTTTCACTTATGACCGCGACGGCAGTTGCCGGAGATCGCAGTTTGATTGCGAGCCGAGGCACGTTCGAAATTGGAACCGCGAAACTAATAACGCCACAGATTCGGCAAAGTTTGGGACTTGCCCTTACCGAAATGGCATTCGGCAACCAAAAACGGGCAAGAGCCCACGCTGACTCTGTCTCGGCTCCATCTAATTTGAAGGTATTTGTTTCAACAAATGGAATCGGTTCCGCACGAGCAAAACAGGTTAAGGAATGGGCGGGAGAATGCATGGATTACTGGAATGCAACCATGGAATCCACAACGTTTTCAGAAACAAATGACCCGAGTACTGCCGATGTCTTTATGACGATTCAAAATCAAGTTAACATGAACGGAACAAAAGTTGCCGGATTAGCAGAATGGAATCGTTCTTCAAGTGGTAATGGACTGAATCTGAGTGCAAGAATTCAAATTTCTTCCAAGGATTATTTTGGTTCAAACTTATCCGAAGCTCAACTGAAGAAAGCGATAACACACGAATTAGGACACATTCTTGGTTTGAATGATGACTGTTCCAGCAATTTGATGAGCAAAATTGGAGCATATGGCGGCGAAGCAGATGATTCTGAAATTTTCGCCTTAGTGGCATTAGACAATCGTGCTAAAGCAATTGCTGAAATACCGATTGCATCGGAAACGCGCCGAAACATCCCAAGAGTTTTTGAATTTCCGCGTTAACGCGAAGGAAAATTCGGGAGCATTCTCATCAACCAAATTTGCCCGGCATGGTAACCGGCATGTTGGCACAATCGGATTAATCCTTCTTTTCCTGTAACTTTGTCCCCTATTGGACTAATCATTTCGATTTTCAAGTTTTCTTCGGTTGGATTGAGGACGAATGGCTCAATACACTTTCGACTAAATTCCAAAACTTCAAAGATAAATTCTTTATTGAGTTCGTCTTCTTCAAATGGAAATTTCGCATCAATCAAAAATCCTTCTTTGACCGATCTTTCCAATTTATCTTCGAAACCCGAATGTTGGTTTTCAATCCCAAATCGACAAGCCCAATAGTATTCGGCACCTGCGATGTGCATCAGAATTTCTGCAATTGAATGGTTCCGATGCGAAGGCCTCCATCCTAATTCAAGTTCACTTAGGTCTTCCCATGTAGGAGCAAGACGCAAGCGCGTAAATTTCCAAACGTCACCGATATCCCAATTCATTTCGAAAACAAACTCCTTATGAAGAAAAGTAAATTGGCCGGACGCTCCGCAAGTCTTCGCGTGAAATACGGATACCAACTCTTACCATACGGCACATAAACTCGCACCGTGTAACCTTGTTTTTTCAGATCACTTTGCATCTGTCTGCAAATCCCATAAAGCATTTGAAATTCAAATCGTCCCGGTCTTATGTCGTTTGCATTGGCAAACTGCAATGTAGATTCAATGATGAATTTATCATGCGTTGCAATAGCGGGATATCTGCCATCGATTAGCAACTTTTCCATACATTTAATATATGCCTCATCCGTATCAGTTTTTTTTGGATATGCCAACTGTTTCGGTTCCAAGTATGCGCCTTTGACAATTCTCAATCGAACATATTCTCGAATCAGCAATTCCAAATCTTGGGGAGTGCGATATAGCATCGATTGCAAAACCGTTCCGACATTTCCAAATTTTTTGTTCATCAAAATCGCACATTCAATTGTGCGGTCAGTGTAATGGCTACTTTCCATATCAAGCCGAACAAAATTTCCATACTCTTTAGCTTTTAACAAAAGTTGTTCAACTCGTCGCATACAACCCTCATGATCAAAATCCAATCCCAATTGGGTCAATTTTATTGCGATGTTGATTTTTTCGGGTTGCCATCCCCCGGAATAAGCCGACAAATGAATTGCATCCAGCATTTGTAAGTATTCGTTGAGAGCAGCATCCGCCTCTTCCGGTGTCGTGGTGTTTTCACCCAATAAGTCTAAGGCAACCGGAAATCCTTTGGCAACCAAATCTTCGGAGACCTTGATTGCTTCGGCTAAGGTGTCACCTGCGATAAATCGCCTCACCACTTTTCGCGTAAGTCGGCTATTCCTCACAAATCGCTCAACCCATTTTCGGCCGGAAACGAGCAGAATCAGGTTTCGCAATATCACCGCGCTGAATCCTACCGCACAGGTATAATCTTTTCGCTCAACCATCCCCCAAATCCATAGGGTGGAAAAGTGAAAACTAACGTTTTGATTCAGCCCAAACCCGTCCGATGCCAAAAATCAATCTAAATAATTATGGTCGGGGCTTCTAAGTCCCGGACTAACCTATATTTTTGCTTGACCCCGACGACCCGTCAGGGGTATCCTAGTCGTTTGTCTGCCCTATTCCCCGGAGGTTTCAATGAAGGAGATTAAACACGCGTCCAGCCCACTTAACCAAGTACTAGACGTGCCCAATCTCATAGAGGTTCAACTCAACTCTTACAAACAGTTCTTACAACAAGGACTTCCTGAACTGCTAAAGAGTTTCTCCCCAATTTGGGATTTCACCAACTCCAAGAAGATTGAATTCCTGGACTTTGCCTTAGCCGAACCGAAGTATGACATCGACGATTGCCGGGACCGCGATGTCACCTATGAAGCGCCAATCAAGGTCGGCGTTCGCTTAAGCAGCCCAGAAAGAGAGGTTATTGAGACCGAGGTTTACCTTGGCGACCTGCCGCTGATGACGGACTCAGGCACCTTTATTATTAATGGAAGGGAAAGAGTCATCGTTTCCCAAATGAGCCGGTCTCCCGGAATCTACTTCTTCGACGAGCCGCAGCAAGCCACCAAATGGGAACTCAGGCACGTTTTGATGCATCGGCTTCCAATGAGGTCCGAAGTGCTTCCCAACCAGGGTAAATGGCTTGAAGTAGCGGAATCGGAGCCAAACTTTGTGCTTTGGGCACCATTGAATCAGAGCAAGAAGATTCCCGTAACCCAGTTAATGAAGGTGTTCTCCGCTTTTGATGAGGCAAAGCACCAGTTCACGACCACCCTTGAAAAAGCGGTCAATCGCAAGTTGGACAAACCTTTAGTGGACCCCGAAACCGGTGAAGTTTTGGCTTCGCAAAATGCCTGGGTAACCGAAGAGTTGATTGCAAGTTTGCCCGCTTCAATGAAAAAACAGACCGTTTCTGTTTTTTCGCCGGTCGGAACAAACGAAGATATATTGACGACGTTCGGCAGAAAAACAACGGTTTCAAATCCGACAGAAGCCGATTTAGTCGGAAAGAGAACCGTTGAAGAAATCAAAGATGGCGAAGAAGTCATTATCGAAAAAAACAAAAAAATTGACCGCGACGTAGCCAAAAAAATCGAATCCTTAAAACTGAAAAAGATTTCACTGCTGACGGTCAATCCTTTTGTTGATGCGACTCTTGAACATGATCCGACAACTGATGTTGAAACTGCTTTAAAAGACTTGCATCGTAAATTGCGACCGGGTGAAGCACCCGACAGAGAAAACGCAAAAGGTCAAGTGTTTTCACTATTCCTCGACCCAAGAAATTATGATTTAGGTCGAGTCGGAAGACACCAAATGAATCGCAGGCTGGGTCTTGATTTGCCAGATTCAGTACGAAACATAACCGTTGAAGATTTAGTTGCAATGGTCAATCGTTTAGTTTTGTTGCTCGAAGGAGAGATTGGCGGCGACAACATTGACCATCTTCAAAACAAACGAATCAAATCAATTGGTGAATTGCTCCTCAATCAAATGAGAGTGGGTTTGAGCCGAATGGAAAAAGTTGCTCGCGAAAGAATGACAAGTGCAGAACCCGAAAATCTTTTGCCAGGTGTTGTCCTTTCCGTAAAACCGGTAACCGCAAGCATAAAGAGTTTCTTTAGTAGCAGCCACTTGAGCACATTCATGGACCAAACAAATCCGCTTAGTGAATTATCAAACAAGCGCAGATTGTCAACACTTCCTGATAGGCGTCCTTCATCTTCCGGAAGACCTGGCGTTGTTGACGCACAACGCGAAGTGCAGCCAAGTGAATATGGTCGCGTTTGTCCTATCGAAACACCTGAAGGTCCAAACGTCGGATTGATGAAACAGTTAACGGTTTATTCGAAAGTAGATGACGACGGTTTCTTGTACGCACCATTTCGAGTTGTTAAGAAAGGAAAAGTCACCGACGAAATAGTTTATTTGGTATCGGGCGATGAAGACGATAAGAAAGTTGCACCACCGGATGCAAAACTGGATAAAGATGGAAAATTCATTGAAAATCCGGTGATGGTTCGCTATCGCGGTGAGTTTCCTGAAATTCCGCGTGATGATGTTGAATTAATGGACGCATCACCTGTTATCTTTTCAGTTGCTGCATCATGCGTTCCATTCTTAAATCACGACGATGGAGCGCGTGCTCTAATGGGTGCAAACATGCAACGCCAAGCCGTGCCTCTTCTCCGTTCAGAACGACCGTTCGTTGGAACCGGTTATGAGCGAAGAATTGCCCTTGATACCGGTACGGCAATTGTTGCTAAGCGTGCGGGTGTTGTTGAACACGTTACTGCACTTGAAATTCATGTTCGCATTAATGAAACCGGGGAACTTGATCGGTATCAACTTGGACACTTGAAACAGTCTAACAAATCAACTTGTTTCACGCATCGCCCAATTGTGTTGCCGGGTCAGAGAGTTGGCAAAGACCAACCGATTGCCGACGGTGCTGCTTGCGACCAGGGACATCTTGCGCTTGGTAAAAATTTAGTCGTGGCATTTATGCCTTGGCGTGGATACAATTTTGAAGACGCAATTCTTGTGAGCGAACGATTGGTGAAAGAAGATGTGTTCACTTCAATTCATATTGAGCGATACGATACAGAAGCAGTTGACACAAAACTTGGCCCTGAAGAAATCACACGAGATATTCCAAATGTTGGCGAAGAAGCACTTAAGGATTTAGACGAATCTGGAATCGTGAGAATCGGTGCAGAAGTAAGACCTCTTGACATTCTTGTAGGAAAAGTCGCACCAAAAGGTCAAGTTGAATTAACTGCAGAAGAGCGATTGATTATCGCTATCTTTGGAAAGAAAGCGGAAGAAACAAGAGACGTGTCTCTGCGAGTTCCTCACGGAGAATCCGGCACGGTTGTGGACGTAAAAGTATTCTCACGCTATAAATATAGATGTAAAGACACAGGCAAGATTTTCCACGAATCCAAAAAGCGCGAACATCTTGTTAGTGAAATCACAGGAGGCGAACTTGAGCAAATCCCCGGCGATGAATTGCCAGCCGGAACAAACATGACTGTTCAAGTCCATGTCGCTCAAAAGAGAAAATTAACCGTCGGTGACAAAATGGCAGGACGACACGGCAACAAAGGTGTTATCAGTAGAGTTGTTGCTGAAGAAGATATGCCATTTCTAATGGATGGCACTCCCGTTGATATTGTTCTAAATCCTCTTGGTGTTCCAAGCCGATTGAATGACGGACAAATGTTGGAATCATTTTTAGGTCTTGTCGGCAAATATTTACATGTTCATTTCTTGTGTCCTGCTTTTGAAGGAAGCAAACCAGAACAAGTTATGAATGAATTGAATCGAATTGCAGAACAAACTCGTCAGGATGTAATGCAGGCATATGTCAATTCAGAATTAGGACTTGGTCTGAAATTCAGAAGAAGTATGACTGCAGAAGAAATGCTCGACGAGATCGAAACCAAACTCCGAAAATTTGGAAAAACCAGATTAGAGGAAATTTCAAGAATCGTCGCAGCAGAACCGGCTATGAGCGTAACTCAAATGGACCCGGATGCAGAATTCGAGATAATCGAGAATGAACCCGCGCATAAAGCGGCAGACTCGGTCTATCAATCTATTTGCGACAAGATTCAAGAAAAAGCTTGGATTAGAGCAGGGATTGATGAAAAGACCGGTAAAAGTCTTCTGCGCGACGGATTGTCCGGAGAATTGTTTGAGTTTCCTGTCGCAGTTGGCGTGATGTACATGTTCAAACTTGAGCACCTCGCCGAAGACAAGATTCACGCAAGAAGCATCGGCCCATATTCACTCGTTACGCAACAACCTCTCGGCGGTAAAGCGCAGTTTGGTGGACAGCGATTCGGCGAAATGGAAGTTTGGGCACTCGAAGCATACGGCGCTGCCAATATTCTCCAAGAGATCATCACCATCAAATCTGATGACGTGATGGGCCGTGTCAAAACTTACGAGAGCATCGTGCGTGGAGAAACAATGCTCGAGCCGGGCATTCCTGAATCTTTCAAGATTCTTGTAAATGAGCTGCGAAGTTTAGGTCTCAAAGTTACGGTTGAAGACAGCCATAACCGAGAGGTCAGTCTGCGAGATTTGGATGATCACTCATCCGCAGACGATATGAAATTGGCGAGGTCCGTGGGTTTCTTCTAAATAAGG
>CAZJKW010000100.1:0-7582 GCA_964546835.1 uncultured Fimbriimonadales bacterium
TTTGGGAAAGGATGGTCATCATGGCTCGTTGGAAAAGCGGCAAAAATGACGATGGGCGCATTCACGGGGTTGTCAAAGGGAATTTACTTGATTGGCGATCCTAATTCTTCGACCGGCGATTATGTAGAAGGCTCATTAGAAGTTTTGTTTGCTTCAATGGGTGGATCTAAATCAATACTCAAGACTTCCGATTTTTCGGGCGCATATTTTGCCCGCAAAGAGTTAAGTGAAAAATTAAAGGAACGAATTGCAAAACTTACCGCAAATTTGAGTCAGCCCTGGAGATCTTCAGGAGAGTTCTTTGATGTTTATCTGAGCAACCTTCGAGAACTCGCCGCATCAAGACAATCTTTAGAAGCACTCGAAATGTCCCTCAAAAATTTGAGGGACAAACTAAAAACCATGATCCCGGATGGAATCGAAAAGATCAAACATGGAATAGGTGATAATTTAGAAGAACTAATCAAAATCAGAAGTGCAAAAGGACTTGCTGGGCTTAGGGAAATTCTTGAAAATTCAATTGGCAAAAATCGTACCGAATTAATTGATAACTTGATTGCTTCTATCACAGATGACATTATCAAAGAGCAGGGATCAGATCTCTTCAGGGAAAAACTGGATCCTGCACTCATTTCAGGTACTTATTCTGGCAATTTGGTAATCGAAGAATTTGACGTAAACAAAGCAGAACTTCAAAAGTCATTAAAGAACTCAGAAGAATCCGATTGTAGATCCGTTTCCATAACTGACGAAATGCTTAATGGTCTTATTGGCAAACAGCTTCCCGTGAAAATGACAATCCGAGCATTGGGTGAAACTTCAGGAACCTTCACAATCGCTGGCCAAGGACAACCTCCGTCCAAAGCATCGAGATTTGAGATTTCAGACGAAGGAGAATTTGAAGGCACGGTAATTGAAAAAGATTTTTCAACCAGAATTACCGGGACGTTTGAAGTAAGCGAAGACAAAAAAGTTTCATTTGTTGGAATCGGTCTCTGTAAAAACAATGGCGTTTCAATGAAAATCAGCATAAAAGTTCGAAAGTGAATATTTATGAAAAGTTTTTGGTTCTCGCAGCGACCGCATCTTTACTTTGTGCCTGTTATCTAATCCGCCCAATCAGATTTGCGATGACCATCTGTCTGGTCAGCGGAACCGCCTCTTTTGTAGGCGCAAAATTGCTCTCAGTAATGTTGCACCCAAATGCCATTCAACCGCTCATGGGATTTGCCCTTGACGGTGGAATCATTTTTGGTTTCTTTTCTGTTATCGCAATTGCACAGCTCCTGAACTTAAATTCATGGTTGATTCTTGACAAACTTACAATTTCTGCAGTTGTTGGAATTCTGATACTGAAAACGAATTGTCTTGTTAGCGGCTGTTGTTCAGGGTCGGCATCAAACGTCCCTTGGGCCATCTCTATCACAGAAGAAAACAATTTATTGTTAAACCGATTCTCAGTAAACAACTCAATTTTCTCTTCAACCCAAAAAGTCCACCCTGCGCCAATTTATGAAATGCTCGCAGTTCTAGTTGCAATGGCAATTTCAGTCGTTTTGTTCAGAAAATATCGGAAACACGGCGTCATGGCACTCAGTTTTATTGCTGTTCTATCGCTATTTCGGTCAACTTCAATCTGGTGGCGCGAACCGGACTTGGGAGCGGCAATTACTCCACAACTCATTTCCCTTGGAATCGGCATCTTCTGCACAATTGCTTTGGTCCAAATTTTCGCTAAGAGCGACGAAATACTCAGTTGATGAAATTTTAATCACTTCAATAGAAGAAAATAGTAGAGCGTCCGTTCAACCTTTAGAGAATAGCGGGAGGAATGGGATTGAAACCGTTGTCAGAACTTTGAGGAATCGTCGCCGTCCCCCAAATCTCAAGAACGCCATTCTTCGAACGAATCCTCTCCATCTTAATCGCATCAAACAATTGCAAATCTTCATTAATGTCCAAAACTGGATTCAAAACCTGCAACAAAGCACGGTCGCTCCCGTCTCGAACAGGTCTGCCATTCAAAAAAACCCAACTGTCCCGTAACCACAACTGACTTCCGTTTCTAATTTCTAATCCAGCGGATACCTCAAATTCCGCCGAAGCCAATAAAAAATCACCAAATCCCTTAACGTAGACTTTATCATTTTCCAGTTCCACCGATATCCGTTTAATCTCTTTATACTTTCTTAACAAAAAATGCTCTAAGGATTTTGCAGTCACTCTTACATATCCCGGACCTACACCGGATTCACTCAGCCGAACCTTCTTTTCTCGCAACGCAAGTCCAAAATCATAACGACAATCAAAAACATCCGCAGTCAGTGTTTCAACGTGCAAATTTCTCAATTCAAAATCGGTCAACCGAATCTCCAATTTCTTAATCTTGCCTGCCCGGCTCCGGTTCGGCTCCGTAAACAAGGGTAGCCCTTTAACGCTAAACCTCGACGCTTCAATCGTCGCACGGGTCAAACTCCCGTCAAGAATCCCGTTGATTCCTACTCTGACCCGAACGAACTTGGCATCGCCTTCCAACCTCGTGCCAATATCATCAGCAGCCAAGCGTTCAAAGTTTCGAAGCGCGCCTGAACCAAAAAGCCCGCCCGCAACTCCAAGCCCGGCAACAATCCAGGAAATCATCTCGCCACCGCAGAGCGCGATTTGTCGTAGTAATCTGTGAATAACGAACTTAGGGACATATTGAATTGGATACCATGATGAAGCAACCAGCGTTACAAAAAGCGCAATCTAAGAGCAAAGCAGTATGGGACAATGATGTCGCCCTTCATTTTGGTTCGATCGAAGCCGAATACCGAGCCCTTAGGGAGTCCGCCGCCTGGCTTGACTTTTCTTCCGAAACTAAACTCGGTTTCTTGGGTGAAGATAGAAAAGGGTGGCTACAAGGTCAACTGACGAACGACTTGCGAAACCTTGATTCCGGAGCGTTTGTCGAAGCATGTCTGCTCAACCCAACTGGACAAATCATTGCAGACATGGATCTCTGGGGACTTGATGACACCATCATTGCCTTATGTCCGGGAATCCAGCACGAAGCAACCCTCACCCGTCTGCAACAAATGTTGATTCTTGAAGACGTTCAAATATCAGACGTAACCCTTTCGCATTCCATCATAAGCATTCAGGGACCGGAAGCAACTTCAGCCATCGGAGACGCCTTTACTTTGCCACGTCTCGAAGCAGGAATGGTTGAAACCAAAGCGGGTCGCTTAACGTTGCTCCGACACGACCGAACCGGCTCTGGAGGTTGGGACATTCTCTTTCCAAACGAATCCGCCGAAGACGTTGTAAAACTTGTCAAGAAAATTCAACCGGCTGGATTTGCTGCGTGGAACGTGGCGCGAATTGAATCCGGTTATCCGGTGTTTAACCAAGACCATAACAATCGAACGCTCGCAATGGAAATGGGTCGCCAATTCGTTGACAAAAACATCAGTTTTAACAAGGGTTGCTATACGGGTCAAGAAGTGGTGATGAGAATCTATGCGAGGGGGCACACCAACCGCACGTGGATGGGACTTATCGGCTCTCATGAAATGCCGGTGGGTTCAAAAATCAGTCATCCCGATAGAAACGATGCTGGCGAAATCACCAGCTCAGCCGTTTCGCCGGAGTTAGGGCCCATTGCTGCCGGATTTTTGCGCAACGAAGTCCGGCCCGGTGACATAGTTACCGTGGGCGAATCCGAAGCAGAAGTTGTCTCCATGCCCTTGCTCCGACTTTAGTTCAAATCGGTATACTCAACGAACTTAGCACTCTTTCATTTAGAGTGCCAAAACAGTTTGGAGAAATCAATCATGGACATAAAACCTATCAACGATAGAATCGTCGTTTTGCAAGAGTCAAAAGAGACCTTCACAAGCAGCGGATTGGTATTGCCCGATTCGGCTCAAGAAAAACCCCAGCGGGGAACAGTTGTTGCCACCGGACCGGGAAAAATTCTCGACAACGGTAAAAAAATTCCAATGGAAATTAAGGTTGGCGACGTTGTCCTCTATGGAAAATGGAGCGGCACGGAAGTAAAAGTGAAAGGCGTTGACTACGTCATGATGCGCCAAGAAGATGTTCTCGCAATTGTAGAAGGCGGCATCAAAACATCCGCAAAAACATCCGCAAAAGCAGTCGTCAACAAACCTGCTAAAGAAAAAAAAGAAAACAAAAAATCCGGCAAAAAAGAAAAAGTGAAAGCCGGGAAAAAGGGCAAATAAATGGCAGCAAAAGATCTTAAATACGGTTCTGATGCACGTTCCACCATCGCAGCAGGCGTGAACAAACTCGCCGATGCGGTCAGCGTAACCCTCGGTCCGCGTGGAAGAAACGTTGCACTTGAAAAAAAATTCGGCGGACCATCGCTCGTTGATGACGGTGTCACCATCGCAAAAGAAATCGAACTGACCGACCCGTTTGAAAACATGGGAGCGGCACTCGTCAGAGAAGTCAGCAGCAAAACAAATGATCTCGCTGGCGACGGAACTACCACCGCAACCATCCTCGCCGCAGCCATTATTAATGAAGGGCTAAGAAGCGTCGGCGCAGGTGCGAATCCGATTGCAATAAAACGCGGAATTGATAAAGCCGTAAATGCATCGCTGTCGGAACTGAAAAAAATGAGCCGCGCGTTAAAAACAGAAGCCGACGCAATTCAAGTGGCAACCATTTCCAGCAAACAAACCGAAATTGGAGAACTGGTTGGCAAAACGGTTTTCAAAGTTGGACTTGATGGAGTCGTAACAGTTGAAGAAGGCAAAAGTCTTGAAACCTCTGTCGAAACGGTTGATGGACTGCGTTTTGACAAAGGATATCTGAGCCCATATTTCGTAACCGATCCGGCAACAATGGAATCGGTTCTCGAAGAACCGCTGATTCTTTTCTATGAAAAGAAAATAAGCAACGTAGTGGACTTCTTGCCATTACTCGAAAAAGTTGCAAAATCCGGCAGACCGTTTTTGGTCATTTGCGAAGACATTGAAAGTGAAGCTCTTGCGCTATTGGTTCTTAACCGAATACGCGCCGGACTCAGAGTTTGCGCTGTAAAAGCACCCGGATTCGGTGAAAGACGAAAAGCCATGCTGGAAGATATGGCAATTCTTACCGGCGGTCAATTCGTAACAGAAGACCTCGGTATGAAACTCGAAAACGTCACCATGGAAATGCTTGGTTCTTGTCGCAGAGCTGTTGTAAGTCGAGAATTCACGACAATTGTTGACGGCGGCGGAAAAAAATCTGAAGTCGCAGGAAGAATAAAAGTCATTCAAGGACAAATCGAAACCACCGATAGCAACTATGACAAAGAAAAATTGCAAGAACGACTTGCAAAGTTAAAGGGTGGCGTTTCAGTAATTAAAGTAGGTGCAGTAACCGAAACTGAAATGAAAGAACGCAAAGAGCGCATTACCGACGCACTTAACGCAACAAAAGCAGCACTTGAAGAAGGAATAGTCCCCGGTGGCGGACTTGCAATGTTGCGCGTTGCAAAAACGCTTGAATCACTCAAACTGTCAAATGAAGAAGCTGTCGGAGCAAGCATTCTCCGAAAAGCAATGCAAGCACCGCTTCGCCTAATTGCAGACAATGCCGGTGCAGAAGGTAGCGCAGTCGTCCAAAAAGTAATCGAAGCAAAACCCGAAATCGGTTATGACGCAGTAACGCTTTCATACAAAGACTTGATGAAAGCCGGAATCGTGGACCCGACAAAAGTCGTCCGACTTTGCATCGAAAACGCAGCATCTATCGCAGGATTAATCCTGACAACCGAAGCGTGCGTTACCGAAATTCCAAAAGAAGAAGACAACCACCACCACTAAAAATAAATAATTCGGGTTGCTGAAAAATTAATTCAGCAACCCGTTTTTTTTTTAAGGTGAAGGCGGATGTTCCGGCAACGAACAAGTCGTTGGAGTGCTAATCGTCCCAAAATCATACGTTCCGTTTGCCGGACAAAGTGGAACCCGTCTCAAATAAGGCAACAAATCCGCAAGCGTTGTTGGTTGGTTTGTGGGAATGCTCGCTTCCATCGCCCATTGTGCTTTAACAACATCAAAAACTCTCATATTGCTTTGACAAGTTTTTAATTGTGAATTTGCCCTCGCGTTCATCATGTTAGGTATCGCAATCGACAGCAATACTCCAATGATTAACACGACTATCATGATCTCTACAAGTGTAAAGCCGCGCCGTCTCATATTTCCTCCAACACCCTCTTGAGTGACGGGAGTCAAGCCCGGGCGGCGGCTAGGACTCAACTCCGTCATCAAACCTAACCTTCCATTCAACTCAACCAACAAACCCGCAAACTTTGCCAGGTTGAACCAAAGCGGGTAGCCTCAATTTCTCTTGTCGCCAGCAATTCAATCGCTCTGGAATTCCCATTTTTCCGATAAGCCAATGGCTTATTCATCCGCGCCCGGCAGAGTCAACCTAATCGGAGAACACACCGATTACACCGACGGTTTAGTTTTTCCCGCTGCAATCGACAAAAGAGTCTCGGGTCTCTTCGCAAAATCAAATTCAGTAGAACTCATTTCAAAAAAATCAGGCAAAGCAAACTCGGAAGACCAAAATCGCGGATGGGGAAGATACGCTTTTGCCTGCCTCGAAGCAATCAAATCCATCACTCAAACAGCCATCGGCATCAAAGGTGTCATTGATTCCGACCTCCCATCCGGCGCAGGCCTCAGCAGCAGCGCCGCTCTGGAAGTCTGCCTAATCGGCGCCATCAACCAACTTTATCAACTCAACCTAACCCACCAACAAATCGCCGAAACTGCATGGCGCGCCGAAAACGACTTCGTCGGCGTCAAATGTGGCCGCATGGACCAAATGGCATCCGCACTCGGGGAAAAAGGCAAAGCACTGCTCATAGACACAAGAAACCAATCCGTCACACCGGTCCAAATTCCCGAAGAAATCACAATCGCCATCCTATACTCAGGCGTTTCACGAGCCCTGGCAAAAAGCGCATACAACGAACGCGTCAAGGAATGTGAACAAGCCGCAAACCTAATCGGCACCCCCTTAAGAGACGCCACCCTCAACCAAATCAACATCCTCCCACCGCTCCTCAAAAAACGAGCCCGCCACGTCATCACCGAAAACCAAAGAACCCTCGAATTCAAAAAAGCACTCGAAACCAACAACCACGCCGCCATCAAAAACCTCTGCCAAGAATCCCACAACTCCCTAAAAAACGACTACGAAGTCAGTTCCAAACAACTCGACGCCCTCGCACGTTCGGCATGGAATGCCCCCGGCTGCATCGGCGCACGACTCACCGGTGCCGGCTTCGGCGGATGTTGCGTCGCCCTAATCCAATCAGGTACCGAGAAACCGTTTTTCGATTCCGTCAAGGCGTCCTATCACGTTTACGGCTTTCCCGTCCCCACGCTTTACACCTCAACCGCAGCCCAGGGACTGTTAACAAACCCTTGCCTGTAAAATTACTGGGAACCTTCTGTCAAAAATCTCGGTCAAATGAAGAGAAAAGCCCGCTCCGGCCTACCAAAACCGTTCTTTTTCAAAAATTCGCAATTTTCTTTCTCAGATTCTGGATACGATGTGGAAGAAC
>CAZJKW010000100.1:7592-8280 GCA_964546835.1 uncultured Fimbriimonadales bacterium
ATCTCGTTCTCGTGGTGAGGGAAGATCAGGTCCACCCCGCCGGCGTGCAGGTCGAGCGTCTTGCCGATGTAGGCGGCAACAGCAATTGGAGCGAGGGGTGAATCATGGCAATGGCAACGTCAAGACCAGAGCATAGTGGAAGACCTGTTCGGCTAACCAAGCGCGAAATAGAGGTCCTATCGCTAATCGCTCAAGGATTCAGCAGCAAGGAAGCAGCTGAAAACTTATATGTGTCAAAGCGAACCGTTGACTTCCACCTTGCCAATATATACGGCAAGTTGCAGGTTAGCAACCGCGTGCAGGCCTTTCGTGCAGCGACTCGTTTGGGACTAATCCCATTCGAGCCAACGTTTAGCCACGCAGGCGGCGAGTCCTAAACCAGGGACGCCAGAAACAATATGGGGTGTGGTGACTATCGCAGTCGCCGCGCCCCATTCATTTTTTCTACAAACTATGGAACAATTAGGTCATAATATCGTCATAACATCGTACCAACAGGCAATACCATGATCAAAAAACTCGTCAAAACCGGTAACAGCAAAAGTCTTATCCTCGACAAAACGATGCTCGACCTTCTTAACATAGAAGACGCCGTTGACATCCAAATCGAAAACGGCAAAATGACCATCCAACGCCCCATGACAGTTAAAGAAGCATCAAAACGGTCCGGCGAAAAGTACCGCGAGGC
>CAZJKW010000101.1:0-7925 GCA_964546835.1 uncultured Fimbriimonadales bacterium
TAACGGATTCCAGATGAAAGGCGAAGCCGAACTTCGCGCAATTTCTACAATATCCGACAGAACAGCACTCGCTGTTGGCAAAGAGCCGGCTCCCTTTCCATAAAAAATCATTTCTCCAATCGCATCACCCTTAACCAAAACAGCATTAAACTCTTGGTTGACTGTAGCCAAAGGATGCGTTTTCGATACCAATGCCGGCTGTACTTGCAACGCAAGTTTTCCATCCACATGCTTGGCAATAGAAACCGGTTTCAAAACAAATCCAAACTCCTTTGCGCTCAATACATCCTCAGAACTGATACGCTCAATTCCAACAATGCGTATGTCCTCTAAAGTCGCCTTGATTTGAAAAGTCAATTCAGAAAGAATCAGCAATTTATGAGCAGCATCAATCCCGCCCACATCAAAACTCGGATCGGCTTCGGCAAGTCCTAATGCCTGGGCTTCAGCCAATGCACTTTGATAATCTTTTGCATCGGAAGTCATCCGAGACAAAATAAAGTTACTGGTCCCATTTAGTATTCCAATTAATTCGTCAACTCGATTGGCAATCAATCCGCTCGATAACGCCCGCAAAAGCGGAATTCCTCCGCACACACTCGCTTCAAACCCAATCCGCTTTCCCGTTCGATTCGCCGCTTCAAAAATCTCATCACCATGCCGCGCCAAAACGGCTTTATTCGCAGTGACAACATTTTTTCCGGCATCCAATGCTCGCAATATCAAGGATTTCGCTGGTTCAATTCCGCCAATAACTTCAACAACAATACTGATTTCAGGATCATTAAAGATGCTCTCCGGGTCATGGGTCAATTTTTCTGCAGGCAAAGGTCGCGGCTTGCCGTTGTTACGCACAAATGCGGACTTGATTTCAAGATTGACATCCGAACGATTAGAAATCAATTCTGAATTCTTTTCAATTAACTCAACAAGCCCCTTACCGACTGTTCCAAGTCCAAGAATCCCGATTTTTGCCATGAATTAACAAGCGTCCAATGCTTGACTCAAGTCGTTGCAAATATCTTCAATATCCTCAATGCCGATGGACAATCGAATCAAGCCGTCTGTAATTCCAACCGATTCCCGAACGTGTTTTTCGACACTTGCATGAGTCATTGACGCAGGGTGATTAGCCAAGGATTGCACACAACCCAAAGACTCAGCCAAGGTAAACAGCTGAATGCTTTCCAAAAACTTGGTTGCAGCATTCGCACTGCCCGTTAACTCAAATGAAAGCATGGCTCCAAAATCTCTCATCTGTTTCTTGGCAATTTCAAAACCCGGATGGCTCTCCATTCCCGGATAAAAAACCTTGGAAACTTTTGGATGATTCTGCAAAAATTCTGCAACGGCTTTTGCGTTTTTGCAATGCTCCTCCATTCGTAACGAAAGTGTCTTCATGCCACGAATCACCAGATAACTGTCCTGCGGTCCCGGCACTAATCCACAAGCATTTTGAACAAATTTTAATTCTTTCCAAATACCTTCATCATTGGTAACTAAACCACCTCCCACTACATCCGCGTGTCCATTGATATATTTTGTGGTCGAATGTAAAACAATGTCTGCACCCAGTTCCAAAGGACTCTGCAAATAAGGTGTGGCAAACGTATTGTCTACAATAGAACGTACACCCTTATTCTTTGCAATCTCCGTTGACGCCTTTATATCAGTGATGTTCAACAATGGATTGGAAGGAGTTTCCAGCCATAAAAGAGATGCATCGTTAATATTCGATTCAACCTCTTTCAAATCGGTTGTGTTGATAAACACAAATTCAATTCCCATCTTGGCATACACTTTTGTAAACTGCCTATAAGAACCACCGTATAAATCAGAACAAGCAACAACTTTGTCACCGGTTTTCAAAGTGTTAAGTACACAACAAACCGCCGCCAATCCCGTACAAAAAGCCAATCCGTAATTTGCATTTTCCAATGCCGCAAGCGATTCTTCCAATGCGGTACGAGTAGGATTTTCGGATCGGGCATAAGATAAATCTCTTCCGCCAAATTTTGGCGGATGTCCCGGAGTCTTTTGACCAAAAGTCGAAGTTTGATAAATCGGAAAAGTAACCGCTCCCGATTGAGGGTCTTTAGTTTGCCCCTTATGAATTGCACGCGTTGAAAATTTCATTGGAGCATGCGATTATGGGCTAAAAACCCCTCTACTTGCCTGAATTTCGGCTTCGGTCATCCGCTTCGCTACGTCGAATGATCGTTCCAAACGGAATCGTTTTGTTCGGCTTCATGTTGGTCCCGTCGATCAGCGCATCAACGGCTTCCATCAAATACCTGCGATTGGTTTCGCGCTCCCAAGAACTGCTATCAATTGCACCGGTGTAACACACTGCGCCTTTCGCATCCAACAAGAACACTTCCGGCGTTCGAGTCGCACGAAACGCATCAGCAAATGCGCTTCCCGGGTCCACGCGACAAGCAAATTCAATTCCGTTGGCTTTAGCCCAAACATCCACCGATTCCTGTTTCTCGTCGTAGTCAGAAAACAACCCGATTGCCGCAATCCCTTTCTCTTTGCACTTCTCACTAATCAACTTGAGCCTGGCTCCATACAAGTTGTCCAGAGCGCCCGTAGTCGATAAAAACAGTACCAATAACCCCTTCCCTCGCATATTGCCCGTGATTCCCACAGCACCGGGCTCCGAAACCGGCTCAATCTGGAAAAAAGTCCGCGGATCAGGCGGAAAGTAACCGATGGGTAGCGAGTATCCGGTCAACCACGAACCCAACTGCAATCCAAAATCAGCCCCTGGATTCTGCCACTCCTTTACCAATCTTCCGGCAGGGTTCACCAGCAAAGCCGTTCGTTTCTTTGTTTCTGCCGAAATTCCCAATGCTTGCCATTGTGCCGGCTGGTTCACCAAGAATCCGGTCACTTTTTTGCCTTCCGGCTTGATGAATTTGGTTGCAGCCACCAATTCCGAATCTGCGGGATTCGGGCTAAGCATCAGCAGAACAAACGAGCCCTTAACCGAACTTAACTTGATTTCATCAGCGCCGGGTTGTGCAAGGTTGAAGTCTGGGACGACGGAACCAATCGCCAGACCTACCAATAGCGCAACCATACAGAAATTGTGACTCATCACTTGCTGGGTACGCTCAATGAATGGACCCATTGTCCCATTTGGATTCGAAAGGCAACGCTCGGATGGTAGATGTTTCAGGCAAGGAAGTCACCAAGCGTGTGGCGACGGCAAGCGCCAGCGTGCAATTGAGTCAAGCACATCTGAATGCGATTGCAAACCATCCGAAAGGCGATGTTTTTGCAGTTGCAAAAATTGCCGGTATTCAAGCCGCAAAAAAAACCGGCGAGTTGATTCCGCTTTGTCATCCGATATTCTTGGCCAACGTTTCGATTGAGATTGAAATTAAGGAAAATTTGATTTTGATATCAGCAACTGCAATTGCAGAAGCAAAAACCGGCGTTGAAATGGAGGCGTTAACGGCAGCATCGGTTGCTGCACTTACGATTTACGATATGCTGAAAGCAGTCGGCCCCGAAATCGTGATTCAGTCCATCCAATTGATAGAAAAAACGGGCGGAAAGTCAGATTTTAGGCGATGAATTCATTTCAATTTCAAATCATAACAGTATCGGATTCGCGCACTGTTGAAACCGATAAAAGTGGCCCTGCAATACGTGACGCTTTAACAAGTCTTGGCGTAAAGAATGTTTCAATTCAAATTGTTAAAGATGAAATGAATGAAATTCAAAATGCAATCAAATCCTCGTTGCATTGTAACGCAATTTTTTTGACCGGCGGAACCGGATTCACCCCGCGAGACATCACACCCGAAGCGGTACTGCCCTTGCTTGAAAAACGCGCCAATGGACTTGAGGTTTTGCTCACAACGAAGGGCCTCGAAAAAACCCATTTGGCACCGCTTTCAAGGTCGGTTTGTGGCAGTATTGGCAGTTGTTTGATTGTTGCTCTGCCCGGTTCGCCATCGGGTGCAAAGGATGGAATTGACGCCCTTGAAAGCATTCTCGAACACATTCTTAATCAACTTCAAGGCGACGGAAGTCACCATGCTGGTTGATACCCACTGTCATCTCAATTTTCCCGATGCATTTCCCGACGTTAAATCAACGGTTGGGCGCGCTCTTGCAAACGGCGTTATGAAATTGGTTGTCGTAGGATGCGACACTGCAACTTCGCGCATTGCGTTAAATCTCGCCGAACAATTCGATTCTATCTACGCGTGCGTTGGCTGGCATCCAAATTATTCGCAGCACTTTTTGCCATCTGATATCAATGAGATTCGTGAAATGGCAAAACATCCTAAAACCGTTGCCATCGGCGAAATCGGTTTTGATTACCATTGGGATTATGCAACGAAAGAACAGCAATGTATTTGCACGGAAGCGCACTTACAATTAGCAATCGAAACCGAATTACCGGTAGTGTTTCATTGTCGAGAAGCGTACTCCGATTTACTTGATTATTTGGAATCAAAAAACAAACTCCCATCAAAAATGGTTTTTCATTGTTTTGGCGGAAACCAGAATGACGTAATCCGTGCAAACAGACTCGGTTGTTTTTTTGGTGTGGATGGACCGTTGACTTACAAAAATGCAGACGACTTGAGACAACTGGTTTCCACTCTTCCGCATGAAAAAGTCTTGTTGGAAACGGACTGTCCTTACCTAACGCCGCACCCTTATCGAGGCAAGCCGAACGAACCGGCAATGATTCCCTTGATTAACGCCAAATTGGCTGAAGTTTGGGGGGTCTCCGAAGACCAATCGGCTGCCACCACCGGCTCGAATGCGGCTACTTTTTTCGGCTGGTGACCAGGTATATTTCCGTCCTCGCGGGGCGTTAGCTCAGTTGGTAGAGCAGCTGACTCTTAATCAGCGGGTCGCGGGTTCGAATCCCTCACGCCCTACCAGTTTCTCTTCTTCAATTTTCAATGTGCATCGGCATCTTGTGCCGTTTTTTTTCCTTTATCTAATAAGCACTCGGCAGAGCCATTTGTCAGGGTAGTTTTTGAAAACCCGGTAGAAATACGGGGGAATGAACGCCATGAACTTAATATGTGGTCTGAAGCCCCAAATGTCCAATTCATCGGGAATCAGTCAGCCAAAAGAGTGATGTCTTACTTTTGAACCGAACTTCGGACCGCCAAAATTCCGGAAGCAAGCGCCGTTGCCATTTTTTCCCGGTTCTTGGGTTGGCGAATCCAGTCGGCGTCCTTTTTGTTGGTTAGAAAACAGATCTCTACCAAAAGCACCGGAACTTTGGAAAATATGGAGCCGGTCAACGCACCTTGTTTGCTTCCGTGAAACGTTTTTTCATCGCCGTGCATACCTAAATCTTTAAGTTCACCTTTTAGATTTTTTGCAAAAGCGGGATGAAATATTTTCGCTACGTTTTCAGATTGCTTAATGACTGATAGAGTTGGTCCGGTTGTTCCAAATTTGGTGCCTTGTTTGCGAGGATAGTAAGTGGTAAATCCGGAACCGTTACCTGCATCGGCGTGTATCCGAACCATCAGGTCCGCCTCCGCTGAATTTGCAATTTCGGCTCGCCGCTTGTTGGTTACATATTGCATTTCGGATGATTTGGTCATTACCACTTTGATTTTTGCGTTAAGCAATTTCTGTTTAAGCAAAAGCGCAACTTGCCAACAAATCGTGACCTCTTTTAGACCGTTTGATAAGGTTGTGCCACTGTTGACTTCGCTTGGATGCCCTGCGTCAATGCAAACGGTAAAGGCCAAAAAAGGAGAAACGGCAAAGATAAGAACGACAAAAGAAAAAATTTTAGAAAAAGTCCGCAAGAAAAACTCTCCTGCTCGGCATCAACTGCTTTGCCGTTTTGATGGAATCTATGCTTGCTTTGACAAATCCGTTTTGGTGCAACTCTTCCAATGACGGCTCGCCCAAAGCGGCCTGAGCGAAACGATTGACATTCATTTTGATTTCAGTCGTTTCAGTTTTTGAAACAACAGTTTTTTCACCAAATGAAACGTCGAATGCGCCGCAGTTTTCGGGAATATCGGGGTCTGTAATTTCAATTGAAAACTTCCCTTCCTTTTCTGATTCCATGGTTTCGAGAAGTTTTGAAACGTTCAAAACTCGATACATGGCAGGCAAAAGGTTCTGGATATTTGTATCAGAATCCGCATACGCTTGCAAAAACGGTGAGTCTCCCGGTTCGTACCATTTCATTAATTTTCGGTTTATTCCAATGCCAGAGAGAACGCTGATAACTTCATTATACGATTCAGGCGAAGTCCAACAAATTTCCGCTTTTTGATCTTCAAAAATCTTTGCAATTTGGTTCATACATACGAATCCTTCAATTGGATCACCGACGGCATAGACGAACGCGCGGTCATGTTCAATTCCCAGCGTTCGTTCCCATCTTGTGTATGTTCTGATATTCATTCCGTTGTATCTCATTGCAAATTTGTTATAACTTTGCACGAGCGATTTCCATTCTTTTGGTTTTACAAGCCGCACCGGCATTTTTGGTTCAATGCGCGGCATTCTATGGTTTGGACATTCGATACGGATTAGACTTCCACAGCATTCAAAACCAAATTTACGATAATAACTTTCGCGAAATGCGTATAAACATGAAAACAGTTTGCCTTCATTTCTTAACCGATTAAGTGACCAGCGTACCAGTTGTCCTCCGACGCCAAGGTGCCGCGCTTCCGGCGAGACGGCGACCGAAGCAAGCCCGCCGGCCGGGATGGTTTTTCCATGAAAGGTGAGTTCCATTTCCCAAACTTTGAAAACGCAAACAATTTTTCCTGCAGATTCGCCAACGTAAACTTTTGCATCGTCGTCTATGGATTCGTTTTCTGCAATCTGTTTTCCCTCTCTAAATGCTTGCGCCCAGAGGTCACTGTTTGCTTGTCGGTCTTGGTTTTGATGTTCTCTGAACTGAACGGTTTGCACGTCGTTTGTTTTTACCTGCAAGCCATACTGTTCATGTGTTTCAGAACAGGATTCCCTTGATTCAGTCGCCGACTCCGGTGCACCGTTTGGCGCGTATTTCTGGAGAATTGGGTATTGACCTTTGGATCAAGCGTGACGATTTGACCGGATTTGTCGGGGGCGGAAACAAGGGCCGGAAACTTGAGTATTTGTTGGCGGACATATTGAAGTCGGGGGCAGATACCGTTGTTACAAATGGTGCTTATCAAAGCAATTTTGTTCGGCAGTTAGCGGCAGTTTGTTCGATTTATTCATTGGAGCTGCACGCACTAACTATGCATTGGCCATATCCGGATGAAGCGCGGAAAATGAGACCGAAAAATTGGGAACCCAGAAGCGAGCCCAGTGGAAACATGAAGTTAAATGAGATATTGGGTGCATCCGTTATTTTGTTAGAGGACGGGACTTTTGACGAGTTGGAATTGGCTGCGAAAAATAAAGTCGAGGAATTGCAACAAAAAGGGAGAAAAGTTTATGAGATTCCGGGAGGCGGAAGTTCGGCTGTTGGAGCGTTAGGATTTGTTAACGCGATTCATGAGATTTGTGAACAGACCGAACCTTTTGAGAACATCGTTTTTGCATCGGGAAGCGGAGGAACGCAAACCGGATTGGCGTTTGGAGTTCGTCGAGCTCGATTGAATACGCGAGTGTTGGGCATTTGCACGGATGATGAGCCCGAAATGGTGGACTATTTTGCAGAGATTGCAAATGACCTTTCGTTAATCACCCAAACCGACTTAAAAATGGAACCGGAAGACTTTGAATTGAACGTTGAATTTTGCGGAGCGGGATATCAAGTACCGACCGAGAAATCAGAAAATGCAATCCGATTTTTAGCGCAAAAAGAGGGAATCTTTTTGGACCCGACTTATACAGCAAAAGCATTTGCCGGATTGCTGGAAATGACAAAAAGGGGCGACCTATCGGGTCGCACCCTTTTTTGGCATACGGGT
>CAZJKW010000102.1:0-7825 GCA_964546835.1 uncultured Fimbriimonadales bacterium
GAACTACGCGATGAGCGTAATCATTTCAAGGGCTTTGCCTGATGTTCGAGACGGTTTAAAACCGGTTCAACGAAGAATTCTGTACGCCATGCTTGAAGGGGGTTATACGGCAGATCGCGCTCGGACGAAATGCGCGAAAATTTGCGGTGATACGTCGGGCGATTTTCACCCTCACGGCAACGAAGTTATTTATCCGACCTTAGTTCGCATGGCGCAAGATTTCACCATGCGGTATCCGCTAATTGACCCGCAAGGAAATTTTGGAAACGTGGATGGGGACCCACCGGCGGCGATGCGTTATACCGAAGCGCGGCTTAGCAAAATTGCCATGGAAATGCTTGAAGACATTGACCGAGAAACGGTTGATTGGGTCAGTAATTATTTGCAAACCAAGAATGAGCCCATTATGCTTCCCGGTAAATTTCCGAATTTGCTTTGTAATGGCACGACGGGGATTGCAGTGGGAATGGCGACCAATATGCCGCCTCATAACTTAAATGAAATCTCGGATGCTATTTTGCTGCGACTGGACCATCCGAACTCGACAATCGAAGAAATTATCAAGGTTTTGCCGGGTCCCGACTTTCCGACCTACGGAATGATTTTGGGTTCCAAGGGAATTCGAAGCATGTATGAAACCGGACGCGGTTCCATTACGATGCAAGCAAAAACTGCGATTGAGACATTGGACGGCGGCAGAAGTTCTATTGTCATTAGCGAGATACCATATCAAGTTAATAAATCCACATTGATACTTCAAATTGCCGACATTATTAAAAACAAAAAAATGGATGCGATTGCAAACGTTGAAGATTTTTCAGACCGTCGCGGAATGAGAATTGAAGTCATTATTAAGCGTGACGGAAATCCAAACAAGGCACTTAATTACTTGTTAAAACATACGAGTTTGAGGACAACTTTTGGTTCGATTATGTTGAGTTTGGTAGATTCCGTTCCGCGAGTTGCACCGATTACAACGTTGCTTGATGAATATATTAAGCACCGAACGAAAGTGATTGAACGGCGTACGCGATATGAGTTAAATCGCGCGCTTGAAGAAGCACACATTAGCGAAGGTTTTCAAATTGCGCGAGCGAATTTGGACGATATTATTAAGGTGATTCGTGCGGCAGACGACCCTGAAGAAGCAAGAAGAACAATGTGTCAGCGTTTTGGAATGACCATGTTCCAAGCGAATGTTGTGCTCAACATGCAACTTAGGCGACTCACAAAACTTGAACAAATTAAATTAGAAGAGGAATACAAAGCCGTTCTTCGAAAAATCGCGAATTTAATGGACATTTTGAGTGACCCGAGTCGAGTTAAACAGATTCTTCGCGAAGAAGTTACGGACTTGAAAAAACGTTTTGGTGATGAACGTCGAACGAAAATCCTTGCGATGGAAGCGGGTGAAATTGGCGAAGAGGATTTAATTCCTGATGAAGAAGCGATTGTATCCATCAGTCGCGATGGATACATCAAACGGATGAGTATTGACACCTATCGCGACCAAAAACGTGGCGGCAAAGGGGTGGTTGGTCAGACCATAAAAGAATTAGATGAAGTTGCGCATTTGTTCCAAGTGAGCACGCATCATTACATTCTTTTCTTTTCGGATAAAGGGCGTGTTTATCGGTTGAAGGCGTATGAAATTCCTGAATCCGGAAGATATGCAAAAGGCACACCGGTTATCAATTACATTCAAATTGAAAGCGGCGAAAAAGTAACGGCAACGCAAAGCGTAAAAGATATCAAGGGAGATGGTTATTTGGTTATGATAACCAAAAAAGGAGAGGTTAAGCGCACTCCAATCAACAGTTTCCAAAACTTACGTGCCAACGGTTTGCGCGCGTTTGATATTGAGCCCGGCGATGAATTGAAATGGGTATTGCGAAGTGCCGGAGATCAGGATTTGTTATTAGTGACTCGCGCCGGATTAAGTATTCGATTTAGTGAGACTCAGTTAACGGGTCGTTCAAGGGCAGCCGGAGGCGTGCGCGGAATCACTTTGGGCAAAGATGATGATGTGGTTTCTGCAATTCTTGTGGATGAACCTGAAGAGTCGGTTTTGGTGGTGGGTGAAAACGGTTTTGGGAAGCGGACTCCTTTAAAAGAGTATCGTGCTCAGCGGCGCGGCGGAAAGGGACTGATTACAATGAACGTTACTGCTAAAACTGGAAAAGTGGTTAGTGCTGAAGTGGTTTATCAGGAAGACCAGTTAGTCGTAATGACGATCAAAGGCAAAGCGATTCGGGTACGGGTCAAAGAGATTCGCACGGTTGGAAGAATTGCGCAAGGCGTGAAGTTGATTAACTTGGGTAACGACGACAAGGTCGCAAACGTCGCTCGGTTGATAAAGGATAGTGACGACGGCGAAGTGGAATAGTCCTGATAAGTTTGTCAGGTTTTTTTTGCTAGTAAGAGTTCGTTGTCACAAACTCATTTCTTAGTGCAAAGAACCCTATAAGCCGCCTGTAAGCGGCAATCTGAGAGTCTTTGGCGAAGGTCATGGACTCAGAAAGGGGTCTATAAGGAATGAATAACTCTAAAATTTCTCGCCTGGCAGCGACGACCGTCGTTACCACCGGCATTCTCTCCGGCGCGTTGGCAGTGAACTTCCCAGAAGTGGAAGGTAATGACACCAAAGGTGCTGCAAATGTCTTTTCAGGCATGGTAGCCGGTGACACGATTACCGGTAACTCAACTGGAACCAGCACGACTGTTGCTGGAGCAGGAAGTGCGGACTATTTCCGCGTGAGCACAGCCGCTGACGTTCTTGGCATCTACAGATATCGGATGGTTGCTACGAGTGCGGTTGCAGGGCACACACTAACGATAAGAGGGCTTAACCAAACAAGTTCTACTGCCGGCGGCGCTGTAGGAACGATTGACACAACAATTCAAACTTCAAGTACCACTACTACCCCTGCACGGTTTGTCCAATGGTATGGCTTTGGAAAGCAGGAAGAACTTTATGTTCGAGCAACCGGAACAACTGCTACTACAGCTGATTACACGTTGACGATGGAAAAACTCGACGTTTCGGCTGATGTGGTTGATCTTGGAACCTATGCTCCCGGAAACATCACTCTTTCCACATTTGGTCAAGGTCATACGACTGACACAGACTTTTGGGTCTATGACGGAAACTTTGACGCCATTGCAGGCTATGGCAATGATGATGAATCAATAGCAGGAGGCGGTGGCGGAACAACGCTTCAAGGTCTTTTGACACGAAGTTATGGGGTTGGAACGTACTACGTTGCGATTTCGAACTTCAATGTTTCAAACAATATGACCTCACCGGCTGATGACGACTTCAAGACGGGTGCCATGATGGACTTCCCCAATGTTCTTGTCAATTCAAGCACAACCACTAATTTGAACTTAGGTATGAGGATCACAGACTCAACCGGTGCAACACTTCTTGGTGCGGCAACCAAGGTCGGACCGTATGACGTTCGATTCTACAAGTTCAACGTGGTACCAGAGCCAGCAACGATGACTGCTTTGGCACTCGGTATTGGCGCACTCGCTGCTCGACGTCGACGCAAGTAAGCGCCTCTTCACAAAGAAGACCAAAATCGCCTCAAGGATGCCTTGGGGCGATTTTCTTTTTTCCTAAAACCTGGTGTCACAAACAGGTCAAGTTTTGCAAATAGAACATTACTACCCTCAGGGGAAGATTCTGGAGTTCTAAATGCGAAAACTACTTGTACTTTCAGGCATCGCAGCATGCGGCGCAACTGCCAATGCCATTGTCATCATCGACGACTTCACAACCGGTACCGGTTTCAGTGATTCCATCAACGCAGTTGGTTCAAAAGTTACTGCTTCCCAACTTGGAAGCATGCTTGGGGGAGAGCGAGATGTCCGACTGACAATTGCTGCGACCGGTGGTTTTGGTCAAAGTTTGCAATTCAGCGTTGGAACCGGATTTTCCGTTAGCAGCAGTGGAACGGGAGTTGACGGTAAGACCGAGTTACAATATGACGTTGTTGGTGACGAAACTGCGGGAAGTCCCAATTTCAACCCTTCTTTTTTGCCGGGTATGGGTGCTAACTTGGCACCGGAAAACGCTTTCCGAGTTCGTTTCCTATTCAATGACTTGCAGTTGAATCTGAAGATTAACGTCAAGACGGTTGGCGGTGGATCATGGACGGGTTCAACCGTTGTTGCAGGTGGAATCAGTTCAGCCACAGATGTGTTCATCAGCTTTGCATCAATGGCCGGCGGACCGGGCGCTTACACAGGGTTGACGGATCAAATCACACTTGAGTTTGATACGCCGTCAGCCGGTGATTTTGCAATTGGAGAAATTGCTGCCGTTCCGGAGCCGGCAACTTTGACCGGTCTTGCGTTAGCATTTGGAGCACTTGCTGCTCGAAAGCGACGCAAATAAGCATTGGAATACTGTCCAGAATGCACCCCAATCCAATGGAATGGATTGGGGTGTTCAAAAGTTTTTGACCCTTAGGGTTACCGGTTTCTGGTTCAAATGGAGCAGATAGGTATACTCGAACGTCAATACCAAGGAAAGGTGACCTTCGCTTGAAATTCAGAATCGGTTCAATCATTGCGCTCATTGCCGTCTTTTTCCTTATGCCCGGCTGCGGCGGAGGCGGTAGTTCTCTTAAGCCGTGGTTTTACAGATTCACGAATGCGGTGCCCAATGTTTCCGGTTTGGACCTTTATCGGGATAAGGTTATTGTAGATTCGAATCGTGGATACCTATCCTCTTCAGATTATGTGGAAATGACTGAGGATGAGCCCTCATTTTTCTTTGATATCTTTGAAGCCCTCACCAGCAACGTGATTGATTCAATTGTTGTCGACAGAGTGGACGAACAGAGCATTCACATCATTGCAATCGGCACGAATGCTCCGGGACCCGGTAACCCCCAACCGGTTGCCAGAATGGTTCCCTTTATCATTACGCGATCAACCCCTTCGGGCAATGCGAGAGTCATTTTCGTACATGGGTTTCAGAAGGCAGCAGGCCAACAAACGCCTAACGTGGACATCGTTCGAAGCGGGCAGATTGCTCCGATCATTGAAGATTTGGAGTTTGGTAGAAATGCGGTTCGATCTCTAACACCCGGTACCTATGATTTCACCATTCGGCAAGCCGGGTTACTTAAAGGTGAGATTTTTTCTAAAACCGGAGTCGTTCTGGAGGCTGGCAAAATCTATCTGTTTTTGCTGAAAGGCGTAGAAGGTTCATTGGCGCCATTTGACCCCGATATTCAAATCATCGAAGAACCTACTCGAGACGAGAACTAATTCGGTCGGTACACTCGACTTGTGACGAGTTTTCCGCGAACATGGGCAGAGATTGACCTGCGGGCATTGATTCACAACTTAGGTCAGATTCGAACTCGTTTACAACCTCACCATAAACTTGCTTTGGTCGTAAAAGCGGATGCGTATGGTCATGGCCTGATTCCAATTTCAAGGACTGCTGTTTTCCACGGCGCTGATTGGATTGCAGTGGCTACGGTTCAAGAAGGGATTGCATTAAGAGAGGCCGAGATTACTGCACCAATTGTGATACTGGCACCCGCCTTACCGATTGAAGCCGCACAAGTTGTTTATTACGAATTGCGTCCGCAAGTGGAATCCGTGGAAATATGCGAAGCGCTATCAGCTGCAGCGATTGAACAAGGCAAAACAGCCCGCGTTCACTTGAAGATTGACACAGGTATGAGCCGATTTGGAGTTCAGCCAGAACATGCCGTCCAAGTTGCAAAAGGGATTTCTGATTTGCCAAACGTGAACATCGAAGGCCTTGCGACACATTTTTCCAATTCCGGTTTTAGCCCTGAATATACGCAATGGCAATATGATCGTTGGACAACGGCCTTAGCCGAGTTAAGCAGTGTTGGAATTAACCCTTTGATTCGACATTGTTCAAACAGCGGAGCATTGGCAAAATTTCCTGACGCGACTTTTGATTTAATTCGGATTGGAATATTCGCCTATGGAATATCGCATGTTGGGGAAACCGGTCTTGAATTGCGGCCGGTTTTGACGTGGAAAACAAGAATCATGGCGATGAGAGATTTGCCGAAAGGGAGAATGGTCGGTTACAACTGCACTTATGAAACAGAACGGGAATCCCGAATTGCTACGCTTGGAGTGGGATATGGCGATGGCTACCATCGCGGCCTGAGTAATCAAGGATTTGTTTTAATTCACGGAAAACGCGCGCCGATTCGCGGATTAGTTTGCATGGACCAGATTATGGTTGATGTGACCGACATTCCTGAATCCAAAATTGGCGATGAAGTCGTTTTGGTTGGTAAGGAGCCAAGCGCTGTTGAATTGGCAAAAATGGTGGGAACAACACCACATGAAATACCAACTCGTATCATGTCGCGCGTTCCGAGACGCTATTTGTCTTAATTGATTTCGAAGAGCGCAGCCCTTGGGGGCGGAGGAATGCTACCGTCTAACATTTCGACTTGATCGTATCCACCCAGCAGTTTTATGAGTCCATTTTTGTAAGCGTCAATAATTAATGCACGATATCCATCAGTCGTTGAGATGTCAGTGTTTCGATTTACAAACAGTAGGTTTCGAATTTCAAACGACGACTTCCCTGCGAATGCGGGGTCTAAATTCAAATATATGTGAGTGCAACCTAAATTCTTTAAAGATGAAATTAGTTCTTTTCCCGTTGAGATTTTTTCGTATGGAATGAGAGTATGGTGACCGGGATTTGCCCAAAGGTAATCAACGTCAAGATAGAGTCCTCGGACTTCGTCATAAAGAGCAATTTTGATGTCAGAGTTCTTAATTCCGGGAAGTTTGTTGATTGCTTCTGTGCCCTCTGCAAAAGGAAACCGAGGTTCCAATCTTGGGGGTGAATCAACGGCCACCGTTTGTTTTAATAACTCGATTTCTTTTCTTCCCGCAAAAACGTTTTCAATTTGTCCAACAATATCACTTGGAACAGAAAAGATGAAAATTGTGTAAGCCGACTGCAACATGACTCCCGCAACAACCAGATATTTTGTTTGGAGTTTAGAATACGCCGAGCCGAGTAAATAGGCGACCGGGAACATCAGTGAAATGATGTAACGAGATTGTTGGGTCAAGAAGAACCATGATAACAACATGATTAACACCGTAGCAACGATGACTTTTTCTTCTTCTTTCATTCTGCCAGAAAACAACCAAGCCAGAAGTCCAAAAACGAACAGTGGGCCGATAGCACCCCAGATTGCACCGTTATTGATTTGTGAGTCCGGCTGAAGCGCAAGCGCGGTTACCGAACCGGGCAATGCTGAAACATCGCGACCCTTTTCTGTTTGTCCAATTCCGAACCGTTTTTGCTCTGCTGCGTAAGCCAGAGAATTCGCTTCACTCCAATTGCTCCCGCCGAAAACCGAATAATAAAAAGGATAAAGCGGATTTCCGGTGTTAATTATATTTCGCACATACCAAGGGGATGAAATTGCAATAGCGATACCCCCCAAGATCAATGCGGCAAAAAGAGATTTTTTGAACTCCTTTTGCAAAACCCCGACCATTACGAGTCCCAATCCCAACGCAAATCCTGTTTGAATACCTGTGTATTTTGTAGCCATTCCAAAACCCAAAAAAATAGCACTTAAAAACAGATTTTCGGAAGATTTTTCTTTCATCCAGAACGCGGCAAAGAGAATTGACACGCCACAAAAAAAGCCGTGAGCAACGTCAACATAACCGGTACCCGGCTCCCAAAAGACAACAGGCGTCATCAAGAATGCGAGCGATGCAATCCAAGCCGAAGTTGTTCCAATTCGTTTGTTTGTAATGCCGTACAGCGACAAAATCGCAA
>CAZJKW010000103.1:0-7784 GCA_964546835.1 uncultured Fimbriimonadales bacterium
TTTCTGGTTGTAAGTGCGATGAGTATTGTGGGTGGGTTACACGTTGCAGGGTTGATTACTCAATTGCCTTTTATGCTTCATTTGGAACAATTTTCCGGAGTCAAACTCGCGCATTTTGTTCCACCAATGTTTGTTGGAGGATATTTGTTGTGGGAACAAATGGGATTTCGGGCGGTGCTTTCGAACTCTGTGAAATGGCTTGATGTTGTTTTGTTATTCGGGGTTGGTGCGGCTGTATTTATGGTCGTTTTGCGAACAGGAAATGATGCGCCTTCTGCCGTTAGCGGTTGGGAGTTAAAAATGCGCGATTTGATGGACCGTTATTTGTTGGAGCGTCCAAGAACAAAGGAGGCATTGCTCGGACATCCGGCACTTGTAATTGCGCTCGGACTTGTATCTAATCAGCAGCGCAGATTTTTGCCATTGTTTGCAATTTTGGCTGGCGTGGGTCAAGCAAGTATCGTCAACACTTTTTGTCACCTGCACACGCCGCTTCAAGTGACGTTGATTCGAGTCATGATTGGCTTGATTTGCGGAGGTATCTTGGGGGCGTTGATTTGGTTTTTGTATCAAAGGGGAATGAAGGGGGTTCAAACATCGCCACAACTAAATTAGTCGTTGCGGGTTATTACGGATGTGGGAACCTGGGAGATGACGCGTTACTCATTGGGTTTTTGACCGGTCTCGGCAATCTGCCAGTAAAGGCGGTTGCGTTATCGGGAGCCCCTGAACGGACGAATCGATTTTTGGGAGTTCAAGCAATTGAACGACGTGACCAAAATGCTTTGGTCAAAAACCTTGAAGACGCCGATGCGCTCGTTTTTGCCGGCGGTGGGTTGCTCCAGGATTCCACCAGTTTGTTCTCCTTAAAATATTACACAGGCCTAATTCAAACGGCGAAATCAAAGGGCAAAAAAGTAGTTTTGTTGGCGCAGGGTATCGGGCCGATTACCAGTTTTTTGGGTAAGCGCAATGCGGCTTCAGCGCTTGGAATGTGCGACCTGATTACCGTTCGAGACCAAACGAGTCTTTCCGTGCTGCGGTCGTTGGGTTACAAGAAACCCGTTGAAGTGACCGGAGACTTGGCCTGGTTGGTTGAACCAGATGAGACTTCCGATGGCGGATTTGGGCTTGGAGACATGAAAACGGTGGGAATCGCCGCAAGGCCGTGGATGAAAAACAAGGATATTGCTCCTGCATTTGCCGGCTTTGCTCAACTACTTTTTAAGAACCAATATGTGCCGGTACTCGTCGAAATGGATAACAAACTCGACACGCCGCTGCTTGACGCGATAACCAAACTGCATGGCGGACGACCTCCGGATATGCGAAACATCCAAACTCCTTCGAGTTTGGTTGCCCGGTTAAAGCGAATGCATGCAGTTGTCGCCATGAGACTTCATGCCGGAATCTTGGCTGCATCTGCGGGAGTACCTTCGATGATGGTTACGTATGACCCGAAGGTGACCGCTTTTGCAAACCAAATGGATTTTCCAACGGTTTCGCTTGAAGGGCTTACGGCAGACCGGCTTTGGGACAGTTTCCAGCGGTTTGAACAGGACCGCAATCGGTTGATGGCATTGCTTGATAAGAAAAGACCCGAACAGGTTGCTCTTGCAAAGCGAAACATTGATATACTGATAGAACAGATTCCGAGCCTTTCCGGCAAGAGTTAATAAGGAATGTTGAAAGGCAAGAGAACCTTGATTGGATTAGGGGCGTTTGCAATTTGTGCAAACGGCTTTGCCGCTTCGGATTTGATTGATTGGTTAAACGACAAAATTGTAAAGAAGATTTCCGTGTCTGGAACTCAGGCATTTGGATTGCATTTTCATCAAGTTGAAGGGGACCGTCAGACTTTTAACGAGCAATGGTATCGGGGACAAGGTGACAAAACGTTTACCGACAATCGTTACATGAGCGTTTCCGGCAAAAACGTTTTTGGATTGCTTAATTTTGATTTACAAATTAACAATGACCCATTTGCTCAGCCGTATGACAGGCGAATCTCTTTGAATTACGACCGAAAAGGAGTTAAGGCGGATATCGGGGATATAAACGCATCGCTTTTAAACACAAATGATTTAGTGAGATTTTCGAGGACGATGCAAGGTGCTCAAGTACAAACGAAACTGTTTGACAACAAATTAACCGTCAAAGCGTTGTACAGTCAAACTAAAGCAGCCGCAAGAACCGTTACGATTCAAGGAAACAATAGTTCGGGACCTTATTACTTAAATGCCGGATATATTTTGGATGGAACGCTAAAAGTTCAAGTTGACGGGGTCAATCAAATCCTTGGAACTGATTTTACCGTTAACACTTATGGCGGTTCGATTAACTTCATAAACAAAATCATTCCGCCGAGCAGTACGATTTTAGTTTCTTTTGAGACAATGGGCACAAACATTTCACGGGGAAACGTTATGGGCGGAAGTTTAAGTTATCAGGTTGCTCCGGGTGTTTCGATTGGTTTGACACATATTCAACAAACTCCACGAGGAAACAACTCATTAAGAGAAACTTCGGAAGAATTTCAAGGTTTTGGGCCACCTACTTCTGCGTACTTTTTGTTACAGCCACCCATGTCAACTTTGCCGATTAAGATAACGGTAAACGGAATTTTGCAAATTGAAAACATTGATTATCGGTTTGACACGAACAACCCGCAGGTCTTTTATTTCATGAGATTTATGCCGCCGGATCAAATTATTCGTGTCACTTATACGCCGCAACCCGATTCGGGTTCATTCGGTAACGGCAAACGGTCGGTAAGCGGATTGGACGTCAATTGGAATATTGGGAAAAATGGCAGGTTAAGTGCGAATGTTGCTCGATCAACATTGAACACTCCGCTTGGGACAACTGAGGGATTTGCAAAATCGGTCAACTTTAATTACAACTGGGGGCGATTGAACTTTAGTACGAGGTGGCGCGAAATTCCGGGAGAATATGTAACCGTTGAAACCACCGGTTTTGGGAGAAATGACAAAGGGGTTGACGCGACGATTAATTATGATGCCGGTCACGGACTTAGTTTTGGATTGCGCGGTTCGTCTCTTGAAATTGGTACGCCGGTTTTTCAAAACGGAGGCATTGTTACCAACAAAGGCAACAATAAAGACCTATTTTTTACTTCAAGTTGGCAGAAATCAAAAAATGAAAATCTGTTTCTTAATGCCGGAATGAGCCGAAGCGATTACGCCGGTGCTAAAAATTCCAATAATTCAATTAACGGCGGATACAAGTTGACTCAAGGAAAGTTGACGCTTGAAGCCATTGCAAGTGGTCAACAAATTTCTGCACCCGGACTTAATTCCAAAGGTCAAACCGAAATGATTCGCAGCAATGTGATGAGCGAAAGGATTCAAAGCAGCTATCAACTTAACAAGTCATTGCAGTTAACCGGTTCGGTTGGATTGACACAAATTCAAAGTGGAGACAAAAACGGAAATGGTCATGATTTTGGTTTTACGGCCGAATGGAAACCGAATGATAAGTTAACCAATACCTTGACTTTGCGAGATACGTTTAGCGGCGCAATTACCGGAATTCCGGGTTACACCGGAGGATTTGGCGGTTATAACGGAAACGGCTTTAGTGGTGGTTCTTTTGGATTAAATATTAACAATGCAACCAGCAGAACAAAATTAGCGGTTATCAACTCAAGTTGGAACCCGTGGTCAGGATTTTCGATTGATGCAACGTTTGTAAAGAGTCTCAGCAACGGAGATAACTTGTCGAACAGTGATTTAACATCTGCTTCGTTGTTGGCTGCATGGAGTCCAAATGCTTCTACGCGAATTGGTACGAGACTTGAACAGTCCAACGTTAGTTTTACAAATCAAAATTCGGGTACGAGCAAAAACACAATTTTGAGTCTTAGTCTTGAACAAGCATTTGGAAGTCGTTTGAAATGGAGCACGGATTATTTATACAGTGTAAACGGCTCGGGTTCGCAAGCGGCGTTTGATCGTAAACTTAATTCTTTGCAATCGAATTTGACTTATCAGATTGCACCGAAACAGCGAGCCATTCTTGAATATCGGCAAGGAAATGTTGGTGGATATTTGCCGGATAGAGAAACCTATATGGGGCTTGGATATTCTTATGAAATTCTTCCGGGAATTGCGCTTAGGGCAAGTTACCGGATTCGGGAGCGCGAAGCCCTTGACGCACTGAACTCCAGTACGAGTTACCGGAGTAGGGGTTTCGACCTAGAGTTAGAGATTGCTTTTGGTAGATAGCGAAATCATTATTCGAAATAAGCGTATATCAAAAACAACAATGAAAGGTAAGGCATTCCAAGGGTTTCGAATTCTGCACTTAGTATTCATAAGCACAATCCTGTTTTTGTTAAGCGGCTGTGCTCCGGGTTCCGCCGCCAAAGGGGAGATAGCAGGTTCGGTAACCGATATCAACGGAAACCCGGTTAGAGGGGCCGGGGTTTACATTGGCTCCCAACTTTTGGGTGAAACTTCCCCTAACGGCACTTTTGTCATCCGAGATGTTGGGGAAGGAGTCATTGAAGTTCGAGTGGAACTCACCCGAGACGGGGCAACTTTTCGGGGCCGCAACAAGGTTGTAGTTTTTCGCAACGAGCGAACCACGAGCATCGCTATTGTTGTCGCCAGAACCAATCAATTGGGTTCTGTCAGAGGCATTGTAAAGGATGAATTCAACACGCCACTTGAAGGGGTTCGTGTGTTTGCCGGAGGGCCACTTGGTTCATGGATGGACGTAACCGATAGTGATGGCGAGTACTTGATTCGCGATTTGGTCGGTGGATACGACTATACGATGACGGCATCGGGTCGCGGCTACGAAAACGACTCAAGCACTTTCAGTTGTGTTGCCGGAAGCACCTTGACGAAGAATTTCTTTCTAAGACTTTCCGGCAATGAGATTCAACCAAGACCTCAAAACGTGCAGGCATATGCTTTTACGTCGCCGGTCGTGCCGACCCGAAGTGTTGAAGAGAATCGGGCTTATCTGGCGATCAAGCACCTTATCAAGCCGCAATTGAAAAGACCTGCTTCAACCCGAGGAACGGCTCTGATTGACCATATTGAAGTGGATTTAGTGTGGGACTATGCCGCTACACAAGAGATTCTTGGATTTGGAATTTACAAGGGTAATTCCTCGATAGGATTGACTCAATATGATGTTCTTCGAGACCCATTGGCAACTTTTTATGCAGACATATCGGATTTCCTCTTGCCGGGCTCAACTTATTACTATGCGGTTTCAAGATTGAATACCGATTTCCCCAACGCGGTAGGGTCTGAAAGTCCATTGAGTTCCGTTGTCAATGCAACGCCGCTTGGGGATTTGTTCCTCCAAAATGTTGGCTTTGGACCTTTGAGGTTCAGATGGGACTTTGTGACAGACGTTGATGACTATACAGTGTACGTTTTTGACCGATATCCGGATATTGAAGTGAGTCCGATTCGGGTTTTAGGGCCAGTTTCGGGTTCAAGTGTTAATTATTCGGGGCCGCCGAATTTGGTATCCGGCAATACCTACTGGTACGTGGTGGTAGGCTCAGGATACGGCGGTTCAAGCCAAACTATCAGTCAGATAGATTCGTTTGTCGCTCCGTAACGTCTAACTTGGGTGAGAGTCAAGGATTCTCGCCTAATCCAATAAGCCGCCTATGAAATTTCGATTGATTTCAGTTGCCTTTGTTGTCTCTTTTTGGTCCTTTGCGATGTCCGGAGTTGCGCCGGGATTTGAGGGTTCGGTCATCACGCAGATTACGCCAACCGATACTTATGCGACGGTATTTGCAAAAGCAAAAAATGCCGTCAATAAGGCAACGACCGGGCTTAATGCAATTGCAAACACTTATTGGCATAAGCAGATTGAAACCGGGAAAGCTTTACCCAACACACAATTCATTGCGCCGCGAGTTGGCTTGTTAAGGAACCCTAACGGGACAATATTGAGAGAAGCGAAGCCGGATGCAAGTGATATTTCGATTGTTTTTCCGGCAACTGGAAACAATCCCGGACCGTTTTCTGCGGGTTATCAACAAGTTTTGACAGATGCGCTTAATGCTGCAAAACCGGTGCTAAACATCTTGTTGGGCACGCCGTATCAGGGAGGCCCGGTGAAGGTTTATAATATGGATGCAACCATCGGCGACCGTGATGCCGTTGCAGGCGGGCTTTATTTTCCGGTTGATCCAAATGGCGGAGGCGGGCCAGCAATTTGGTTTCCTGTTTACAATTTGTCCGAGACTGCCTCAGTTAATTTTGTCCATTTATTGTGCTTAGCCTATTTTGGTGATGCACAGTTTGGATTTGAAGCATGGGGCGAGGGAATTGCCAGAGCCGCAACGATGCGCACATTAAAACTTTGGACTCCGCCTGCCGGGCTTGATGCAGAGATCATTAACAACATTGTTTTGAACAGTTACGATAATTCCGCAACTTACTCATGGTGCAATCAACCGCCTTTGGGAAACAACAAATTTGTTGCACCCAACTTACAAAATCAACCTTTGCCAGTCGGAGGGTCATTGGGTGGACTATATTTAATGAGATACCGCCAAGCGGGAACTGCATGGGCGAAAGTCATTACTGAATATCCGACGTTTCTGCAGTTCTTTTTGCCTGCGTATTACTTATTGTATAGCGGATCGCCGGGGATTTCTTCTAATATTCCGGGATTAATTAATTTGGTGCAAAGTACATTTGACATATTAACGGGAAACAGCAATTCAACGATTGAAGGAAGATTGTTTGCGAATTGGTACAGAAGGCAACATATTCTTGACACTTCAATTACTCGCGGAAGAAAAATGTTTGTAGAAGCAATTCCGGTAACAAGCGGGTTGTTTGGCCAAGATTTCGGAGTGTTTATTTTGTGGTCAAGTTATTTCGATACCCTTGCAGGCGGAAACGAATTGCTTTTGTCTGGGACCAGTTACCCATTGTATTGGGATAGCGATTACACGCGGTTTTTTGCATCTGGTCAAGATGATCGCATTGACTTCGCCGCCGGATTTGGCTCGGTAACACCGAATTTTGCAGATTTGTTTGGTGGTAACCCTTATAAAGCAACCGTTGAAGTTCCTATTGGTGAAACGATTGGAAGAGTTGTATTGCCAGCAGGAGCCATTGCGACTTCTCAAAATCCGACTCCAAAAGATTTTTATGGAACGGTTATGGGGTTTGACGGTAATCCAAACGGAACTGACAAGGTGCGGTTGACTTTTTCCGGACAAGCACCTATTAACGCAGTTTTGCGTAATGGTGCATTTGGTGCAACTGTTCCGGCACCCGGGTTCAATCAACCCCGAGTTGCAAAAGTTGAAATTATTCAGGGAGTATCGACGGTTATTGCGACGCAATATGTAAATACCTATGGGTCGGAGTTAGCCCTTGATATTCGACTTAATGATGAAGGGACTTACAATGCTCCTTCAGGTTTAGCAGGAGGTGTCCAACTAACCGGATTTCCGATAAATCCATTTGAAAAAAATATTCCTTCAATGCTCGGACTTTCCGAAAACAATACATTAATGGCAAAGTGGAGACAAGATTTATTCCGATATGATTTGTATCCAAATGTTCCTGCGATAAATTGGGGCAAATCATATTTTGTGAGAATGCCAAATGCGGTTCCCGGATTTTCGGTGGACGGAATTTTTCCCGGTTCGCAACCGGTCAGTGTTGCGGCGCAAGTTGGATGGAACAACATTTGTAATCCATTTACGAACCCCGTCAGTTTTAGCGAAGTGAGTGTTCAGCGAGCGGCCGATGTTCCGAAAACTTGGT
>CAZJKW010000104.1:0-7771 GCA_964546835.1 uncultured Fimbriimonadales bacterium
TTCACGGTACTTCGGACCTTACAGTAGCGCATTTGCAGTTCGAGATACATTGGATTTGTTGCACAAAGTTTTCCAACTAATTCCTTGCGGAAAATCTTGGTCGGGAGATGCGGTCCAGCGACCCTGCTTGTATTATCATTTAGGAAGGTGCAAGGCGCCTTGTGCAGGGCTTAGCGACAAGAGCGAATACAAAAAAGAAATTTCAAACGTTGTGTTGTTTTTGGAAGGCAAGTCGGAATCCTTGATTAAGTCACTTGAACAAAAAATGAGTGATGCTGCGGAGTCGCTTGATTATGAAGCAGCCGCCAGTATCCGCGACACGATTGCAAGTATTGAAACCGTGCTGGAAAAGCAGAAAGTGATTGGTGAAGCATCAAAAGATCAAGATGTGGTTGCGGTTGTAAAAGATGAACGCGGGGCAGCGGTTCAAATGTTCTACATTAGAGGCGGAAAATTGATTGGCCAAAGGCATTTTTATTTAGAGGGTGCCGGAGATACGAATCCGAGCGATGCCGTTCAAGAGTTTGTCAAAAGGTATTACACCGATGCTCCGGAAATTCCAAATGAAGTTCTCTTGCCTGTTGAAATTGCAGAAAGGCTCATTGTTGAATCCTGGTTAAAACAAAAGCGAGGGAAATCCGTACATGTAACCGTTCCTAAAGGTGGTGAAAAACTAAAATTGGTTGAAATGGCTGCAACCAATGCAGAGTTGGCTTTGCAGCAATTTGCCAGCGAAACCGAATCACAAGAAAAATTCGCCGAAAGCGCGGCATCTGAATTGCAGGAAGCGCTTCATTTAGAATCACCTCCCATTCGTATCGAAGGATTTGATATATCAAACATTCAGGGAACGGCGCCCGTGGCGTCAATGGTCGTTGTTGAAAACGGTTTGCCGGCAAAGTCTGAATATCGCAGGTTTAAGATTAAGTACAACCCCGAATCGCCGGATGATTTTGCCATGATGCGAGAAACCATTTTGAGACGATTTCGTGCCTATAAAAATGGAGATGAGAAGTTTTCAAAATTGCCGGATTTGTTAATGATTGATGGCGGCAGGGGACAACTCAATGCGGCATTAAAAGCGATGGATGAAATTGGACTTCAGGTCCCTGCGGTAGGGCTTGCAAAAAAACAGGAATTGTTAATTCTTGCGAATCATCCTGAACCCATACAATTACCGCTTCAATCACCGGGACTATTGTTGCTTAGAAGATTAAGAGATGAGGCCCACCGATTCGCACTTTCCTATCACCGAAAATTGCGAGACAAAAGAATGTTCGGTTCTCCATTAGAAGAAATTCCGGGAGTTGGTCCTCGTCGGAGAAGATTATTGCTACGCACCTTTGGTTCGGTAGAAGGCATTCGAAGAGCAACGGCACAAGAAATTGCGGCAGTTCCGACGATGACAGAAAAACTTGCTCAACGAGTTAAAGAATCGCTCGAATAGCTTATTGGAATCGCTCCGGAATCTTGTCTAATCGGATTACTTCGTCAATTGTCTCTCTCCGTACGATGACTTCAGCGTTTCCATTATTCACAAGAATGACCGCCGGTTTTGGAAATCGGTTGTAATTACTTGCCATTGAATAATTGTAAGCACCCGTCGATTGAACTGCAATGATGTCGCCGATATCGATATTCGGAGTTCTTGCATTCCAAATCAGAATGTCTGTTTCGCAATGGCGTCCTGCAAGGGTTACTGTTTCCGTTTTTTCTTCGTTTGCTTTGTTGGCAACCACGAATTGATAAACTGCGTCGTACAGTTGTGGTCTTGGATTATCCGATAAACCACCATCAATCGAAACGTAATGCCTTACACCCGGAGATTCCAAAATCGGCACTGTTTTTTTGGCACCAACTCGATACAGAGTTGTTCCGGCTTCTCCGATGATAGAGCGTCCCGGTTCCTGTTGCAAAGTTGGAAGTGGAATTCCTTTCTCGCTTAGATTGGACTTAATGATGTTACAGATTATTTTTGCAAATTCATCGACGGTTGGTGGGTTGTCCTCAGATTTATATCGAATTCCAAGTCCTCCTCCGATGTTTAGTTTTTTACAAGTCACACCAAACTTCTCATGAATGTCTATTAATAGACTAACCATCGTTTGTGAAGCAGATTGATGTGACTCTGCATCAAGCAATTGTGAACCGACATGACAATGGATTCCCTGAAAATTGATATGCTCGGACTGCAGCACTTCCGAAATCGCTTTGATTGCCGAACCATCGCCGATATTAAATCCAAATTTTGTATCCGCTTGGCCTGTGCTGATTGCCTTATGTGTATGAGGATCTACTCCCGGAGTACATCGAATCAACGCATCAATTTCTTTGTTTTTTGACTTGCAGACTCGGTTGATGACGTTTATTTCTTCAAAATGGTCTACAACAATGCAACCAACGTTGTAATCAATCGCTGTTTCAATTTCCGATTGCAACTTGTTGTTTCCGTGAAATGTGATTTCTTCAACCGGAAAGTCAGCAGAAATCGCGGTCATCATTTCTCCTAAAGATGCAACGTCTAAGTGAAAACCCTCTTGCTCCATGATTTTGCAAATGGTTTTGCAAATGAATGCTTTACCTGCATAGCTAAACTGGCAATCCGGATATTCCCTTTCAAAAGCCGACTTATATTCTCTGCATCTGTTTCTAATTGCGACTTCATCATAAACAATTAGAGGTGTCCCAAAATCTTCTGCCAAATTCAAGGCGTCGCAACCGCCAATTTCGAGATGGCCATTTTCATTGATTCGTTGAGTTCCCAGGAGCATCGGATGCGCAGTATGGCCGATTTTGTAAAATCAGAAAAGGAGTTGTGCTACGATAAATCTATGCTCGGATTAATCATTTCGCTATCAACCCTGTTGTTTGCGCCAAGTCAGGCGCCGACGGTTTTTGAAGGTCTCGGCAGCCACAGTTTTAAGACAAGTACGCGTTCAGCGCCGGCTCAAAAATTCTTTGACCAGGGACTTTGTTTTTTGTATGCATTCAATCATGATGAGGCAATTCGATCCTTTACTGCCGCAGCGGAAGCAGACAAAGAATTTGCCATGGCATATTGGGGAATTGCTATGGCCAACGGACCCCATATCAATAATCCTGTTGTAGACGAAGACCATGCAAAAGCAGCATGGGATGCGATTCAAGAAGCCAAGAAGTTTTCGAATCAAGCAAGCCGATTAGAAAAAGATTTGATTTTTGCAACAAGCAAGAGATATGCGATGCCACAACCAGAAGATCGAAAACCGCTTGACATTGCATTTGCAAATGAGATGCGAAGTGTTTGGAAGCGGAATTATTCGAATTCCGATGTCGGCGCGATTTTCGCCGAGTCAATGATGGATTTGCGCCCATGGGATTTGTGGAAACCTGATGGAAAACCGCAACCGGGCACACTGGAAATAGTTAGAACGCTTGAAAGAGTGATTCAATTAAATCCTACACACCCGCTTGCGCTTCACCTGTATATACTTGCTTTTGAAGCTTCAAAAAATCCGGAAAAGGCATTACGAGCAGCCAACCAGTTACGCAATTTGCAGCCAGCCTTAGGTCATATGGTCCATATGCCTTCGCACATTGATGTTCGTGTGGGGCAATGGAGGGAGTCGATTTTGGCGAATCAAAAGGCGATCGTTGCTGACGACAATTATCGAAAAATCAGACCTACACAAGGATTCTATTCTGTCTACATGGCCCACAACCGACATATGTTGGCGTTTTCAGGAATGATGATTGGAAGGAGCAAAATTTCGATAAAGGCGATTGATGAAATGATTGCCAAGATTCCAGAAGAGTTTTTGGAATATGCCGCGCCCTTGATTGACGGTTATCTTGTAATGCCAATTGAGGTTAGAGTCCGTTTTGGGTTGTGGGATGAAGTTCTTGCAGCACCCGAGTTTTCGGAAAAGTTTCCGCTTTCTAGAACTTTAAGACATGCTGCCCGTTGCATTGCTTTTGCGGCCAAAGGCGATGCAAAAAATGCGAGAATGGAACAGGCACTTTTTTACGATTCAAGAACAAAGGTGCCCGCAGACCAAACTTTTGGTAATAACATAGCAAAAGATGTTTTGACGACTGCTACGCACTTGATGAATGGAGAGTTATTAGTTGCAGAGAAAAAATATGATTCCGCAGTGAAACATTTAACAATGGCAGTTAAAGCAGAAGACCAGTTGCGTTATGACGAACCACCCGATTGGATTCAACCCACGCGCCATACATTGGGAGCGTTGCTGTTAAAAATGAACCGCTTAAACGACGCCGTTGCAGTTTTCAAGGAGGACTTGAAAAAACTTCCTAACAATGGTTGGTCGCTTTATGGCATTTCGACCGCATACAAAAAAATGGGGAAATTGAAAGAATCCGAAAAATTTGGTCAAGCATTTCAAACCGCTTGGAACGGTGCTGACATCACTATCAGTTCGTCTTGTCTTTGCATCCCAGGTTCGAGATAAGCGTTGTCAAAATTTTCAGCAACTATTGGTGTGGAAGAAGAGGTGTTCATCCTTGAAAAAGGGAGGATGACACCTACTCTCCAGTCATTAGATTATTTGAGAAAACTTTATTGGTCGAATCCAAAAAAGTATATGAAATACACGGCTTCGAATTTTTCAAAGGGTGAAGATAGAAAGCAATGCTTCATGGGAAGCGTTGAAATTGCAACCGGAAAGCATGATTCACCGGATGAACTTATTCAAGATTTGAAAGAACGCAGAACCGCTTTTGCAAAGGCGGCGCAGTTTGCCATTGTGGTTCCGGTGGGTGCTCTATTCAGTATCAGCTCACCTACGAATACTGCCTCATCGCACGTTCATATCGGTGTTCCGCGAAATGAAAGAGAGCGTGTTTATTCTAATTTGTGTTATTTTGCGCCCGTTTTGGCGGTTGCCGCCGCGAACAGTCCTTGGGCTGAAGGAAAGCCGTTCGGAATTAGTTATCGAATGGCCCAAAAGGGATTACTTGGGCCGCTTCGCGAAGATATCGAGTACCGATTTCAAGATGTGATTGTTAGCAAACGATTGGGCACAATTGAGATGCGAATTTTCGACCCCATTCCGGAATTGGACCGATTGTATGCAATTTTGGACGCCGTTAAAAAAATTGCCGAATTGGAAACTCGTTTTCCTTTTTCAAGAGATAGATATAACGAAGAAAGGAAACGATGGACGGTTGAAGGCAAGACTGAATTTGTTGAATCGCTCACAACTGAAATGAAAGAAGCAATCAATGTCCCATTTGATTGGATTGAAAAGCCACTTGGACTGCATTTAGGCGAGTTTGCAAGGCAACACGGAATACGCCGTGCCTATGAAGAAGCGGACCGTATTTGGAGAGAGCCGACGCAAACGGTCGCAAAGCCGAGGCCGTTCTCGGTTGTTCGAACTGCATCCGGCATTGCCGGTTACTATGCAGTTCGGCTACCGTTTATGGCATACAAAGGATATAGGGAATGGTACGGAAAGCCGTAGCCCGTATTTGTTAGAGTTAGTTTCTGTTTTGAACGATTGGCTCGAAGATTGCCGTCATACTTGCAACTCAAAACCCGCTTTGGGGTTTTGTTCGTTTTCAGGTGGGACATGAATAAGAGTCAGCGTTTTCTTTTTTCTTTCATTTTGGTTGGTGCCTTCGTTTGTTCAATTTCGGCTCCAATTTCGACTTTGGGCTTGGGCGTTCAAGAAGGAATTCCAAGACCTCAATTTGCCGGTAGAGGTATCACCGAAACCGTCGATGAGATCATGAAGCGGGATGAACCCGTTAACTTTGACCCGAACAACATGGTCCCATCCAAAAATAAGGAACGCGAAATTGACCGTTCCGAATTGCCCGTTGACCCACGTTCGCCGTGGATTTCAAGTTGGCCACCTTCAACTTCCGGAAGAACCCCTGTCCGCACGGAAGGAAGGAGTTTCTTTAACACTCGGCCGCGAATGATGCCGGGAATGTACTTGCCCCAAACCCTTGGAACAAGTTTTCTTGGGATTCAAGTGTCTGAGTCCGGTGCCATTCCTCCCGATACCGTTGGAGCAGTTAGCCAAACCCAAATTTTGGTGGCGACCAATGGTCGAATCAAAGTGTTTAGCAAAGCGGGTGTATTGGGATCGCTGAATGTATCGATGAATACCTTTTTCACTTCAGTAAGAGGAGGTGCGGGAGTTTCCGACCCGGTCGTTCGATATGACCGACTGTCAGGTCGGTTTTTTGTTTGTGCAATCACGACGAATCAGCCGAATCGGATATTGATAGCAGTTAGCGGAACAGGAACGATTACCGGGACGGCAAGTTTTACTTTCTTTCAGTTTCAACAAGATTCAATTGGGGCCGCCGGGTTAGATGCCGGTGGTTTTGCCGATTACTGCACATTGGCAGTTGATAATAATGCTGTTTATATTGGAGTTAATTTGTTTAGAACGAATAACACGGTTAACGGCACCATGTTTGTAATACGAAAGTCAGACTTGATCGCATCTGTGTTAACGGTAACTGCGTTTAGGACGCTTTGGGTAAGCCCGGATGGCCCGATGTCGCCAAGAGGAGCCGACAGCGATGATTCCACTCAAACGGAAGGATACATTTTAGGTGTTGATGCATTTAACTTTGGACAATTGATTTATCGTCGAATTTCCAATCCCGGTGGTGCTCCAACACTTGGTGGTAATACAGTTTTGGTGATTCCAGCGACGGTTTATCCGATGAATACTTTGGCTCAAGGAAGTACGGCTGCTCTCGACGCATTGGACGACCGACTGTATCAAGCGATGATTCGATTGAATCGCAATACCGGAGTTAGGACATTGGTAACCGCTCACAATCTTCAAGTCACCTCAACAGGTGTTGCATCAAACAGTGGTGGAAGAAACGGGTCGAGATTTTACGAAGTTGGGAATTTAACGGGTACTTGGACACTCGTTCAAACTGCAACTTTGTTTGACAGTGCTGCATCGAATCCTCGCTTTTACACGATTCCGTCAATTGCGAAATCGGGACAAGGACATTTTGCGATGGGATTCACTGAATCGGGAGCGCTTTTGGGAGCGAGCATTGGAATTGCGGGACGATGGAGCACCGACGCTCTTGGAACGATTCAAGCATCAACGTTAGCCCAGGCTTCCGGCGGAACCTATAACGTCGAAGCGAGTCCACCTCAACGATGGGGTGATTATTCGGCAACTTGTGTTGACCCATCGGATGACATGACCATGTGGACTTTCCAAGAGTATTGCAATGCAAACAATTCATGGGCAGTTCGCGTGATTAAAATCAATGCGCCTGCCCCGCCAACGATTAATTCGGTTGCACCTAATAATGGAAATCAAGGTGTCTCGAATTTGAATGTGGTTGTTACCGGAACTTCGGCAAATGCAACTGCATTTTTTGATACGGATGCATCTTACACACAACGGTTGACCGCATCTTTCAGTGGTACGGGAATCACGGTAAACAGCGTGGCACGCAATAGCGATACGCAAGTGACAATCAACATTTCGATTTCTGCCGGTGCAGCAACGGGAGCAAGGACGCTCACAATCACCAATCCTGACGGACAGTTTGTAACGTCAAGTTTCACCGTCAATTCGGGTGGGCCGACTACCGTTGCACCGACTTCATTTTTGTGGGGACCGGGACTACCGGTTAGCGGAAACCTGGCAAGTTTGGCGACAAGCGATAACAATAAGTTGATCGGAATTTTGAATCCATCTGCCGAAGAAACGGGTGACCCTGTGACACTGACGATCAATGGTACATCGCCGGTCGTTTCACCAACATCAATGCA
>CAZJKW010000105.1:0-7452 GCA_964546835.1 uncultured Fimbriimonadales bacterium
CTGATTCCATCTCTCTGGATTTTAGACGAGAAGGTTCGGGTTTAAGTGTTCCGGGATTCAATTGCTTCGGGAGCCACCTCAGGTGGTTGTATGTCTTTTGTGCCCCGGCGAGGGCCGTTATCAATTTTGTATTCACACCCTATAGGTCTCGGGAAAGGCATTTGTCAAGGATATTTTTTGAGAACTGGTAGAAATACTGGGACGCATGTTTCAGCCATTCTCCTAACCTCCTTGAACCGAATGAAACCCTCGTTTCAAGTTCAAACGGTATAATTTGGGCATGGCAAGTGTTACCGAATCAAGTTCTCATCCGACCCAAACCAAGACCCCGATGCACGGGCTGAATTTTATCAACGGCGAATGGTGCGAGTCGGAATCCGGCGCAAGGTATGAATCGGTTAACCCTGCCGACCGCCGCGAAATCATCGGTTCGGTTCCTGAATCCACCGCCAAAGATGTGGATGCCGCCGTCAAAGCCGCGCGTGCTGCGTTTCCCAAATGGGCGGCGCTGAGTTGGGTCCGTCGCGCCGAGATTCTTGACAACTTCGCTCAGTTAATCAAGCGCGATCTGGAAGAGATGAGCCGATTGATTACGCGCGAGTGCGGCAAACCGATTAATGAAGGTCGCGCCGATGCTGTTGAATCACTTCACATGGTTCAGTACGCTGCAGGGCTGGGGCGATTGCCGGTTGGGCTTTGCATTAGCAGCGAAATTGCGGACAAAGACGCTTATATTCGGCGCAAACCGAAGGGCGTGGTGGCTTGTATTTCGCCGTGGAACTTTCCGATGGCGATACCGCTTTGGGAAATGACTCCCGCGCTGGTTTCTGGCAACACGGTTATTTTGAAACCGAGCGAAGAGACGCCGCTTTGTTGCGATTATCTTTTCAAATTAATGGAGGAAGCCGGTTTTCCGAAAGGCGTGATTAATTTGGTGCACGGTCAGGGCGAATCCGCCGGCGATGCATTGGCGCGGCATCACGACGTGGACGTTTTGCTATTTACCGGGTCTTATCAAATTGGAAAATTGGTGCAAAGAAACGCCGCAGCCGAAGCGCACAAATTTGTTGCGACGGAAATGGGCGGAAAGAACGCCGTCATCGTTTGTGAAGATGCGGATTTGAATATCGCCGTTCCTGCCGGAGTTTTGAGCGCATTTAAGACTGCGGGACAACGATGTGTTACCAGTAACCGAATTATTGTTGACAAAAAATTGGTTGACGAATACACCGAACGATTTTTGGCGATGGCAGACCGAATCAAAATCGGTAACGGTTTGAGCGAAGATGTTTTTATGGGGCCGCTGATTAATCCGCAAGGAATTGACAAGTTTTTGCATCACAACGCAAAAGCAAAAGAGGAAGGCGCAAAAGTTTTGCGTGACGGAGGCGCATTGACCGACGGCGATTATGCACACGGCAATTTTGTATCACCGTTTATTTATCGAATGGATTATCGTCCCGGTACGTTTTGTTTGCGCGAAGAAGCATTTAGTCCGCACGTTGCGATTATTCCGGTGGACGGACTGGAGCAAGCAGTCAACGTTTATAACGACACGGATTACGGTTTGGCAATGGCTGTGATTACGGAAGATTATCGCAAATGGCGATACGTTCGCGACCATGCCGAATATGGTTTGGGATATGTGAATCTGCCTTCGATTGGTGCTGAAGTTCACTTGCCATTTGGCGGAGTTAAGAACTCCGGAAACGGCCATCCATCAGCGGAAGGGCTGCTGGAATCGGTAACGCACCGGGTTGCATTTACCGTGAACCACGCTCGCGAAATCGTGATGGCGCAAGGGCTTTCGGCAGACATTTAAGTTCAAATTCTGCCCTTTAGAGGGGGTCGGTGACGTGCCGATAATCTCTTTAGGGTCACTGATTGAATTTACGGTTTTTGCAGATTAAGCGCGCAGCGATTGCCGGTGTTTGTGCCGGTGCGCTTGTTTTTGCGGCTTGTTTTTTGACCGGGCTTTTTGTTTATCAAAATTCGGTTAATGCTTTGAAAGATGAAGTTCGTGAAAACTTAATGCGGGTTGCAGCGAGTGCCGGTGCGATTGTTGACGGCGAACTTCACAAAAAAATAAACAGTTCTTCAATGCAAGAGAGTAAGGAATATTGGAGTGCAATTCAACCGCTTTCAAAAGTATTAAATTCACAAGATGACATTCGATATGTTTACACGTGCATTTTAAAAGATGAAAAGGTTTATTTTGTTTTAGACCCGACACCTGCGGGAGACGCAGACCATGACGGCGTTGAAGATAAATCAAACGTCATGGACGAATACCCGGATCCAAGTCCGGAATTGTTGCGCGCATTAAAAGAAAAAGTACCCACGGCAGACGCAGAACCGTACAAAGATACTTGGGGCACTTTTATCAGCGGATATGCGCCATTTTATGACAACAAGGGCAAGCCGATTGGAATTGTTGGAATTGATTTGTCTGCTGCGAATTATATGGACCGGTTATCGGGAATGAAAAAGAGCGCAGTTATCGGTCTGATTGTTGCCGCGTTATTGTCGCTTGCTTTGGGCGTCGGCGTGTTTTTTGGGAAACTGGTTGCCGTTAAAGCGAAGCATGAAAAAGAACTTTCAGATAAAGCGCTTGAAAATCAGAAAACCGTACTTGAAATGATTGCAATGGGACGAGACTGCGATGCGGTGTTGCAAAGAATTTGCGAGCAGGTTTCCGAAATTGAAACCGGGGTTGCGCTGGCAGTTTTTAGAGATGGAAAATTTAAGGTTGAAGCCGCTGCCGGGACTTTGATTATTGGCTGGGGCGAAGCGATTCCGGTTTTTGGCAACAAAATTCTGAGTACGGTTTATCGCGAATCACTTGCGGTGAATTTTTCCGCGGATTGCGCATTGGAAGAGCTAAGTGTTTTTGGCGCGAAGGAAATTTGGTGCGAACCGATTGTTTCAATCAATGGCGAAGTGATGGGTGCGCTTTTGGTTGAGAATCCAAAAGACAAAAATCGAACGGCCTTTGAATTTGGTCAACTTTCTGCCGCTGCGCAAGTTGCGGAAATTGCGCTGACTCGATTTAGGAACTTGCAGACATTGGCAGAAGCAAGGGACCAAGCGGTCGCGGCATTGAAAGTTAAATCCGCATTCCTTGCAAACATGAGCCATGAATTGAGAACTCCGATGAACGGGATTATTGGAATGTCAGGGTTTTTGATGGAATCGGAATTGAGTGATGAACAACTGAGCCATGCAGTCACGATTCGTTCAAGTGCTAAGTCTTTGTTGGCCGTCATAAACGATATTTTGGATGCTTCAAAACTTGAGGCCGGAAAAATGACGATTGAATCCATTCCATTTGATATTCGCAAAACAGTAGAAGGAATCGTTGATTTGGTTTCTGCCGCCAGCAATCAAAAAGAATTGGACATCTTCTGTCGAATTGACCCCAATGTGCCGGAAATCGTCGTTGGTGACTCCACTCGAATTTCACAAATCATAACGAATTTGTTGGGCAATGCAATAAAGTTTACAGATTCAGGCTACGCACTTGTTGAGGTTTCGACAGAAGAAATAAACAAAGACAAACATCAATTGAAAATTAAAGTTGAAGATACTGGAATTGGGATTCCAATCAACAGAATTGGGGCAATTTTTGAATCCTTTACTCAAGTAGACGATTCAACATCGCGTCATTACGGAGGAACCGGACTGGGGCTTGCCATTTGCAAGCAGTTGGCGGAATTGATGGGCGGGACGATTTCGGTTTCGAGCGAAATTGGCAAAGGTAGTACGTTCGAATTGACGATTCCAGTATTGACCGAGTCGAAATTCATTCAAAAGCCGATTTTGAATAAGACCGCTTTGGTTTGTCGAAAATCGCCACTTGGACGAAAGATCGTACGCGAGTATTTAGAGTATTTTGGCATTGCAGTTACTGAAATTAGTTGTTCGGAAGATATTGAGAATTTCAAAGCCATTGACATGTTGTTCGTTGATTCGGAACTCATTCCATACAATCGTCCGATTAATATTCATTGTAAGATCTTTCGATTAATGAGACCTGGAGAGAGAGATCCATTTCCGGATCAAGCCAAGACAGCAATTTTGAAACCCGCAACGCCATTGAAAGTTGAGTCTGCCATCTTTGGCAAACGTACGAAAAAGATACAGAAATCAACGTTAAGACGAAATTGCAGGCTATTGATTGCGGATGACAACTTGATTAATCAGAAAGTTGCAAAAAAAATGCTTGAGTCAGTTGGTTTTAGTGTTAAGTGTGTTGATAATGGTTCGGAAGTGATTCAAGAAATTAGTTCAGGCAGTTATGATTTGATATTGATGGATGTTCAGATGCCGATTTTGGACGGGATTGAGGCCACGATGCAGATTAGGCAGATGAAAAATCCGATACCCATTGTTGCCATGACGGCGAACAATACTGAAGAAGACCGAAATGCGTGCATTGCTGCCGGCATGGATGATTTCATTACAAAGCCGCTTGATGCAGGCGAGCTTGAGACGATATTAAGCAAGTGGCTGAAAAAAGTTGCTTAAGGAACCGATAATCGCAAGGTAACCGAAATGACGTTGACCGAAATCATAAAAAGTGTGCCTATCATGGACTGGGAGCATTTGAGATCAGTCTCTGATGGAGACCCGGATTTTGAACAAGAACTTTTGCAGGATTTTGCAGAGTTTTACAGTCATACGCTTTCGGAATTGAATTGTAGAACCGACTTGGCAGAGTTGGCAAAAATCGCTCATACACTAAAGGGCAGTGCAAGAACGATTGGCGCGCAGCGGATTGGGGCAATTGCCGAGTTTCTTGAGAAATCTTTCAAATCCAATCAAATGGTTGAAGGAATTAATGATGTACTCGGTAGAGCGATTGACGAATTCATTTTGGAAGTACGGCAGACTGAATTAAGGGATGCTGCATGAGAATTTTGATTGCCGAGGATGACCGCATTTCTGCCAAAGTGTTACAACGGTCACTTGAAGCATTAAATTATGAACCGGAAGTCGTATTTAATGGATTGGACGCATGGGATGCGGTTCAAAATGAGTCGTATTCTGTGTTAATCACCGATTGGATGATGCCAGGATTGGAAGGTCCTGAACTTTGCAAAAAGATACGAGAGCAGCCATCAGAAAAATATACTTACATTATTATGCTGACTGCCCGTGGAGAAAAATCCGACCGGACATTTGCAATGGAATCCGGAGCAGATGACTTTTTATCCAAACCACTTGATCGACAAGAGTTAGAATCTCGACTTGCCGTTGCCGATCGAATTCTTCAAATGCAAAAGCGATTGGAAAGCCAAAACGAATCCCTTTTGGCGCAACAAGCACAACTCGTAAGTGCTCGCAATCAAGCGGAGCGAATATCGGTCAAAGCGGAACTTGCAAGCAACCGATTTTCTCAACTGTTCGATGGCCTCCCATTGCCCTGCTTTACCTTTGATTTGGATTTTCAAATTCGTGAACAGAATCAGGAAGCAGCCGCATTGTTTGCGCTTCAAATGCATGAATTGGTTGACAAATCAGTGTTTGACTTGTTTGGAGCTGGCTTTATCACTTCCAATGCGCGCCGAAAAATCAGAAGCATTAGAGAAGGCAAGCGATTTTCGAGATTTGAAATCTCAAATGGAGAAAAATTTTATGAGATTAGTTGTCATCCTCTTGTATCGCCTGAAAACTCTGTTTATGGCGGGCTTTGCATCATTATTGACAACACGGAATTGAGACGTCTTCAGAAAATCATTGAAGAGAAGGCAACGACCGATGGATTAACAAACATTCCGAACCGACGCTTGCTTGAAAGTCGATTGAATCAGTTAATTTCCGAAGCGAAACGTGGCCGCAAGTTTTCTCTTGTTATGCTGGATGTCGATTTCTTCAAAAAATTCAACGATGAATTTGGTCATCAAGCAGGGGACGAGGTGTTGAAGGCCGTTGCGAAGACTTTGAAAGACTCAATTAGGGAAGTTGACTTTGCTGCGAGATTTGGCGGCGAAGAGTTTTGCGCTTTGCTTGTAGATACGGATGAAGCGCAAGCGACCGAATTGATTGAAAGAACCCGAATCGCCATTCAACAAATTGAAAACCCATATCGTCAAATTACTGCAAGCTTTGGCGTTGCAACTTTCACACCCCAACTAAGCCATCCAACAGCACTTTTGAAGGCGGCAGACGAAGCGCTTTACGTTGCAAAACAACAGGGTCGAAACCGAGTCGTACCTGCATCTTCCGTTCCGGAACCCAAAGCGGCTTGAACAGGTAAAGTTGCTTAATGCAACAGTATCGAGTTGCCATTCTTGGCGCAACCGGCGCAGTCGGCCAAGAATTTTTGGGTCTGTTATCTCGGAGACATTTTCCGGTATCCGCATTGCGATTGCTTGCAAGTCCGCGTTCATCCGGAAAATCGATGCAATTCAAAAACTTAATGGTTCCGGTTCAAGCGGTTAGTCAGCACTCTTTTGACGATGTGCAAATTGCATTTTTTGCCGCAGGGAGCGAAGCTGCATTGGAATGGGCACCCGTTGCATTAAGTAAAAACTGCATTGTTATTGACAATTCAAGTGCATACCGGATGGACCCAAACGTGCCTTTGGTGATTCCTGAGATTAACTGGCATGTCGTTCGACCGGAAAACAAACTTTTTCCCGTTGGAAATTGCACGGCAATTATTTTGATGATGGCTATTGCGCCCTTACGTAAATTTGGAAAAATTAAGAGAATTATTGCAAGTACTTATCAAAGTGTAAGCGGAGCCGGAGCGAGAGCAATGACTGAATTACAGGAACAAGTTAAAGCAATTAGCGAAGGCAGGCCAACGGAGCCAAAAGTATTTCCTTATCCAATTGCCATGAATTTGTTTAGCCACAACACTCCGATCAACGAAAATGGTTATAACGGCGAAGAGTGGAAAGTGATTCAAGAAACCCGAAAAACACTTGAAATGCCGGAATTGGCAATTGATATTACTTGCGTGCGCGTACCGGTGTTGCGTGCACACAGTATTAGCGCAAATATCGAATTTGACGGCCCGGCGCCTTCTGTTGCCGCGATACGGGAAACGCTTGCGATTACAAAGGGAATCAAGTTGGTGGATGACAGGGAAAACAACCTCTTTCCAATGCCTTCAACTGCAGCAGGAAGAGAGGAGATTTTGGTCGGACGAATTCGAGAAGATTATTCGAATCCAAAGGCAGTCAGTCTATTTATTTGCGGTGACCAATTGCTAAAAGGAGCGGCATTGAACGGAGTTCAAATAGCAGAAAAACTTGTTGCAGAACAGAGAATTTTGACACCTGCATAACTGAAGGAGAAAACATGGGAGCATATGAATCACCAAAAGAATGGGGGCCCTTGCTAACGGCAATGGTTACTCCGATGAATGACGACGGAAGTGTCAATTATTCATGTGCTGAAACGCTTGCACATCATCTTGTTGACAAACAAAAAAATTCGGGA
>CAZJKW010000106.1:0-1659 GCA_964546835.1 uncultured Fimbriimonadales bacterium
TTTCTTCAAATGAAACATCCTTGCTTGACGCTTCAAGCTCTTGCACAAGGATGGATTGGACTAAAGTCCTAACTTTCTCATGACCTGGACGTGTTATCAGTTCGCTTATACACTCTAGCAAAAACTCATTCATGTTTCCCTCATTAGTCTAGAGCGCAGAGAATTTCAGGAGCACTAACTACACCCACTCGTGGCGCCGCAGGACTCACATTTTAGGCAAGTGCCGTTGCGGACCAGGGTGAATTGGGCGCAGGTTGAGCAGGGGTCGCCTTCGTATCCCTTCATTCTTGCTTCGCGAATTTTCATGGAAACTTCCCCGCCGGTTGATTTTTTTGTTCCGGTTGAAGCCGTTACATTTTGCGGTGTGGATGCAGAACTTGAAGAATACGAAGATGCGCCTGCTTGGACTGATTCGGAAACGGTTGGCGATTTTGAAGATTGATTTCCGTTTGCGGGACCACCATAACCTGCGCCGGTGTGGTCTTCGATTGTTTGACCCGGAACCGTTTTTCCATCTTCCATTTCGCCGCCGTCTTCTTCGTCTTGCCATTCCTCTTCTTTTTGCGGACGACCGAGTGTGTCTCCTCGCAAATCTTCGGGCGAAACGTGCATGAAATCGGTGCGACCCAAATAGGTGACAGCGAGCTCGCGGAAAATGTAATCAATTACGGAAGTTGACATTTTGATGTGATCATTTCCACCGACCATTCCGTTTGGTTCGAATCGCGTGAAAACAAATGCTTCGACAAACTCTTCGAGCGGAACACCGTATTGCAAACCGAGCGAAATTGCGATTGCAAAACAGTTCATCAAACTTCGGAATGCAGCGCCTTCTCGGTGCATGTCAATGAAGATTTCACCGAGCGAACCGTCGTCGTATTCGCCTGTTCGCAAATAAACTTTGTGTCCGCCCACGCGCGCTTTTTGTGTATATCCGCGACGCCTGCCGGGAAGAAGTCGGCGTTTTGCGAGATAACGATAAACGAGTTTTTGTGCGGCTTTTCCAGTTGGCGTGAGCGATGGTTCGATTTCCATGATTGCCGCCGCCGCTTCGTCTGCCGCGGTGTTTAATGGTTGGCTGAGTTTTGAACCGTCGCGATAAAGTGCGTTTGCTTTGAGACCCATTTTCCAACTGAGGATGTATGCGTTTCGCACGTCGTCGGTGGTTGCAGTTGAAGGAAGATTGATGGTTTTGCTGATTGCGCCGCTGAGGAAAGGTTGCGCTGCCGCCATTGCGTGAATGTGTCCTTCTGCGGAAATGTATCTTGTTCCACGTTTGCCGCATTTATTGGCACAATCGAAAATTGGATAATGTTCAAGCAAAAGGTGGGGTGCGCCTTCGATGGTCATGGTTCCGCAAACGTAATCGTTCGCTTCTTCGATTTCATCATCGGTGAAACCGAGCGCTTTTAACATATTAAAATTCCAATCATTTAACTGCGCTTCGGTAAATCCGAGTTTTTCGATGCAGAATTCTTTTCCAAACGTGTATTGATTAAAAGCAAATTGCAATTCGAAAGCGGATTCGAGCGCTTTTTCGAGATTATCAATTGCTTCGTCGTTGAAACCTCTGTCTTTTAATTCGGAATGAGAGATGGCGGGCGAGCCGACGAGAGTGCCGCGACCATCGCCCAGGATGACGCGGCCGCCCAGGGCGAG
>CAZJKW010000106.1:1669-5311 GCA_964546835.1 uncultured Fimbriimonadales bacterium
GAGGGTTCCGCGACCCATGCTGTATTTAATGATGTCTTCGATTTGTTCGACGTTGTATCCGAGTTTTTCGAGCGCGACCGGATCGGTTTGTTTGATGATTTTGAAATAGCCGCCGCCCGCGAGTTTTTTGAATTTTACAAGTGCGAAATCTGGCTCGATTCCGGTTGTATCGCAATCCATTAGGAGTCCGATGGTTCCGGTTGGAGCAAGAACGGTGACTTGTGCGTTTCGGAAACCGTGTGCTTCGCCGAGTTCGTGCGCTTTGTCCCATGCTTCGCGCGCAGCCTTTAGCAGTGGTGTCGGACATTCATCCGGATCAATTCCGAGCGGAAAAATGGATAGACCTTCGTAATCGGATTGCGGAACGTTGTATGCGGCGCGCCGATGATTTCGAATGACACGAAGCATATGATCTCGATTGCGATGGAATTTTGAGAACGGTCCTATTTCGCGAGCCATTTCTGCGGAGACTGCATAAGATTCACCACCCAAAATTGCGGTTAATGCTCCGATGATTCCTTGACCTTGTGCGCTGTCATATGGAATTCCCATTCGCATTAAAAGTGCGCCAATGTTTGCGTAACCAAGCCCGAGAGTTCGGTAATCGTAAGAAAGTTGTGCGATTTCTTTTGACGGAAATTGCGCCATTAAAACGCTGATTTCGAGAACGATTGTCCAGAGCCGAACTGCGTGAATGTAACCTGCAATATCGAATTCATCTTTTTTGTCGTCGTAAAGCGTGACTAAATTGATGCTGGCGAGATTGCAAGCGGTGTCATCCAGGAACATGTATTCGGAGCATGGGTTTGACGCGTTGATTCTGCCGCCTTCGGGACATGTGTGCCATTCGTTAATGGTTGTGTCGTATTGAAGACCGGGATCAGCGCAGGACCATGCGGAATAACAGATGTCTTCCCAGAGGTCTTCGCTTTTTATTTTTCTTGCGGTTTTTCTGTCGGTGCGCCATTTGAGTTCCCAGTCTCCACCGGTGATTGCCGCTTCAAGAAATTCATTACTGACACGGATTGAGTTGTTTGAATTTTGTCCGGAGACGGTTAAATAGGCCTCGGAATTCCAATCGGTGTCGTAGATTGGGAAGTCAATTTCTTTGAATCCTTGCTCTGCGAGTTGGATAACGCGTTGGATGTAATTGACGGAAATTTGCGATGCTTTTGCTGCAGCGATCGCGGCATATAGTTCGGTGTTTTTTCTGGGGTCAAATTTTTCTTCTTTGGGTTCCCAGTTGTGGCATGCTTTCATAATTGCGTTTAAGTGGAAGTTACAAAGTTTTGAACCTGCGACGAGTGCCGCAACTTTTTGTTCTTCGATTACTTTCCATCGCACAAATTCTTCGATATCAGGATGGTCAACATCTAGGCAAACCATTTTTGCGGCTCTTCTTGTTGTACCGCCTGATTTGACTGCGCCTGCGCTTCGGTCTCCGACGCGCAGGAATGACATTAATCCGCTTGATTTTCCGCCGCCGCTAAGGGGTTCGCCATCGCCGCGGAGACCTGAAAAATTGGAGCCGACTCCGCTGCCGTATTTGAATATTCTTGCTTCGCGTGTCCATAAATCCATAATTCCGCCGGGATTAACGAGATCATCTTTGACCGAGAGAATGAAACATGCATGGGGTTGTGGTCTTTCATAAGCGTTTTGGCTTTTTTTGACTTCGCCTGAATTTGCATCCACATAAAAATGCCCTTGTGCGGGGCCGGAAATACCATAAGCGAAGTGCAAACCTGTGTTAAACCATTGTGGGCTATTGGGTGCCGCAATCTGTTTTGCGAGCATGTAACAGAGTTCGTCATAAAATGTTTGTGCATCTTCCGGAGTATCGAAATAATTGTTTTGTTCGCCCCAATGTTTCCAGCAACCGGCTAATCGGTGAAAAACTTGTCTTGAGTCGGATTCAAATCCATCGGATCCGTCTTCTTGTGGGACCCCTGCTTTTCTAAAATATTTTTGAGCAAGGATATCGGTTGCTACTTGTGACCAATGGGAAGGAACCATAACATTTTCCATAACAAAAACCGAAGAGCCGTCGGGATTTTTAATTTCCGATTTTCTTGCAGTAAATTCTATATTTTGGTAGGGGCTTTCGCCTGCCTTTGTGAAAAAGCGATTAATCTTCATTTTTACTCCACTCCCTGGTTGGGGCATTTGCCCCGATTTATCTTCCTGCTGTTGCGCGAGATTTTCTTTGTCTTTTTAGCGAACTGACAAATTCTCCAAATTCACGCGGGTCTTCGAATTCACGATAGACGCTTGCAAATCGCACGTATGCGACCGGGTCTATCTCTCCCAGTTTTTCCAAAACGTGTTCACCGACGAAGTTTGCCGGCACTTCCCCTTCACACGTTTCGAACAAGCGACGTTCAACATCTTCTGCCGCAGCGGAAAGGATGGATGTGGGAACCGGTCGCTTGCGGCAAGCGACAGCCATGCTTGCCAGAATTTTTTGTTGAGAATAGGGCTCTCTTCTTCCGTCCTTTTTGACCACCATCAGTTGTCGTTCTTCTACTTCTTCGAAGGTGGTGTATCTTCGGCCGCAATCAAGGCATTCTCGGCGCCGTCGAATGGCACCTCCATCCCTTGCGGAACGGCTGTCGATGACCTTGTCTTCTTGATGGCCACAGTAAGGACACTTCATGGTTGATGCCCCCATATCTTGGGACATTCATAGTCTATCACACAAGATATCGGGTGTCAAGGGGAATTCGAGAAAAGTTAGCCCTTCAAAGGAAATCGGGGATTTTTTCACGATTAGCCCACGAGTTATCCACTCGTTTTGCCCAAATTTCAGGACGAGGGTTTAAGCAAAAGGGTGGCAAAAAAGTTGCCAGAATTTTGAAAAATGGTCGGGGCTGCGGGATTCGAACCCACGGCCTCCTGCTCCCAAAGCAGGCGCGCTACCAGCCTGCGCCAAGCCCCGAATCGAGTGGCAAGTGTACCGTCTAAAATCAGGCGTGGTTCTTGATTCGATTAACCCCTGGGACGGGGAGGTTTTGGGGTCGGTGAGTGCGGCAGATAAAGACAGCATCGAGTTGGCACTTAACAATGCCGTTTTTCGATTCGAGAATCCCATGGGAATCCGAGCGCGAATTGAGTTGCTTGAAGCCATTGCAGATCAGATTGAGTATCGAAGTAGCGAATTTGCCGACTTACTTTTAGCAGAAGCCGGAAAACCGATTCGCTTTGCTACGGCAGAGGTAGAAAGAACGATTCGGACATTTCGGATTGCATCGAAATCGGAACAGGTTTTAGAAAAAATTTCCATGGACGTTTCTTACGACCCTCGCGGAATAGATTTCGATGTTTCTTATAAAAGGTTTCCTGTGGGTCCGATTTTTGGTTTTGTTCCTTATAATTGGCCGTTGAATTTGGCAGCACATAAAATCGCGCCGGCGATTTTATGTGGTAATCCAATCATTGTTAAACTTAGTCCGCTTGCTCCGCTATGCACGAAGAAACTGATTGATTTGATTCAAAATTTGGCAACAGAAAAAGGCATTGTTAGTGGGTTACATTTAGAAAATGAAGACGCTCAAAATTTACTAAAAGATGAGCGAATAAAAATGTTGAGTTTTACGGGAAGCGCGCCGGTTGGGTGGATGTTAAAGTCACTCGTGCCGAAAA
>CAZJKW010000106.1:5321-7451 GCA_964546835.1 uncultured Fimbriimonadales bacterium
TTGGAATTGGGTGGAAACGCACCGGTCATTGTGACGGAAACTGCGGATATAGATTCTGCAGTCGAGAGAGCAACCATCAGTGCATATGGATATTCGGGTCAAGTTTGTATTAGTGCCCAAAATCTCTTTGCGCACGAATCCGTTTATGATGCGATAAGAATAAAGTTGATTGAATCTACTTTAAATACTGCGTGCGGAGATCCAAGATTGAAAGAAACGGTAGTCGGACCCATGATTAACGAAAGCGCGGCTGAGCGAGTTAAGAGATTGATTTCGGAAAAGCCGTTGGCGGAAAGCAATGTGCCCACCCATCCGTGCTTTGTTGCTGCGACTTTGATAGAAAAACCGGCATATGACGATCCGATTTTTGAATCGGAAGTGTTTGGCCCGGTCTTAAATTTGATTCCGTATGCTAACCAGGAATTGTTAATTCGAGAACTCAATCGGGGCCGGTTTCGGCTTCAAGCGTCAGTGTTTGCGAGGGAAAATTTTGACTTTTGGGCTAACCAATTGCAGTTTGGCGGCGTAGTATGGAACGATGCTCCGACGGTGCGTTTTGATTCGATGCCATATGGCGGTGAAGGCGAATCGGGATTTGGTCGCGAAGGGGTTACTTTCGCAACAAACGAGATGACCTTTTTGAAGGCAGTATTGGAACGCAAGAACGGATAAGTTTGTTTGAGAGAGTTGATTGCCGATGAGTTCAATTGAATTTTCAGATGTTTCGGGTCAGGTTTCATATCACGAAGTCAATGCCATGATACGATTGGGCCAGCGCACCGAATTGGAAGCGTATTTCCGGCAGTTTTTGACCGACCTTGAGACGATTTCGCGGTCAGACATAAGATTGGCAAAAAGCAGGTTGATTTCTTTAGTAACGGTTATTGTCAATTCTATCTTAGAAATTGGAGCGTTATCTGAAGTTGAAGAAAGGATTTATGAAGTTGCTGAAAAATGTGTTCGCATAGAGACGCATGAAGAGTTTCAGGAGTTAGCGAAACATTGTTTGAGCCATATGATTGTATGTGCAAAACCGAATGCTAACCGAATATCCATTCAAATTGTAGAAAATGCAAAGCAGATTGTGCAGACCCGTTATTCTGAAAATTTAACAGTTGAAAAGGTTGCGGCAGAACTATTTATGAGTCGTTCACATTTTCGGTTTTTGTTTAAAGAAGCGACGGGAATTCCGTTTAAACGTTACTTAACGGAAATGCGTTTAAACGTTGCAAGGACCCTTTTTGAAACGTCGAGAATTAGTGTTAAGGAAGTGTGTGCTCGCGTTGGTTATTTGGATACGAGCAGTTTTTATCGTGCCTATCGCGCTTATCACGGTGTTGCGCCGATTACTCACAAATTGGCATCCCTTTAGGTATAATCCGTTTTCTGTTGCGGGGTGGAGCAGTCTGGTAGCTCGTCGGGCTCATAACCCGGAGGTCGTAGGTTCAAATCCTGCCCCCGCGCCCAATTGTTTCTGATGTAATTTAGTAGTGGTTCGGTCGTCTTGTTAACGGGGATCAGATGTTTGCTTTAACTTTTGCGTTGTTGTTTCCATGTCAGGGTCAAGAGCCACAAGAGTTTTTTGGGCATTATTTTTCAATAGAGATTGAAAAACCGGTCCCGTTTAGGTTGCCACTGTCCGCACAGATCAAAGAAGCGAGTTACAAGCCGGGCGAGATTATTGTGACGATGCGAGCACCGATTGATGAACCCAACGCTCGGTACTCCATTGAAACCTATTTCGATAATGGGGTTTGTGTGGTTGCAGTGCTCGGCAAAATGCAATTGTTTATTCCAAACATTTTGGGACCTAATGAATCTGCCGTAATCGGATTGCAACCCAATCGCATTTTGGCAAAGGCAAAATTAGAAAACAAGGACGGGAAAATTATCATTAATTTTGATCCATCACTCATCAATAATGGCGAACCGCATTATGTTGTTTCTCGGTATTTGCCCAGAGAGATTGACGCTGCGGATGTCAGCGGTGGAATGGGTTCATGTGTTGCAAGCGTCAAAACAATGACTAAATGGGGTGATCAACGCTTGCTAATTCATAATGGACTGTATGACATTCCGGACAAACGAACTGGCTTGTTTTTAGCACCGGGGCCGGAGAATGCATTTCCA
>CAZJKW010000107.1:0-7426 GCA_964546835.1 uncultured Fimbriimonadales bacterium
TCATTTCCAATATCTCCACGCAAAAACATACTCTGGGTTTGCACACTAAAAACATTTGATTGCTCGCCCGTATCCTTTTTTAGGCAATCGGTAAATAGTCCTTTCTCTTGATTCCAAAGGGTTTCAGAAGCGGCAATTGCAATCTTTTTTCTCGCTTCCCGAATCTCATTGGCATCATTCATTTGACCGACCTTTTCAAGACACTGCGCGGTTGCATCCAAACTCAAACAAAGCCATGCTTGGTTGTGAGAAACGACCCCGGCCCCGGGTTGATCCATTTCTGACCACTCGCACAAGTTCCACGCTTCGATATCCAAAAGGTTTTGTATAAGTTTACTTAGAAAATATTTACTTTGACCTAACAGGTTATCTGAAACTTTTTGCAGGAATTGTACGTCTCCCGAAAATTCGTAATACTCCCAACATGCCATAGTCCAAAGCGAGCTCCACGCTGGAATCACCATTGGCCAACCACTGGGAACATGGCTTTCTACAACGCCGGAACGTTGCTGGCTCTCCGCAGCAAGCAACCACATTCGCTTGGCGAATTCCAGGTCGCCGGTTAGATAGAAATCAATTAGTGCCTCGTTTCTTGCATCACCCACCCAGAAAGTTTGTTCATAGGTTGGGCAATCTACAAAAGTGTCTTCGGAGCAGAGCGCCAAAGTCGTTTCGCATGCCCGCATGATTTGATTGAGTGAATCATCCGAGCACTCAAACCGGCTGTCCGGTTGCCTCTTCCGCAGGACTTCGCGGACCTTTACGGAATCAATTTCAACGTCGCCCTGGATCAGAAGGTATCGGGACCCTCGCCTTACAACGGACTCGATTGGATTCGTTCCTTTTTTTAGCGGAGCGGCTAAGGTGTTGCACATCTCCCAGCAGAAGTCCGGTTCTCCCTCTTGAAACGACTCAAAGCCGTTTAGGAGGATATCGCAATCCTCTTTGGCCAGGACTTTAAGTTCCCACAGTCCGCTTGTCATCCTGCCAAAGTCAAAAATACGACGACGTACTCCTGATTCAGACACTTTCGCGTGAGCGGTTTGCTGAAATGAGTCAGAGAGATCAACATCTTTGCTGTCTACGGTCAACCGTTTGAGCGCCGGCTCGATTTCCCACCTTTTGACCCCTGCGAGGGCAAACTGCTCTATCTCTTTAGTTGGGAGCACCAAAAAGTCAGAAACCGGCTTGAGCGAGACTTCATCAACCGATAAGTAAATCGTCCACTCATGAAAATGACCGGAAACGTCGAGAACCAGCCAATTGTCACCTTCCACGGCGCTTCCCTCGAGGGCAACGCCATTTGAGAACTTGCCATGGTTCGAGTCGGTTAGCTTTAAGGGCTTTCCGTTGAGCCACCCCTTTGGCTGAACCCAAAACCATGGTGTTGGAAGTTCAAACCGAATGCTTCCCGATTGTTTCACGTGAAACAGAACCCCAACCAATCCGCTGATTTGCTCGGGGGACGCATCGGTTTTGTCTGGGAAAAAACAATCTCTAAGTGAAACTGCCCAGGTGGTTTTGGGTGGACTGACAATCTCAGACTGAATCTCTCTGCCTTCCACGGTTCCAATTGGCTCGATAATCGCACATGCATCGTTTTTCGGCCGAGCGTCAACTTCAATAACGTTTTGCCAGTCCTTATCATCAAACGCTGCGAACTTCCAATCGTGGTCTCGAGCCAATCCATACGGTTCCTGCCAGCCCATCTGACAGCAGATTCTGAAGTTCTTCTTGACATTGAATTTCCTGAATCTAAATTGCGCAGACTCAGGGATGCCTTCTATGCCGATACATGAATCTCCCAAGAGGTACTTGAAGGTGTCAATGCCTATCGAGTGTCCGAGAATGGCGATGCAGTTCAGGCCGGGAACCAGGAACGGCGACAAAGCAACCTTTTGGGCTTCGAGAACCTTGCCAAAACCGCGGGCGGGTCCCACCGCAACCAAATGTCCGTTAATCCAAACCCTAAACTCCGCATCACCCGTTATCCGAAGTTCTGTAATTTGACCGAAATCAAAAACGGCCCGGAATTGGATCCACTCGTTCTTCGCCCTCGGCTCTACGCCCGATGCCCAAAACCACCTCATTGACGTAGGGATTCGATTTCCATTCCCTGCATTCCTTTAGGCATAGGTATATTCGATTGATGCAACCGGCGGTTGTTGCCGAACATCTTTCCAAGACCTTTACGACCAACGTCCGCTCCCCTGGTTTCGTTGGGGCGCTTAAGACGTTGTTCCGACCCGAAAAGAAGCGCGTCGAAGCAGTTTCAGATGTGAATTTTATAATTAATCCGGGAGAACTTGTAGGTTTCTTGGGACCAAACGGAGCGGGAAAGACCACAACTCTCAAAATGTTGACCGGAATTTTGTATTCGACATCCGGCAAGGGTTCGGTTTTGGGTTATGACCCTCAGTCCCGAAACCCGGAAATGCAGTCCCAAATCAGTTTGGTTATGGGTAACAAAATGCAACTTTGGTGGGACTTGCCTGCCTGGGACAGTTTTTTGGTCCTTAAGGAGATTTATCGGGTCCCGGAATCGGATTTTAAGAGCCGCGCAGATGAGTTGATTACCCTTCTTGATTTATCGGACAAAGTAAATTCTCAAGTTCGCAAACTAAGTTTGGGGGAACGAATGAAATGTGAACTCGCGGCTGCACTGCTTCATAATCCTAAAGTTGTTTTTCTTGATGAGCCCACGATTGGATTGGATTTAGTATCTCAAAAAAGAATTCGAGAGTTTTTAAAAGAACATAACAAGAAAAACGGCACGACAATTTTGCTTACGAGTCATTATATGCAAGACGTTGTTGAATTATGCGAACGAGTGATAATTATTGATCACGGCAAGTTGATTTACGATGGAATGCTGCAAGAATTGTCCGCAAATTACAGCCAAAACAGGCGAATTCGCTTTATCTTTCGGGTACTTCCGGATATTGATTTTTCCCAATACGCAACGGTCATTGACATCGCTGATAACGCTGTTCTATTGGAGGCATCCAGAGAGAAAATACCCAGCATTGCAAGTTCAATTTTGAGTTCCTTTGAGGTCGAAGATTTTTCAACAGAAGATACGGAAATCGAAGACGTGATACGGGATCTGTTTACTCAAAGTAAGTCAATTTCTCATTAAGAATAAGAAAATGAATTCTATTCGATTTATTTCATTGACTAATCTGAAATCGGGCATTCATACGCAAATTTTTCTAAGAAACTGTGAAAATTCATGACATGAAAATGAAAAACCAAATCAAGCAGAAAGTTGAATAGTTTGAATTCTCAATTCGCGCATATCCAAAAAGCAATGCCCGTGAAGACTTCACGATTGTTGCCTTTTATTCTTATCTGCTACCTGTTCCACTTGATTCTCTTGCCGCTGTTCTGCTTGGCATTCCTTCTGCGGTTAGTTGGCAAAGACGGGCTCCTATACTTAAATAAACTTGCCGGTGGAATCAAAAGTTGTGCCGAGTCCGGACATGTAATCTTTGTTGGTCACGGATACGGCGAAGCAGGCAAAGCGTTGGAGTCGGCTGCACTGGCAAATGGTTACAAAAACTTGAAGACGGCTATTTGGGTCGAGTATCCCACGCCCTATAAAGCGATGAAAGCCGAAGGTTCACTCGTACCGGTCGGCTTGGGGCCGCTGAACAACCCCGTATCAGTCATGTTGGCAATTTGGAAATGGCGACCCAAAATGGTGATTTTTTACCAGCGTCCCGCAAGATTGAACATCGCCTCAACTTTAAGACTGTTTGGGATTCCGGCTTTAGTGGCTAACGTAAACATTTCAAAAAGGCGAACCCAAATTAAGAAACGAAGGCCTTTCCCGGGTTTGCCCCATGTGTTGACAGGGATTTCCTGCGTACAACATGAGGTTATCAAAAATCGACTTTTGGAAATCGGGGTGCCGGGAAAAACGATAAAGGTGTTTGGACCGCCATTGCTTAATTTGCATGAAAGTAACGAAAAGGCAGACATAACGCAGCGATGGACTACGGATTTGTTTCTGAATCAGATGGAACGAACTGTAATCGTTGCAGGAAGTACGCACGAAGCAGACGAAGTGCCGGTCCTGAGGGCATTTAAGTCATTTCAGGTGCAAAAACCTAACGCTTTGCTACTCATTGCCCCAAGAAAAGTTGAACGCACCGAGGAATTGCTTCTGTCGATTTCAGAACTATCGCTAAGACCGGTCATGCTTGACCAATTGAATTATCCGGACGCATCCGTTGACGTGGTTATCGTCAACCAATATGGAATGCTTGCCGACCTTTACTCAATCGCCGATACAACCTTTGTAGGAGGAACATTTATCGAAAGAATCGGTGGCCACTCATTTGCAGAGCCGGCCTTTTGGGGAAAGCCGGTGACAATTGGGCCGCACTTCAACACGCAAGAAGCGACCAAATTTGTTCTGGAAGAAAATGGAGTTCTAACGATGTGTCATTCCTCTGAAGAGTTGACCCAAGCTTGGCTGGGCGGAATCGAAAACAAGCAGACCGTTCGCGAAAAGGCAGAACACTTATTTTCCGATTCTTCAAAATTACCGACTCAATGGATAGAGGAGTTACTGCACTAAAATATGGAACAGTTTCACAAATTATCGGAACTCGCTCAAGCCGTTTCAGAATGCAAAAAATGCAAATTGAGCGAAAGAAGGAATCACACCGTTTTTGGGGAAGGCAACTTTAAGGCGAAATTGGTACTGGTTGGCGAAGGACCCGGCGATAACGAAGACAAAACAGGAAGGCCGTTTGTGGGTGTAGCCGGACAAATGCTTGATCGAGCGCTCCTTGATAATGGACTCAATCGAAGCGATGTTTACATATGCAATACAGTTAAATGCCGCGCCTGCGACTGGCGCGACAATAAGCCGTTTAACAGACCACCAACCCCCGAGGAATCTGCCGCTTGTCGAAATTGGCTTGAACAACAACTTTCATTCCTTGCGCCTAAAGTCATCTTGTGTATCGGCTCGCCGAGTGCAAACTCACTGATACACAAAGGCTTTAAGATAACAAAAGAAAGAGGTCAATTTTTTGATTGTGAATTTGCAGAAAAAGCGATTGCGACCCTTCACCCCGCTTACATCATTCGGCAACGGAGCAAAACTTATGATGGTGGCTACACATTGTTGGTCGAAGATATTGCAAAAGCGTGGGAATATGCCACTTCTTAAATGATATTGTCTTTTCTTGGCGATCCAGAATCACGAACTGAGCGAAGAGAAACAACATAGTCATCTTCAAAATCAAGTAGTTTCATCCAATCATCAACCGCATCATTTTTCGGAAAAATTTCGTTTTCCAAAAATTCTTTTTCAGTAGCCCTTTTCAAATCATCTAATCTAATTCCATGCTTCTGTTTGGGTTGTTCAATTGCCCTCATAATCGCAAGGTCTTTTGCGCGGTCTACGATTGATTTTATTAATGCACCGCTGAGCAAATCTCTCCAATAAAGTGTTTCTTCCCTTCCATTTTTGAAATTAATTTTTAGATATTCAGTTTCTTTATTTGTTCTCCAGAGATATGCAGTAATCGTATCCAACATACAACTTCTAAGCGATTCAATATCGCCACCTTCAGCGGCAATTGCTTTTGGATCAAGTGGAATTTTTGAATTCAAGTAAATGGAAAATATTTCTCTTGTGGCTGCTTCATCCGGTCGATTTATTTTTACTTTTCTATCAATTCTCTCTGGCCTCAAAATTGCCGGGTCAATGTAATCAGGTCGGTTGCTGGTTAACATTAACACAACATTTTCAAGTTGAACCAATCCATCCAATTCTGCGCAAAATTGAGGAACAACTGTGTTCGAAATGTTCAACCACCGATTATTCGAGCGTGTTCTTAACACCGATTCGGCTTCATCGAAAAAGATGAATACTAGTTTGCCTTCCTTTGCTTTTTCTCTCGCCGTTTCAAAAATTTCTCTAACCATTCTTTCCGTTTCTCCTAACCACATATTAAGGATTTTTGGGCCAGAAATATACATGAAATATTCTTCAATATTTTTGCCAATTCTTTCAGAATACGCTTTTGTAATATTGTGCGCCGTGGCTTTTCCAATTAATGTTTTGCCGCACCCTGGAGGTCCATATAACAGGATTCCTTTTATCGGTTTTTTCTCAAATGACTCATAAATTTCGGGATAAAGAAGCGGATGTTCAATTGTGTCTTTAATTAATCGAATGGCTTCCTTTTGACCTCCAATTTTCTCCCATTCAATTTCCGGAATTTCCTCAAAAAAGTATTCGCGATTTTCTGATTTCTTAACGTGTTCGACTGCCACTTTCATATTTGGTTCAATCCGAACTTCATCACCCGGTTTTATGTTAACAGCTTGTAACTCGGCACTGAGTAAGACGACCCTTCCACTTGTATTGCCGGGGCCTGAATCACCAATCCGAACACGATTGTTTGTAAGAACCTCCGCTACTCGCATTACTTGTCCGCCAGAATGAGGAGGCATAACTCCCACAACAGAATAAGTGTCGTTTACTTTTACCCTTGAACCACAAACAAGTTCCTCAGATTGGATTTTGGGATCAATTGATGCGATGAACTCACTGTCTCCCACTGAAATCAATGCAATTCCGACTTCTAAAAGTTGCAAGAATACGCCAGTGCGGTTGGATGGTGATGTGAGTTTTTCGTATGCGGATTCGTATTCGGAAAGTTGCTGATAAAGCGAATCAAGACTCTTTTGATCCTCGCTAATCGAATCTTGTAATGCCGACAGATAATTCTTAAGTCTTTGATTCTCGTTTGGAATCATTTCAACGATTTCTTTTAGCAAGTCATTTGTACGGCTTTGATGTTCCATAACCTGACTTATTCTACGGGTTATTCGGAACTAATGTTCTGCCACCATGGAAATCACGCCCTTTGCGGCTGCCAATTCGACCGTCGTCTCCACGGCCTGAACGGATGCAAAACTGTCGTCGCCTTTTCTCAAGATAACGGTTACGACACGCGAGCCCTCAGGACCGGCTTCGATCGCATCGCCAATCAAGTAATTAAAGTTAAGGCCAACCGCATTAACGGCCTTAGCGGTTGCCCCTGCAACTGCAATCAAACGAGACTGTTCGTTGGTATCCGTGCCTGATGCAATTTTGTCTCCGTAAGCAACAACCGCAACACCGATATATCTTCCTTCGGCATAAGAGGCGCCGGCTGACAAAACTCTAACTGGGTTTTCAAGCGTTAGGTCGCTTGCTACGCGCTGTTCGGTTTCCGTTAATGATTGTTTACTTGCGATGCAGTTTTGGCTTGCAATGTTGATTAGGTTATCAAGGGTTGCGGCGTAATGAGTGTTGTCTCGTTCACGCGTCCGCCTTCCGCCAAAAATTCCAAAGGAAGCCGTAATCGGCAAAGTGGTTCCTTCCACGACAATTGACTTCACTTTTGACTGAAGCCAC
>CAZJKW010000108.1:0-7381 GCA_964546835.1 uncultured Fimbriimonadales bacterium
GACCCACCTAAATCTAAGGACGTTACATCCAAAATCAAGCGGCAATGATGCATTGATATAAGACAATCTGGCAGATTGTTTGCAACGCCCATTCCTTCCCACTGAGTATTAGCATGGGTTGAATTGATGCGCATTGCTTTGCTTTTTTTGATGCTTTCCCTGCTCTTGACCGATGCGGTTGCAAAGGACAATGTTTTTCCGGGAGTCAAGTTGGCAAATCCGCCAACGATAGACGGAAGCATTAATGAATCGGAATGGAAAGATATTCCATCGGCTGATGGCGCATTCGATGATTCCAACGGCCAAATCGCACCAGAAAACATGAAGTTCTGGCTGGCATATGACGAAAATTACATCTATTTTGCATTCAAGGCATTTGATTCCGATCCAAAGTCAATACGAGCCAATGAATTTAGAACCAACGTAAGTTTAAGTGCGGATGACTCGGTCTTTCTTGCATTGGACGTTTCGGGAACTTTTAGCGATCAAGATGTATTTGGGATGAATTCGCGCGGCGCAACCCAGATTCAACTGGCAGGAGGGCGCGCCGCAAAACGAGAGTGGAGCGGAGAATTTGTTTCCGCCGGAAGAATTGTCGATGACGGATGGGAAACAGAAGCCAGAATTCCCTGGAAAGTGATTCGACTACCGTCAGCAGGGAAAAGAACCCTACGATTTAATGTGGTACGTCAACACAAGCGATTACTTCGAAAATTTGTTTGGCAATACACCAGCGGTGGAAGATTTGAAGATTCAGGAAAATGGACTGATGTCGAAATCCCAAAAATCAAGTTTGACCGTATCGTCAATTTGTTGCCGTACGGAATCTTGGGATATGACGGCAAAGATGAAATTTATGATGCAGGACTCGATTTCAAAACGCAGTTAACGGAAGGCATCGCCGGGGTCGCGTCCATTAATCCCGATTTTAGAAATGTTGAGCGTGCAATTTTGTCACTTGATTTCAGTCGATTTGAAAGATTGGCGAATGAAACGCGACCGTTTTTCCAAGAAGGCAGCGATTATGTCGGTTCGCAGATTTTTTACAGTCAGCGAATTGATGATTTCGATGTTGGACTTAACTTTCACGGAAAGATAACCGACAAAATTAATTTTGGCGCCATTAACACGCATTCATTCGGCGGCGAATCAAACTTTGTGGGAAACATAACTTTTAAGCCAAAACCGACGGAGTTTTTGAGAGTTTCAGCAACCAGTTTGACCGGTGGCGGGATTGAAAACAAGGCAGTTCTCCTTCGGGCAGGCAAAAGCTTTGGACCCTTAGGAATCTACTTTCGACACATGGCAAGCGATGATTCCATTGCCGGATACGGCCAACATAATATGCTTAATTTGGAATATTACAAAGACGGCGTATTTGCTTATGCCGATTGGACTGAAGTCACCGAAGCATTTAATCCGCGATTGGGATTTGTTAGAGAAACCGATTATCGGGGATTTGTGGGAGGATTCGAGATTAATAAGCCCCTTGAAAATGATTTGATTAAAAATTATGAAATATCCACTTGGTACACCAATTTGAATCACTTAAACGGCGATGCTTATCGAGAGACGATTGAAGGAAGTGCGAGTTTAAGATTCGCCAACGGAATCCGAACAAGCATTGGGTTTTTCGTCGAAGATTTTGAAGGTTCACAAGATCACATTTACACGATTTCTTCAAACTATCCAAGCGGTAATCCTTATCAATACATTAGCGCTTCAGTCAGTCGTGGCGAAATTTCGGGAGTGGATTATCAAACCGTTGGCGTTGGAGGCGCATACAAACTCAATGGAAAACTACAGTTAAGTTTTTCTTATCAAATGCAAGAATACATTGAGAAAACGTCGCTCGGAATTTTTGGATTCAATTACGACTTGGGAAACGACACTTACATAAGCGGAAGATTGGTTTCGCGAGATGACGGTACCGGAGGATACGTTTCGTTCAGAAAAAGCGGGAATCGGGGGACCGAATATTATTTAATTGTTGGAGACCCGAATGCGCCTAAATTCAAGGAAAGCATCATCTTTAAAGTTGTAAGCCCTTTTAGGATTTAGATGATCAATACTTCCATCCGCTTCAAATCCATGCAGTTTTCCATTACTGACTTTCTCAAAACGCTTAAGGGGAGTCCAAGACTTTCAAGCTCTTTTTGGGACTAACTCCAAAACCATCTGCTTATTCGGTCGCATTTCCTTCCTTCTTTACGAATTCCACGATTAAAGTTCATGTAAACCTCAACCTCTACTTAACGGCCTTTTGGCGATTCAGAAAGGTGTGCTGACCGTGTTGGACCTATTTGGCGTGCGTGTGCCCAAAAAATCTGATCCGTTTCGGGGCTTACAGGTTGCCTCGACCACAAGTTTCCTCCTGAATCTGTTCTGCAAAACAGACTTGCTTTGTATAGAGTTCCAGGGATTTTGGCCTCGCAAGATGCAACCCTACCGTCGTCTCCAACATAAAAATTGAGGAATGGTGCATTTTCATCCTGCTTCAAGGTCATTAACGCGCAATTGTTCCCAGAAGACCCTAAATTGCCGCAGCCCAAAAAGATATCGCGGTTTTGCTGCTTGAGGTTGAACTTTACTGCATTTGGTGTCGAGTTCATTCGAATGTAATGATTGTTTCCGCCACCGATTTCTAAAATTGAATTGTTACTTTTGATTATCATTCCTACTTTGGAATCTGCAAAAGTGCCCATCTGTACTTTCGGAAAGCCAGGAGATTCAAAGGCCGTTAGGCTTGAAGTAGACAGGTGCATAGACACACCTTGAGGACTTCTTGACAAAGTCAGATTCGGTCTGGGAGCGAGCCCTGATTCCAATTCTACGGTGGTAAGTACCGCGCCGGACGTTCCATTAGCGTTGTATAGTGCGAGTGTTGGCTCTCCCGCTTCGGTTGTGGACAGAGTTGCACGCACCTTTCCTTTTGAATCAACCAAACACAGTAACTTCGTTTTAACGATTGGCTGAATGACATTACTCAGCCCAAGCGTTTCGCGCATTTCCTTGCTTAACAAGTTCTCAGATCCAACTGGGGGTGTGACTTTGCCAAGCTGTCCGAGAATGGGCTTATCTACATCCACCCTAACTTGCCCGAGCAGGAAAGGCACCGTAGATAAAAGGACACATATCAAAATAAGCCATTTGTTCTGGCGTTCAATCTTTGTTAATCGTTGCTCGATGCTTTGGGTTGTCATACCGAATCATAGCACCGGAGAAAATCTAACTCTAATGTAATGCCTTTGCTGCAGAACCTAATCATCGGAACATAATCTGATTTTATTCGGAAACCGTTAACATCTTTCCTTTCAGATTGCAAATTGTTGTCAAAAGATTCAAAAAATCTATTCAAAACCACTATTTGAACGTGGACTCAATCAAAAAACCAAAAATGAAATGGCTTGAGGGGGAAAAATGAATGCTGTGATGCAGATGACTGGGATGAGTTAACCTTTCGCTATTGCCAATGCAGCTTCGTAATTCGGTTCGTTGGCGTTTTCTTCCAAATATTCGGCGTGTTTAATCACCCCATCCGGACCGACCACAAAGAGAGAACGTGCAAGCGCACGAAACGGCTCAATCACTCCGCCGTAAGCCATTCCAAATGTCAAATCACGATGGTCGCTTGCTGTTTGAATTTTGTCAATCGAGTTTTCGCTGCAAAAACGTTTCTGCGCCCATGGCAAGTCGGTTGTAACTGTGAGAACCTTGATATTGTCCGGCAAATTTCCGGCGGCATCGTTGAACTTCTTTGCTCCGATTGCACAAACACCGGTGTCGAGCGACGTAGCAACGTTTAAGATTAAGGTGTTTCCGGCAAAGTCGGCAAGCGTTAAATCTTGTAATCCATTGGGACCCAGAAAATGAAGTTTGAAGTCGGGTGCCTGGTCACCAACTTTGGCGCCACCGCCAATGACGGCAACAGGATTCCCTCCGGCTGTGATGGTTCTGCTCATTTTAGTATTCAATCAATGCTGTGTAATTGTAGCCGCGCAAGGCGTGTCTTCCGGGCAAAAAACTGAGTTCGACGACAAATGCAAATCCTGCGACTTCGGCTTCCAGTTTTTCCAGAAGGCGCGCCGTTGCCAGTGCTGTGCCACCGGTTGCCAAAAGGTCGTCCACCACCAACGGTCGGTCACCCTTTTTCACAGAGTCCACATGCATTTCAACCGTATTCGTTCCGTATTCCAAAGCGTACTCTTCGGAAATTTTTTGATAAGGAAGTTTGCCAAGTTTTCGAACGACGACAAATGGCAAACCCATCTTTAATGCCAGCGGTGCGCCGAAGATAAACCCTCGGGATTCAATCCCTACCACATGGGTCGGATCGAACTCCGCGCATTTGTCTGCAAGAAGGCCAATCACCTCTTGAAATGCTTGAGGGTTTTCAAGAATCGGAGTGATGTCTTTGAACAGGATTCCCGGTTTTGGAAAATCGGGAATGTCTCGAATCAGCGACTTTGCCAAAAGGTCAGACATTGCGGCGGGACTATACCTAAGGAAAGTTGACAGGTTTCTTGAACTTTTGAGCACCAAAAACCGACTTTTGGGTGTATATTGTTTGGGGCGAAAGTCCCGGAGCAAGTTCAAATGGTACAAGCAGGCGTTCAACAAGCAGCAATTTCGGCTGCAAAAGACCACGAAGCCCAACTGGTGTTTCGTACGCGACAGGGCGACGACAGTGCCTTAAGGAACTTGGTTGACTTACACCGAACCCGATTAATCCGGACGGCCGCCAACATTTTGCGAGACCCGATTGAGGCAGAAGATGTCGCCCAAGAGTCGTTCTTAAAGGCATTTCGAGAACTTCATCGCTTGAGAGACGACCGTGCATTTGGTTCGTTTATCTATCGAATTACCGTTCGATTGTGTGTTGATAGATTGCGACTGAAGCGTGCAGAGCCATCCGAACTGGACCCTTCCGAAACCGTTAGCGGAGGAAGTATTGAAAACCGAATGCTGATTGAGAAACTCCTGGCTAAACTTCCAGCGGACTTACGTTCCACATTGGTACTACGAGAAGTTGAGCAGCTGAGTTATGAAGAGGTGGCCGAAGTTATGCATGTGCCGGTAGGAACGGTGCGTTCAAGATTGCATGCTGCCCGAGAGAGATTTCGCGGACTTTGGATTGCCGCAAACGAGGCCGAATAACTGACGGGACGACCCAGATGTCAAAAGATTGCCTACGCCTAAAGAGATTAAAAATAGAAACTCCAATTGAAAATTGGAGCGAGAATGACGCCACATTTTTTGAAAGCCATTTAATCGAATGCGAGAGTTGCCAAGAGTTTGTGGGCGAATTACCTTTGGCTACGAATGCGCTTCGGTCAGAGAGTTTTTATCCTGTGGTTGGCAATGATTTTACGAGCAGAGTCGTCGGGGCAGTTGCGAAGGACCGGTTCCAGCGATATTTATCAACATGGCAGCCGACATTAATTGGGGCTGTAACCACGGCCATTGTTTTGGCTACGGTATTGCAATTGCTATCTGTAAAACCGGTGCTTAAAGAATTTGCACCCCAAGGTACGGCGGTTGCACCAACCCGAACGGTCAAGATTTTTGATTCAACTCCTGCGATTGACCCGAGTAGTAAAACTCGAGAGGGTTAATCGCAACGAATGTCGTCGTTTCAACGACTGCTTTTGGGAATTGCAATCGGAGGAATGGTTGCAATTTTTTCTTTTCCAAACGCGCGACACCTGCTTTTACATTTGACCCATACAAGAGCGATTCAGGAAGAAATTCTGTCAAATGAGTTAAGTAGCGATACGGGTCCAATTCATTTTGAAAAATCGGTTGACAAAATGGATGTTTTCGAACTGTTAAATGTGTGCACGCAAATTGCGCGTCGCATGAATACGAACCGAAATGCGTTTGTTGAGCCATCCGAATATAAGAAAGTAAAAGATTTTTTGCGTCTTGCAGAGCAGCGCGATCCGGATAACTCCTTGTTTCCACAGTTAACCGCTATCGCTGCAGCACAAGCGGGAGAGATGGATGAAGCGGGACGCGAATGGCGACGGTCGAGCAGCATGCGCCGTTGGAATAACGGTTCGACTGAAGCTATGAACGTCTTGTGGAAAGCATTCTCTCTTCGTGAGAATTTTAGGAATTCCGCACAAGGGCTTTTGGCTTTGCAATTTCGTTCCACCGATACGACGAGTTTAATTTTGCGGGCGTCACAATCTTCGGTTGGACCGGGATCGAATTTTCATTCCGATATTATTCGCAAAGCATATACGATCTTAAATCTGAGCAAATTGCGCGATGGAACTTCAAGTCTGGAAGCAGGCATGAGTGCACATGAAATTATTTTGGCATTGGCAACCGTTGAGAGTTTTAGACGAGCCATGAAGCCGGGAGAAATGGAGCGTGAACAACAGATTTACGTTGATGCGTTGCGAACTCTTGGACATCCGGCATTGTCTCAAGAGATACGACGAGAACTGCGAAGAAATTTTGCATGGACAGCTATTTTGAAACCTGAAGAAGATATTGCTTCAATCAAATCCCAAGTGACGCTAAACAGTTTATTGTGTTCATCCCTACCATCAGTTTTGTTCTTTTCATCTTTGATTTTGGGCGGAATTGCTTATATTGGCAGCGCAGTAAACGGAATGTTTGGAAACGTTCCGCACCCTGATAAAAGGTATGTGATTGGATTTTCGCTTTTCGTCGGAATTTTTGCGTTTTTTTTGACTCAGCTTTGGTTGTTTTCAATTTGGGTTTTGTTTTTGGGGGTGTTGCTTGCAACTCCAATCGAAAGCGCATCGCTTGCCACAATAGAATTTAGTGCTAAGAACCGGGTTGTCATCAATGTTTTGACCGTTGCGTCGCTTGGAGCCATCTGCATCTGTTGCTTTTCGATGACGCCCAGCGCATCGGTGCTCGGTTACGGCGAAAATGTGGAACTCAAACTGTTTGCTATGCCCTCTGTTTGGCAACCTCTCGCTTTTTTGGTTGTCTCATTAACCGTTCCTTTTTCTGCCTTGTGGGCTTGGCAAAAGCAACGCGCGATGTTTTATTTGCTTGGAAATGTGCTAAAGAATGTTGCATTGAACGGTTGTATTTTAGGCGCATTTTTTGCCGTTGTTTCGACTCCGATTTGCATGTTGGCCGACAACGGCAATTCAAAAATCATTGAGCAATGGATGGTTGATGAACCGACCTCGTTTGGGATTGACCAACCATGATTGAGAAACTGATTTCATCTCGCGCGCAACTGTTTGAATCATTTTCACAAAACCCAAGCGGACAAGAGTGGTGCGAAACACACTCTAACATTGCAGATGAAATTGTTTGCGAATTGTTTGACAATGCAGGTGGAAATTCGAATTCGACGATTGCCGTTGTTGCTACGGGTGGATATGGCAGA
>CAZJKW010000109.1:0-7366 GCA_964546835.1 uncultured Fimbriimonadales bacterium
CACGCTCAAACCGGGAGAGGAAATTGATTTGACTGCAACTGGGTCCGCAAGCATGTCTGGTCCCGACTTGGGCTCCATGGGAATTGGCATTGGATGGGAAGTCGTAGGTAATGCAGAAGTTTTAGAAGCGAAAAAAGCGTTTATTGGAAGAGCAAGCGATGGAAAAGATTACACATCTGGAAATGCAAAATACCGAGTGAAAATTGGAAGCGGTGGAAAAATTACGATCACTGCTATTCAAGGTGGCTTAGCATGGGGAAATGGCGGTATTTGGAATCCTTGTGTTTACACTTATATTTGGCACGAAGGTCCCGCACTCGATGTCAATAATGCACCTAAAGGATTTATCGACGCGGAAGAACCAATTTCCGTTCCGGATACTTTAACGCAATCGCGCGCAGGTGTTTATGAAGCATCCGGCATTTTAGTTCCGTTCAATGGTAAAAATACTCCTCATGTTTTGCGCATTCGCTTCTCGGTAAATGCAAACACAAATGTGTTAACTCTCTCAGGCACCCTTGCTCCACAAAATGATGGATACCGCGTTACATTTTCAGGAACTTATTACAACAAAACGAATACTTTTTCAGGAACCGGAAAAATGGCAACTGGAACAAAGGGCAAGTGGGATATCAAAATTGACGGAAGTAGTCATTTCAAGGACAGAATTTTTGCAAAAATTTCACTAGTTTCACCGGACCTAAAAATAAGCAGATACCTAAATGTGGACGCCAAACGGTTAAACTTCACTCCTTAGGCTTCTACGACAATTGGCGTTTAGATTCTCAAGTGGATAAAGGGAAAAATCCAATTCTGACTGCATTATCAAAGACAATCCTCAAATCCAAATGCCAACTTGAGTGAAATCCCATTCAAAGCGAAACAGCTCGATTTTCCAAGTATTTTTACGAGGTTTTGGTCAAAGTAGGCTGACAAATGGCTCTCCCGTGACCTATTAGATATGTTCTGTAATTCCGACGCTTATGCAGAAAGGTCCAAACCATCTGCCTCTTCGTTAACCACCGTTGCCGACTCTTCCTCGGGCTGGTCTTCAGTATGTAAGTCCACCACGTCATGGGGTTCTTCCGCATGAGAGCCGTGTTCCTTCTTGGACTTCCGGTCATGGGAATGATCGGTAGGTCGCACCCGGTCACCAATGTTCACATAAGGGTTAATTCGATGAATATCTGGAGATTCATAGGCCATTTCAGGCCTCCCATTCTAAAAGGCAGCGTAAATGCCTCCGTTGTTGTTCATATGCCCACGAATTCGGGTCATGGCTTGAGTATGCAATTGATAAACGCGGCTTTCCGATACCGAGAGCACGCGTCCGATTTCCTTAAAGGTCAATCCTTCGTAGTAGTAAAGAGCGATGACAAGGCGTTCGCGGTCTGGCAGTTTGTCCACGCCTTCCGCGAGAATCCGTCGTACTTCCCGCCCTTCTGCTTCGTTTTCCGGCGAAGCGTTCTCGTCAATCAAAACATCCAAAAAGTGAATGTGCTCCTCGCCGTCAGAGCCACTCATCACATCGTCCAACGACAAGACACCGGTTCGTCCCGCTTGCTGAATCAGCACCGACAAGTCCGCTTCCGAAATTCCCAAGGCGTCGGCAAGTTCTGGCTCGGTGGCGGGTCGCCCCAACTGCGATTCCAAAGCGACCATGGCACGTTCCATCGCTTTCAACTTGTCTCGAACCGAACGAGGAACCCAATCTTCTCCGCGAAGCATTTCAAGAATGGCACCGCGAATCAGAGCAATTGCGTAAGTCTCAAACTTAACTTCCCGAGATGGGTCAAATTGGTCCACTGCTTTAACCAAACCAAAGGTACCGGCACTGACCAAATCTTCCCTATCCAAACCGTTCGGCATCGAAGTGACAACTCGACCTGCCGTTATCTTAACCAGATGGGCAAAGGCCTCAATGATTTGCTTGCGGGCTTCGGGGTCGCCTTCGTTTTTGAACTGATGCCAGAGTCGGTCGAGGTTTGATTTCGTCAAAAGCGCCATTTGCCACTCCCTTTGCCTATGCGGCTCGTTTCTCCTGTCCTTGGAACGATTCTTCTTCTGCCGCTTCCGCTGGTTTGGAACTTACCATTCTTGTGGCGAAAAACACATACCACGCTTGGGTAAGCAAAGAGCCGATTGAAAATGCAATCAGCGCGCGGAGGAAACTCGGCCCGGCGTCAACTTGAGCCAAAACACAAGCCGCAAGTGCGACGAGCGCACAAAGCAAGCCGATTAGTTTCGGCAAAGCCAGCCCTCTTGTTCGTTCTTCCTGAAGTGCATGTCCGTCCATCGAAAGCGTAGGATTTGGCGGACAAAGCCGCCTTTCGTAATTTACGGCAAGTTGTGAGGTTTTCCTTAGGGGAAATCTTAAGCAATTTCTAAGGTTGGATGGAAATCCTGAGGCCGTCGAAGGACAATTCGATTCCTGTCGGCAATGCGGCATTGGTCGCTTCATAGTCATAGTCGTGCGATAGGTGGGTCAAATAAGTCTGCGCGGGTTTGAGGCGTTGGGAAACTTCGACGGCTTTTTCCAGATGGAAATGAGACGGATGCGGCGCAATTCGAGTCGCATCAAGAATCAAAGTTTGAAGTCCAGATAACCGAGGAAACACCGTTTCTGGGATTTCGCTTACGTCAGTAAGGTAAGCAAAGTCGCCAATACGGAGTCCAAGAACCGGCAAATTGCCATGCAAGACTTCGAATAAATTAAACGTCAAGTTTCCGATTATCAAAGGACTTGGAGCCGGACGAAGGTCAAAAGCAGGGAGTCCTCCGCCGAGATTTGTCGGCGGGATGAAAGCATAGTTAAAAACTCGCCTGATATCTTCGAGAACATTCGGTTGCCCATAGATTGGCATCGGAGTGCCGGTTTTCTCGGTGATGGAACGTAAGTCATCAAGTCCCATGATGTGGTCAGCATGGGAATGCGTGATGACTACCGAATCAATTGAATCAATTTGTTCACGAACCAGCTGCAAACGGAGTTCGGGTGGTGCATCGAACAGAACAGTGTTGGTAATCGAACGGATTACGATTCCGGAGCGTGTGCGTTTGTTCTTGGGGTCGCTGCTATGGCATACATTGCATCGGCAACCGATGGTAGGAACCCCGTGGCTGGTTCCGCAGCCAAGAACGATTGCTTCGATCAACGTCCCAATTTAGCCATGATTTGTTGGGCGACCAAAGCACCCGGAACATCACAATATTGTGCGATTCGTTCGATGCAGCGAGCCAGATTCTTTTCACCTGAATCATCAAGGGTTTTGTTTTTCAACGTTTCTGCGGTTAAGTCAACGCATGAATCAAGCAGTCTTGCTTTCTGCTGTGGCCAGGTTTTGTTCGGAGTGTCTTGATGTGCTCTACCAAGGGCATCAAACATATTGTCCCATTCACGAGCGGCAGTGATTTCTTTTTTGGACCTTTGATAATCCTTCTGCTTCATTTCTTCCGCTGCTGCCTGACGGGCTTTGAATGACTCCCAGTCCTTAACGGTTATGCCGTCAAGTAACTGAATCTTGATTGGCTTCTTAATTCTTTTTTGGACTTCCGTTTCCATGGCGCGCATCACGCCGGGCATTTTTAGATGACCCATGAGTTCAACATCTTGGGGTCGAAAGCCGATGACAAGAAGTTCATCTTCCAGGACAACGGGAATGGCGACGTTAAGTGCGGTCCAAGGCCCAACGCCGGTTACTTGGCGTTTGATGTCTTCAACTGAGTTATTCCAAGCGTCGTAAAAATCCATGCGAAGCCAAATTATGACTTAGCGCGGTTGGTTGACGGGTGTATGATTTTGAATATGAATCCTTATTTGGTTCGGGCACTCGAAAGGACTGTTGGCTTGATGGAAGATTTGCTGGCTCAATTCTCCAAAAATGAGTTTGATTTGCGGCCAGACCCGGAACGATTTAGTTTGCGAGAAGTGATTTGCCACCTATCGGATTGGGAACCGATCATGCTGACCCGGATAAAGGTCGGAGTTGAAACCCCGGGTGGTTCAATTCAAGCGTTTGATGAAGGCCAAATGGCAATTGACCATGACTATGCCACCAAGGACCCGATTGCCCAATTGATGCAATGGGGTACCGACAGGGCTAAAACCATTGAGTACGTATCCGGCTTGGATGATTCGAAAATGGCACAAACGGTTCTTCATCCGGAACGGGGGTTGATGACCGTCTCTGATTTAGCCAACATGATTGTTTGCCATGACGTTTACCATTTGGAGCAACTTTCCTCAATGCGGAAGCACCCGAAGGTGGTGGATACATGGTGAAAAGGTAGACTCGGTGCGGCGATGAACCCTTATTTTCCAATCGTGATTTTGATTGCGCTTGCGGGCGTTATCTGCACTGCAATGGTAACGCTATCTTGGGTTTTGGGTCCAAAGAAAAACACGCCATACAAACAATCCACTTTTGAATGCGGAGTTGCGCCGATTGGTGACTCAAGGGAACGATTTCCGATTAAGTTTTATTTAACGGCGATGTTGTTTATTTTGTTTGACATTGAAGTTGTGTTTCTTTGGTCTTGGATGACCGTTTTTAAGGACTGGGTTGACGCCGGAAGCCCCATGGCGTTATACAGTTTTTGGGCCGTTATGGTTTATATGGGATTGTGGTTTTTGGGCGATTTTTATGTTATTCGCTCAGGGGCATTACAATGGGATGATAGCGTGACGTTACATCCAGAAAAATTAGGAGTTGTTGAAGAAATTCCGAATGATGATGATTTAGTGCTTCCAACGAACAGCCCAATCAGGAGTGCTTCTTAATGCCAATTCCTGTTGTCAACGGCGAACGTGCGGAAGTTGTTGTTCTGCGCAACACGCTTCCAAATGCAATTAAGAAAATAAAAGAGTTTCGGGGAGATACATTTATTTGTGTTGAACGTGACCAAATAAAAGAAGTCTTAACGATTTTACGAGACGATATCAATCTTGAATACAAGTATTTTTCGGAATGTACCTGTGTTGATTACAGTAAATGGAATTTCGAGCGTGATTTTGAAGAACGATTTGAAGTTGTTTACAATTTATTTTCCTTAAAGTATTTTTCGAGAATTTTTGTTAAAGTCGGCGTAAATGATGGGCAAAGCGTTCCTTCCGTCACTTCGATTTATCCGGGTGCCGAATATCCTGAACGAGAAGTTTGGGATTTGTTTGGAGTTCATTTTTCGGATCATCCTTTGCTGAAAAGGTTTTTGTTGCCAGATGATTGGGTCGGTCACCCATTGAGAAAAGAAGTTGGGCTTGGCGGAGAAGATGTAGATTTTGCTCAGAGCACGAAAGGACCTGCAGTCGAAGACATAGCCATGCCACATGCGGGAGAAAGTTTTGAGGGCAAAACCGGTACAGAAGATGTGAGCGGAAGGTGATGCAAAAACAGACTTTTATGCCGTCTACCGAAACGCTTTTTGAAAGAAAAAGCGAAAACACAATGATTGTGAACATGGGACCCCAACACCCAAGTACACATGGTGTTTTAAGAGTGGTTTTGGAATTAGAAGGCGAGACGATCGTTAATTGCGAATGTCAAATCGGATATCTCCACACAGGAATGGAAAAAGAGGGAGAATATCAGCAATATCTTAAATGTTTAACGATGACCGACCGGATGGATTATCTCTCGGCGAACAATAATAATTTGGCTTACGTTTTAGCAGTTGAAAAACTTTTGGATATTGAGGTTCCGGAACGCGGTCAAGCATTGAGAGTCATGTTGTGCGAGTTAAGCCGCATTGCATCGCATTGTGTTTGGCTTGGGACAGGAGCCTTAGATTTAGGGGCAATGACTCCTTTCTTTTGGATTTTTAGAGAACGGGAAAAAATTCTTGATATGTTTGAGATGTTTTCCGGCGTTCGGATGATGCCGAGTTGGATTGTTCCGGGTGGTTTGCGCGGCGATATGCCTGAAGGTTTTGAAACACGACTCAGGGCTTTTTTGGCAGAATTTCCGAAAGCATTAGAAGAGACCGAAGCGCTGCTGGTTGACAATCCTATTTGGATAGAGCGAACGCGACATATTGGTCAGATTTCGATTGACGACGCTTTGGCATTAGGGCTTTCAGGCCCCATCACTCGTGGTTCCGGTCTCAATTGGGATTTAAGAAAAACAAATCCTTATTCCGGTTATGAGAAATATGATTTCGCGGTTCCGGTTGGAACTTATGGTGACGTGTACGACCGATTTTTGGTGCGTTTAGCAGAAATGAAAGAATCCACAAAGATTCTTCAACAAGTGATTGACGGTTTGCCGGAGGGTGATTGGAATTCCAAGGATAGAAAAATCGTTCCTCCTCCACGCGAGGAACTTGATAATTCAATGGAATCGCTGATTCACCATTTTAAGTTGTGGACTGAAGGATTTCATCCGCCTGTTGGGGAGGTTTACCAGGGTATCGAGGGTCCAAAAGGTGAATTGGGTTGGTACATCGTTAGCGACGGAACGAATCGACCTTATCGTTGGCACGTTCGCCCAAGTTCTTTTATGAATTTGCAAGCGTTGAAGCCGATGGTCATCGGAAGAATGATTGCCGACGTCGTTGCAGTCATCGGAAGTATTGATATTGTGTTGGGAGAAATTGATCGTTAATATGGATTTGATAAGAATTGCCGATGCCGATAATCGTCCAAAAGCGCCCTTGCGTGAAGAACTGGAACTGAAGTTTAGTGAAAAAGCCGTTAAAGAATTGGAACAATTACTCACGCATTATCCTGACAAAAAATCTGCCATTTTGCCTGCTTTATGGATGGCACAAAGGGAATACGGCGGCTTTTTACCACGAGAAGCCATTGCCGAAGTTGCTTTGAGATTGGACAGAAGTTACGCAGAAATTGAAGGTGTTGCAACTTTTTATTCAATGTATCATGTCGGTCATCAAGTTGGCAAACATGTGATCGAAGTTTGCACTTGCCTTTCTTGCCATGTTTGCGGTGCTTATCGCCTTGCCGACACCTTAAAACAAAAGTTAGGAATTGAATTTGGCGAGACCACCGATGACGGAATGTTCACTTTGGAAGAAGTGGAATGCTTAGACGCATGTGACCGCGCACCTGTCATTCAAGTCGGTGATGAATACATCGGTCCCATTGGACCCAATGATGTTGATGAACTTTTGAACAAATTTCGAGCGACCGATTCGTCAACAACCGTAAAATTGGCTGACGAAATTGTCCAAGCGCAATTGCATAAGAGTGATCAAGACAAAGTTCGTTAGTAATGCCAGTCGAGATCTGTAACTTCTTTCGCGTGGCGCTCAATGTACTCTCGTCTGGGTTCAACTTTGTCGCCCATTAACCGACTCAAAATCAGTTCGGTTTCAAGCTCTTCTTCCGGGTCTAATTTGACTTGAACAAGAG
>CAZJKW010000110.1:0-7162 GCA_964546835.1 uncultured Fimbriimonadales bacterium
CGTGAGAAATCGTCAATTGCGTACTTGTTGCGACGAGAGGGCTGAAATGCCCTAATAAAAAAACGCCCCTGACAAAATTGCCAAGGGCGTTCGGGAAACACTCGACGGAGATTAGCCGCCGGACTTTTTGTCGTCGTGTTTGATGGGGAGCATGCTGTTGGTACCGGAGACTGCATCCCCGTCCACCACGCGAACCGTGATGAAAATGCAGACTTCCGACTTCACTTTGCTGTTGGTCGTTTTTCGGAACAACTGACCTATCAACGGAAGGTCCATGAGCAACGGAACGCCTTGAACGTCTCGTCGGTCTTGCTGCGTAATCAAGCCACCGATGGCAATCGTTTCGCCGTTCTCCATTCGAAGCGTGGTTCGTGCGGTTCGGACCGAAGTTTGAGGCAGCAAGCCACCGTTCGGAATCTCAACAAAACTCTTGATGAAACTCACGGTCGGTTGGATTTCCAAGTTGATGATGTTGTTGTCGCCAACGCGAGGAAGCACGTTCAGTTTCACACCGACTTCTTCTTCGCCAACTTCAATGGTTGAACCGTTTTGACCCGATTGAATGTTCTTGACGTATCGAACCTTGTCGCCAATGAAAACAACGGCTTCTCGTCCGTCAACCGCCATCACGTTCGGTCGAGCAATCAGGTTGTTGTTGCTGATGAGTTTGTCAAGCGAAGCCGTCACATCTCCTCCAAAGAGGGAATTGGAGATGTCAATCTTGGTTGAGTTTGCCGGATTTGATTGGCTGTTGTTCAGTTTCAAGAACTTGAGCGCACCACCGGTGAAAATATCCCAGTTGAGACCGGCTTTGACCAAGTCCTCTTTGCTGAGTTCAACAACTCTGGCTTCGATTGCAAGAACCGGAAGCGGTTTGTCAATGGACGCCAATAGCACCAGCGCGTTTTGCACTTTCGCTTTGGGTCCAGAGATGAGCAATCTCATCGGCACCGAATTACCTTCGAAGGAAGAGTAAATCGGGGTTCCGACGGTTGCTTCGGCTCCGGCTCCGGAACTTCCGGTTGTGGTGGAACCACCGGCCGTGGCAGATCCGCCTGCGCCCGAACTGCCGCCGCTTGCGCCATCCGGTTTGTAACTGAGGCCGGTTGCGCCTTCGGGTCCAACAGCCACGTTGATCGTGTCAAACGCATCCAAGAGTCGGTCACGCAATGCGCGTGGGTCAGAGAACTTGACTGTGTAAACGTGATAGACCATTTCGCCGCTCGCGTCTACGTTGTCAATTTCGTTGAGCATGAGGAAAACGCGTTCGACTTCAGCAGGTCTGCCATGAAGGACGACCATTTGACCGGCGCGACTGGTTTTTGGAGTTGCCACGACGGATACCGGACCGGCAAATGCCTTGATGGCAGCCGCCAAATCTTCGGCTTTGCCGCCGCGAACCATATAACTCATGGTGATCGGTCGCATATCGGCATTCACGCCGCCCATGTGCAATCCGGTCATTTCAGCAAGCGCAGAGTCAATCTGCGTGATGAGCAACTTGGCTTGATCAACGCGTGACTGTTCTCCAATGAGAATCAAGTAGTCCGCATCGCCTTCAGCTCCAAGGCCTGGGTCAGACTTAGGCGCTTGACCTCCACCGGCAGGTGAGTTTTGCGGTGCTTGAACCGGCTGCTGAGTTGGGTCTCCGGCAGGAGGCGCTTGAGGGTCGCCACCCGGATTCATCGGAGGGATGCTTCCGGTGCCGGCAGGCATCGATCCGCCGGAAGACGGAATCGCATCGTCAACTCCGGTTTCTTGAGGGTGGACGATTTTGATGGATTCGTTTAGAACGTCAATGCTCAAAGCGCGAATAACGGCTCGTTTAATTTCGCCGGCTTTTCGACTTGCAAGCGGAACGACTTTCGTTACGATTCCGGTCGAAGACGTATTGGGGTCTTGCAAAAGAACTTTTGTCAAGAAACTGCTTGTGCCAACAACGTAGGTATTTCCGATTTTCGCATAGCGATATCCGGAAAGTTTCGTTGTCAAATCCAATGCTTGTTCGACGGTTACATTTTTCAGTGAAATGTTTAGTTGACCGCTGACATCAGGTGCGGTAACAATGTTTGCGCCGGTTTGTTCTGCAAGTGCTTTGATGATGATAACAACATCGGTGCTTGCAAAATCAAGATTGACTTTTGTTGTATTCGTTTTGTCCGAAGCAGGAGTCCAATTTCTTGTGATTTTCATCGGTTCCAAAGGTGGAACCTTTTCCGGAAATGGCTCTTCTTTTTGTTTTGGTTTTTGACCTTTTTGGTCATTCACGTTTGATTTGGATTCAACTTTTTCAAGCGTTGTCGGTTCGGATTTAACAACAACCGGAGTTGCATTTTCGGTCGGTTCTGTTACCACCGGTTCTGCAACTTTTGGAGCCCAAGTTGATGTTGGTTGACCGAGTTCCGACATTGCTTTTGACATTGCGTTTTGGTCATCCATAGCGGAATGGGTTGTGGTAGAAACCGTTCCAAATGTGATGGTCCAGCCGGTTGTAATCTGCGTTACCGTTGGCTTTGTTGTTTTTGTCAACGTAACTGCGACACGAGTGACTGCAGGTCTTAATGTGAATTGTGCAATTCGAACGTTTCCAATTCCGTTTGAATTAACGGAAAAAGATTTGTTTCCATACGCCCAAGTTGCACGAAACTCAATAAGAGCGGTTTTTCCGCCATTGATGAGCGTTGTTTTTGGTTGCGGAATTCCATTTCCACGGACGGTAATGACGACGCCATCAGTGGTTGCGTCAGTGGTTACGTTGGTTACGTTTTGCGCCGAAGCGGACCCGGCCAGGGCCAGGGTCACCGCGGCAGAGAACAGCAATGCTAATTTTTTCATTAGCGATTTCCTCCTACCCTTAGGGTGATTGTCTTGCCCTTGTGTGAGACCACGACTTTTCCGTCGCGAATTCCCACGACTCGGGAACCGGGTTCAAGTGAACCGTTGATGGGCACCATTTTTTGGTGTCCTGAATCTGATGTAAAAACTGCTACCGGCTTGGGTCCGTCAACCACTCCGGATAAACGATAAGCAAATTCATCCGGACTTCTCATCGGAGTTGAAGGATTAATTTGCGCGTTTGTATTCGGACCGGGTGTTGCGCCAGGCGCTTCGATTGGATACGGAGGCATTGATGATCCGTATTGCGGTGTTAATCGCGGTCCTGACGGACGGCGATTTACGACCGGTTGCGGATTTTTCGGTTGAGGTGTTTGATTGGCAGAATTGTCTGTATCCATAGGCAAGCGATAAGGTTGAAACGGATTTTTTCGTTTCAAACCGTACATGTATGGATCTTTTTCTGCAGAAAGAACTTCCGGGTTTTCTGTCGGTGGTTCTTTTTTCTCTTCGGTTGCTTGGACTTCAGGTTTCTTTTCGGTTTCTGTTGACCCTGAACTTGTAAATTGCCAAGCGCCGATTCCAAGCACCATAGCAACGAGAACGCCAAGAATGATTTGTTTTTTCTTTTCGTCTCTCATTAGACGCCTCCTTTTGGCGCAGTTTCATTTGTATTGTTTGATGGTTGCGCCGTTGGTGGAAATACGTAGACTCTGATATTCAAAATGGATTCGATGGTTTCGAGTGTTACACCGTCGGTATTAATTTTTGGATTAATGCTTACGTTTCGGAGTGAGACTACTTTTGGAAATGCTTCCAGTTTTTTGAAGAATTGCATGAGCGAGTTAAAACTGCCTGCGCTCTTAACTTCAACATCAAGTGGTTCGTAGTCGTTTCGTTTCGGTTTGTCCGGTGTTTTTTCGTCCGAATTAGGCTTTTTGGTCGGAGCGGGAGGTGGCAATGGTCTAACTCCCGTAATTTTCAATCCGCATGATTCACCGGTTCGCTGCAGTTCTTGGAGAAGTGTTGGAATGTATGCAGCGGATGAAACACCGGATTCAAGGTGTGTCAATTCTTTGTTAGCGGTTTCTGCTGCGAGGCGAGTTGTTTCTAATTTTTCGGACAGGCCTTTTGTATCGCCAAGTTCTGTTTCAATTGAACTGACTTTTTGTTCCAGCGAACCCGACTTATCAAACTGCCAATAGGTGAGCGCACCGCCAATCAGCAGAGAAACTCCGGAAAAGAGAATGAAGAAAATTGGTTTCTTTTGATTGTTTGCCATTTTTATGCCCCTTCCTTTGGTTTGTCTTTTGAAGCAGAAGCGGGCATCTCCTCTGTTCCGGGAACGACTGCATTGATTTGAAATTCCAATCCGACTCCATTTGAATTTCGTCTTTCATCGGTGTATTTCAATTCCACTGCATTGAGATAGGAAGTTCTTTGCAATCTGAGCATTAACTCGCCGACCAAGTTTTGTTGTGCACTCATACCGGTCCAGCTGACTTCAACGGGTTTTGTTGGGTCAGATGGGCTTTGTGATTTGAGTTGTGTAACCCAAGTATCGGGAGGCATTACGAGCGAAACATGATCAAGAATTTGTAGCCATCTTTGGGTATCCGTTCGCGCTTTTGAAAGGGTTGTGAGTTTCGGACCCATTTCCGCCAATTTGCTTTCATTCAAAGCAATTTCATCTTTGAGCGGCTTTAATTCTTGTTGTTTTGCTTGCAAACTTCGGAGTTGCGCTGAAAGCATTTCCACTTTCAACGTGAAGAAACCGAATGCAAGCAAGGCGAGACAAGTTGTTCCCGCAAATACGAGCATCCATGTTCGCGATTTTCTTTTCAGAATTCGCTTTGCTTGTCTTTGTTCTGCAATTAAATTGATGTTTGGCATGGCAGAAATCCTTACGCGGCTATTGCAGCTTTGCCGGTTCGTCGCATCGCGAGACCAATGGCAACTGCAAGCACTCTTGGGTCATCTTCAAATTCAAGGTCGTTGAATTCGAATCTTGGATTTTCAAGAAAACTTGGAGAGTTGACACTCATTCCAAGTTTGTGTGCCAGATATGCGGGCATACCATTTAGCAATGAGCCGCCACCCAGCAAGAAAATTCGTTGGACCGGTTTCGTTTGAACGGGGCCGGTTTGTTGACTTTGGAAATAATTCAAGGAGCGACGAATTTCACGAATCAACTCATCAATTAGGGGTTGAATGACTCGCAGCGGAGGATTTTCCATTGGGCCTTCTTGTGAAATGATTCCGGAAAGATCAAGGGCTTTTTTGCCCTCTTCCGCTTCTTCGTGCGAAAGTTTGAAATAGGTTTCCAGCGCATTTGTAAACGTTTTTCCGCCAACAGGGATTGTTCTTGTCAGAGCAAATGAACCGCTGTCTACCACGCTGACGTGGGTTGTTTCTGAACCGATGTCGACAATTCCGATTGCTTCATTGCTAAAGTCCGCTTCCGTGTCTGCTTCGATTAGCGAACGATAAAGAGCAAATGCTTCGATATCAATGATTTCAGTTTCCAACCCTGCGGACTCCGAAGCGGCGATTCTGCTTTCGACCATATCTTTTGGTGAGGCAGCAATCAGAACTTCCATTTGACCGTCATCTGAATCAGAAAGAAATTCACATTCGATATAACTGTCTTCAACCGAACTCGGCACATATCGGCCTGCTTCAAATCGAATGGACTTTCGAAGCGTTGATTCGGGCATTTTTGGCATTTTTACGGTTCGCACGACAACGCTTCCGCCTTGCACTGCGAGATTTGCGGATGTAGCGGTCATTTTCGAATCGCGCATCAGCTGTTTGATTGCCGTGCCGACAGCGGTTGGGTCGGTAATTACTCCATCCATGACGCTGTTTTCGGGTGTTTCAACAGAACCAACTGCAGTGATTTTGAAATTGTTTCCGGAGAATTCAATTTGTGCCGCCTTGATTTTGTGGTGGCCAATATCAATTCCGATAAACTTTTCTTTTGCAAAAATGTTAAGCGGCATTTTTCTGGTCCTCATTTGTACGGTTTTGCAATGTTTGAAGCGTTATCCATTCATCAACTGCTTGTCGCGGGAATTTCCATTGACCATCAACCATGAATGCAGGAATTTCACCGGCTTGGGCTAATTCAGTCAAACTGTTTGCATGAATTCTTAAGTGTTGCGATGCTTCGCGCAAAGTCATAACGGTATGTGCACCTTGAAGAATGCCTCTGAGCATTTGGTGCATTTGTTCCGGAGACAAGAACAGTTCAAGTCGAACTACGGAGCCACCGCTGTTTAGCACTGTTGGACTAACCGCTTGGGGTTCAACAACTTCACTGACTCCGGGGATTGTCTCGCTCGGCATTGGAGAAGTTGGATTGTAGTTTTCTTTTTTTGTTGGCATGGTTGAAACCTCCGAAGCGATCGCGGCGGGCTCTGAATTCTGTTTGCTTGCTGCTCTAATTGCATCTGCCAAGTTCATGGTTATGCCGCCTCCAAATCGGGAATATCGTTTAAGATTGCGTGCATTGCAAATCCGTCAATTCTTTTGAGTTTTTGCATTGCGCCGACAAGAAGCGCGTTATCTGCGGCTTGGCTGATTAATCTTGGAGTTCCGCCCGAATACTTGTGAATTTCAAAAATTGCATCCGGCGTAAAGGGTGATTGTTCGCCGGTGTAACCAGCGACCTTCAATCGAAAGTCAATCATCGCACCGGTTTCTTGGACATCAAGAGGTTGAATTGAGTATCGAATTGCAATTCGTTGTTGTAACGCCGGTACTTTTTCAATTTTTGGTTTGAGTTCCAATTGTCCCAGAAGAAGCAAATTGATAAGGAATTGGTCATTCATTTGACAATTGAGTAACAGTCTCAATTCTTCAAGCGTGTTGGTTGAGCGAATCAAGTGTGCTTCGTCGATAATAACCACAACGCGCTTGCCGCGTTCGTAGTTTTCCAGGAGTTTTTCATGAAGTTCTTGGACCAAGACTTGCCGGTTACGCGAATCGGTTTGAACATCCAACTGGTTGAGTATTTCTTTTAAGATTTGGATGGGTGTCAAGATTGGATTGACTATAAGAACCACTTGGTACTGCACCGGATCGAGAAGTTCAAGCAGTTTTCGACTTATCGTGGTTTTTCCAAGGCCGATATCTCCGCACAGCATTGCTGCGCCTTTGTTGCGCGTGATGGCGTAATGCAGCATCATCAGAGCGTCTTCGTGTGCACGGCTTAAGTACAAAAACCGAGGGTCGGGTGTTAGACTGAACGGTGGCTCTTCTAAGCCCCAGTAGGATTCATGCATAGGGTTCCTCCGGTGTGGTTCCAGGTAAAAGTGTCGGCAAC
>CAZJKW010000111.1:0-6356 GCA_964546835.1 uncultured Fimbriimonadales bacterium
CAGTATTTCTACCAGTTCTTCAAAAAAATCCTTGACAAATGGCTTTCTCGAGCACCTATAGGATATGCAACAAAGAACAAAGTTCAATCAATCTGGACTACTCAGACCGCAGAGCGACAATTGGGTCAAGTTTGGCTGCGCTCCAAGCGGGATAGATGCCGAAAATCATTCCAATCATTGCCGAGAATCCGACTGCAAACACGGCAGCCCAAATGGGGAACGTGGTTACGATGCCGGCTCCTCCAAGAAGCCCCATTTTTGCGGTGATAACGGTGGTTGCTTTCCCAATGCCGAGTGCGAGGCCCATGCCAATCAACCCTCCGGCGACCGAAAGCACCGCTGCTTCTACCAAAAACTGCGTCAGGATGGCAACTCGTTTTGCGCCGACGGCTTTGCGAAGGCCAATTTCTCGGGTTCTTTCGGTAACGGAAACCAGCATGATGTTCATGATTCCGATTCCGCCGACCAGCAGAGAAAGGGCGGCAATCGAACCCAAAACGATTCCGGTAATTCCAATGACATTGCCAAAAACGTTCATGATGGATTCACGCGAATCCACTCGATAAATCGGGCGGTTATTCGACTTTTGCATCATGACTTCCCAAACTTCTTGCATTGCATCGGGTACGGGAATGCCGGGTTTGGGACGCATCGAAATCATTTGCAAACGACGACCACCCATCCATTTGTCTTGGACAGTTGTAATGGGGACAATCATCATTTTTCCGGTGCTCATGGGACCCATGTCAAGTTTTTCCATAACTCCGATAACTTCCAACGTAATGCCGCGAGCATTAATCAGTTTTCCGATTGGGTCTTGTTTTCCAAAAAACGTGTCGCGGATTTCGACTCCAATCAAACAAACATTGGATCTTAATCGGACATCTGAATTTGTGATTAATCGACCTTGTTCAACATCAAACCGATTGAGTTCGTTGTAATTTTCATCGGTGCCATAAACGGTGACGTCGGTAATTTCTTTATCGCCGAATTTTACGGGGAGAGCGCCGGGAGAAGAGACCGGAGAAATGATATCAATTTTGGAACACTTGTCTCTAATCAGTTCGACGTCTTCGTTGACCAACGACATAAAGGCGCCGCGTGTTTGTCCGCGCATTCTTCTTGTCATGTCGGTGGTAATGAAAAGAGTGTCTGCGCCCAGCTTTTTAAATTCTGCGTCAATGTAATCGCGGAAACCTTGCGAAAGCATCACGATTAATGTAACGCTCATTACGCCGATAATCACGCCGAGCATAGTCAGAAATGCTCTCAACTTGTGGAGTCGGAGCATTTGTAATGCGATTTCGAATGACTGGATGAAATTCACTAAGATCCGCCCATCATTCCTTGTCTGGGAGGTCCGCGGAACGAAGTTTTTTCAATGACTTCGCCTTCGGATACACCGGATTTGATTTCCATGTATTGCGGAGAAATTGCTCCAATCGTCACTTCTTTTTTCTGTGGTTTGCCGCCTTTGACTTGAACGTTTACGAAGTATTTGATACCTTGTTTTTCGATGTATTCGACCGGCAGCCGCAAAACGTTTTTGACGTTTTCGACATTAACCGTGCATCGGGCTGACATTCCGGGTTTGATTCTTTTGTCCGGATCTTTGATTTTGATGACGACTTCATAACGGACGACTGAATCTCCTCCGCCTCCGCCACCACCAGTAGTTGCGACAAAATTGGAGGGTGCGATTTGCATCACGACGCCGTGAAATTGAAATTCAGGAATTGCATCAATGTCAATGGTTGCTTCATCGTTTAATTCCAGTCGTGCAACGTCAATTTCGTTGATTTGTAATTTGACTTGAAGCGTATTGAGATCGGACACTTCGATGATTGGAGTACCGCCGCTGAAACTGCTAAGAGCAGACACCAATTCACCGGGCTCAATCAGTTTTTTGGTAACGATCCCGTTCATTGGCGCACGGATTTCGGTTTCGTTAAGTAATCGCAAATTGTCTGCTACCGAGGCGCGAATTTGGTCTGCTTGTGCTCGCGATTGGGCTGCTGATTTTTTGTCCATTTCGATTTGGCGCAAATTCGCTTTGGCTTGTTCGAGTGATGCTTTTGCATCCGCGAGTGCTTGTTCTTTGTTTTTGTCGAGATTTGCGGTAGCAATGGCGCGGTTAAGGGCTTCTCGAAGTTCGGCAACGTTGTCATCGGCATTTTTTGCTTCGATGGCTTGTCGGCCTTGCATTCTCGACCATTCATCTTGTGCACGTTTGTAACTTGCTTCAGAGGCGGCAAAAGTGGCCGATGCGTTATCGACGGCTTGTTGGGAAACCCAGCCCTTTTCCAAGAGGTTTCTCTGACGTTCCAATTCGCGTTTGTCACGTTCAAAAATGGCTTTGGCTTGGTTTGCCGTGGTTTCGAGGCGAACGCGTTCTTGTGGGTGCGTGGTGTTTACCAAAAGGTCGCGAGTGCGGATGGCATTGTCAAGCGAAATTCTTGCTTGTTCAACGGATGCTCTTGAAAGTGCCGGTTGGTTTTGCCATTCGCGAAGTGCCGTAATGTAACGTTGTTCGGCTTGGATTAGAGCGTTTTTGACTTGGCTTTCGGTGAGTCCGACGTTAAGGGCACTCCTTGCGGCGCTGCTTTCGGCTCCGCGAAGTTGGGCAGACACTTGTTTATATTGAAGTTTGAGTTCTTCCGGGTCAATTCTCGCGATTAACTGACCGGCGGAAACTCGGTCGCCTTCTTTAACCAACAATTGGGATACGCGCCCGGAAACTCGGCTTTTGATTTCGACGCTTTGTACGGCTTCAATGGCGCCGGATTCAATAACGGTAACGGTGACGTCGCCGCGTTCAACCTTTGCGGTTAGTTTCTGGCCTGCCGACTCTTTGGCGGCCTGTGCTGCTTTGCCTTTTTGGCATTGGATGTATCCAAAACCAAGAAGACCGACGATTGCGATGATCCAAATCCATTTTTTCATTGCGAGTTTTTCGGGAGTTTAGCCGCTCATTTTGGCAACTAAAAGCGATTCGGGGCAAGAAGCCCCGAAAGCACCGTTTATAGGTACGAACACCGGGTTGGATTAGTTGCCGCCGGCGAGTTTTCTGATTTCGGGAGTTGCTCCGTTCACCCGGAAGATATCTTTAAAATAGTTGTAAGACATATGAACACGGTCATTGGTACTGGATTCTATATTCATGACTATCTTAAAAGAATCAAGAACTTCTTTGTTGTCTTTGGAGCGAAGGCAGTTTTCGATTCCGTCGAGCCCACCTGCTTCTGCAATGGTTTGTTGTAGTGAAGGATCGAAATTATTGAAAAAATCGATTCCTGCTTTTCGCGTTTTCGGATTAGTTGATTCGAACATTGAAGAAGTCAAGTCTGCAACGTGTTCGGTTTGCAAGTTGGAAGAATTGCCGCGTCTTATTCCTTGAATATATTCATCGATTGTTTTCCAGTCTTCTGATTCTCGATCAACTACCGAAGAAATCCACTTATTAAATGAGTTTGGGTTAAGGTCGTCAACCATTTCAACAAGATAACCCGTTGCTTCCGGGCTTGCGGTCCAGCCCAATGAAAGTTTTGGTTCGAAGCAGGGTTTCCATTTTCCAAATGGGTCAATGTAATCTTTTAGTCCGTAAAGAGATTCCAAATATTGTCCTTCTGTAACACCGGGGAAAAGAATTTTGTTGACTTTGTCAAATGGCGCCGCATCTTGCAGTACCCAAGTTTTTGTTTGCGTTATAGCCGCACGTTCAGGGTCCGGTCGAAATGGCTGCAAAGGATCAGTACCCCAATTTAGTCCATAGGGAATCGGAGAGCCGTTTGAATTTCTTAGAACGGATGAGAGCGTTGGATTGAAACTAAGAGAGAATTTGAATGAGATATTGTCTGTGGGTTCTTTCTTGTCTATTTGAGTACATGTTGCGGGAATGGTAACGATTGAATGTTGATTGGGTTGACACGTTATCGTTGCCGGTTGTTTAGTTGCCATAACCTGATAACCGTCATTGTTAGGAGTGCAAATGGTTCCGGCCGGAATGGTAAGTGAACACTCTTCGTCCGAATTGTTCATCAACTCGCACTTTAGAGAAGTGAGTCCATTGCCGGTCATTTCATAAGTACATTCTTTGGGTTGCTCGGTTGTACAATCGTCTCCAATTTCCCACGTGGGGTATGGATACCAAAATTCTCGAAACAGATTTTCGGTTGGGGGAGGAGTGTGGGGTGGGTCTTCCGCTTTTATTTTGCAACTGCAAACTACCTCTTCTTTTTGGTGAAGGGGTTTAGTTTCGGGAAGCCAAACTTCCGCGACGACTTTGCTGTGAGTTGCTCCGGGTTCGGTTCTGTTATCAATTTCTTTTCCGCCGCTCACGCGGCGCACATATCTTGTGAAAGAACCGTTAATGATGAATTCGTATTTTCTTAATCCGAAATAAACAAATTGTGTTGTGCAGGGTTTTTTAAACGCAGGCACCGGAATCGTGACCAATTCTTTTGCAAGGTTTTTTGCTTGCGTTAGTGCGTTGACGTAAGTTGATGACCAATCTCTTGGGTCATTTGTGCCGCCGGATGCGATGGCACCTTTTGCTGCATCGCGCTCCGCTTCTCGCATGGCCTTGTAGTCCGGTTTGTATTTCCCGCGCAAAGTTGCTTTCTTTTCTTTTGTGTCCATAGCACAACAACTTGTGTCGCACGCTTCGTGATTTGCATGCTTGCCGCCTTTGCATCGATTCGAGGTTGTGACGCATTGCCAAGTTTTGGGGTCTGAGAATTCACCGGTCGGCTTCAGTTCCCAAGAGACTTCATAGTTTAAGGTGACAAAGTCGGTTGCAACTACGGTGTTGCCGTCGCGGATGGGTTCTGCAAACTCCCTTGAACGGATGTAATCTGAGCCCGAAATTGGCGATGCCGGAGGGTCTTGAAATTCAAAAATAGGAAGGATAAGAGCATTGGCAAAACACCCTGTTAAAGCCACGATAAAGATAGAGATTTTGTTCATTTCGATTCTCCGGAACGATCAATCCATTCGTTAAGAGAATGCCCTTTTCCTGCTACGGTATTCTGAATTTGTGACCATTGGAAGGCGCTTTGAACTTGGGTTGTTAGAATACAAGGAGTCAAGCGCAATTCAGATGCAGGTTGCGGATTCGGTAGCACTGGGTGCACCGGACACCTTGCTGATTGTTGAGCATCCGCCAGTTTTTACTTTGGGGGCGAACTTTCACCCAGAAAACTTGCTTTTTCCAGAATCCGAGTATCGCAAGCGCGGAATCGCCATTGAAAAAACGGAAAGGGGAGGGGACGTAACTTTTCATTGTCCCGGGCAGCTAGTGGCTTATCCGATTTTTAACTTAAAAAACCATGGACAGGATTTGCATCGGTGGCTAAGAGATTTGGAGCAAACGGTCATTGAATGTTTGGGGTCGTTTGGACTTACGGGAGAAAGGTTTGCGCCAAACACCGGGGTTTGGGTGGGAGGCGAGAAAGTCGCTGCGATTGGCGTTAAAGTTAGCAAATGGGTTTCCATTCACGGGATTGCTTTGAATTGCGACAATGATTTGTTGCCGTTCAATTTGATTGTTCCGTGCGGGATAAGGACACATGGCGTGACTTCATTAAGCAAATTGTTGGGACGAAATGTTGGGGTTGAGGAAGCGGTCGAGCCGATCGTTGCGTCCTTTGAGAAGGTGTTTGGGATTCAGTTGGTTTCGACACCGAAGGAACGGCTCACGGAGGAGCAAAAAACCCATGAAACGAGTGCGGAGGCTTGAATGTCTGCCGGGTTGGGCGGGTGTTGATGAGGCAGGGAGAGGTCCGCTTGCCGGTCCGGTAGTTGCGGCGGCGGTTGTAGTACCTGAAGGATTTGACGGAACCGGTGTGTTTGATTCGAAACAGTTAAGCGCAAGCGCAAGGGAGGACGCTGCTGCGAGGATTCTTGCTAAATGTTATCACTCCATCCAGATAATTTCGCCCGGGGAAATTGACCGAATCAACATTTTGGAAGCAACGTTTTTGGCGATGAAGTGTGCAGTTTCGATGCTCAAAGTTTCATTTGAAGGCGTTTTAATTGATGGCAACCGATTGCCAAGTGGAATATCGGTACCGGTTCAGGCGATTGTCAAGGGTGATTCGAAATATCTGCAGATTGCGGCAGCGGGGATTTTAGCGAAAACGCATCGTGATGCCTTGATGAAACTGTATGCTGCTCAATATCCAGAATATGGATTTGACAGACATTTTGGTTATGCAACGCCTGAGCATTTGGAAATGATTTCAAAATTTGGTCCTTGTCCGATTCATCGAAGAAGTTTTAGCCCTGTTAAGGAGATGTTGGCTCAGCCATGTCTGAGTTTCGCAGAATAGGAACCGACGCAGAAAAAGATGCGGCGA
>CAZJKW010000111.1:6366-7160 GCA_964546835.1 uncultured Fimbriimonadales bacterium
CTGGAGCAAAGTCAAAGAAACGAAAAATTTTCTTTTGGAGAAAGGTTATACGATTGTCAAGCGAAATTATAAATCCGGGAAATCAGAAATTGACTTAATTTGTTTAGATGGTGAAGTCTTAGTTTTTGTTGAAGTTAGGAAAAGAAGGCGAGGAGCATGGGAAACAGCCGAGGAGTCTGTTGACGCGGCTAAACAGAAACGGCTGTGGGAAACTGCGGAACAGTATTTGGCAGATTTGAAAGAGATTAATCGTGACGTTCGATTTGATGTTGTTGCAACAGATGGTTTGGATTTTCGGCATTATGAAGATGCTTTTCGGCCTGTTTGATAATATTTTTTCCACCACAAATTGATGGCTTCCGTATACGCCTCATGTTCTAATTCAAGTACTCGGTTTGACAGTGATAAAGGCGTGTCGTTTTCTTGGACATCGCAAGTTTTTTGAAGGAGAATGGCTCCTTTGTCGTATTCTTTGTTGACAAAATGAACGGTGCATCCCGATGTTTTTTCTTTGGCAGCAATTACTGCTTCGTGGACTTTGGTTCCGTACATACCCTTTCCGCCGAATTTTGGCAATAATGCAGGGTGAATGTTTAAGATAGCGTTTGGAAAGGCATCGATAATTTCGGTAGAAAGTAAGCGCAAATAACCTGCAAGACAAATCAAGTCAATTTCTTCTTCGATCAACATTTTTTTCAAAGTAAAATCGAAGTCTGCTCGGTCGGGATTAAGGATTGCCAAGTCTGCAAAATTGTCTCTTGCAATTTCAACGGCCGGGATGTCTTCTTTTGGTG
>CAZJKW010000112.1:0-6357 GCA_964546835.1 uncultured Fimbriimonadales bacterium
CCGTCTAACTCGGTCAAAAGTCGCCCAAGCAAAATCCAAAATTGGGATTCGGTTTGATCGAATTTCTGATAACGTTTTTGCCATTGCAGCTGCATAGGTTCCGTGCAAAACACCATCAATCGGAGCCCCATTATTAATTTCTCCGGGTGCTGCACCATGACACTGAGCAACTTTCCCAACTTGAATCATTTCCTGACCGAAGTAGGATCCTTCGCTAACTTTTGGCCGATCAACTTGATAAAAAGCAAAAATATTCGTGCCTTTTGATATGAATGGTTTATAAAAATTCGCCTTACCCACCATTTCGCCAAATCCGCTTGAGGTGTTGTTATTCACTCCCATCAGATAATCAGTTTGATTAGATTGGTCATGTGCAACTTGGCCGCTAAAGAAAAAGAACAAAACACCATTTTCCGGCATCTTTTCAGCTAAGTCTTTTGCTGCCTGCATAATCTCATCAGTAGTCGCATCTTTTAAAACCATAACATTTTGGTCCGAATAACCGGCGTGTTTCAGCAATGCGTCTTTCAGCATTTCTGCATCGGCATTAGCAAATGCCTGACCCGAACCCTTACTGTTTCCTATTATCAATGCATATTTGAAATCCAAAATCGGGATGATTCCAAATGCGTTATCAACCCCGGGCAACGCTATCGCTGTCGGATCTGGGTTAGCACCACTGCTGGTGCCTGAAAGCACCTGCAAGTCCGAATACTCAATGATTTCCCTGTCAACTTTGAATGCAGTTGCTGCATTCAATTTGTTGAGTTGCTCTTGAGCGGCACCCGATGACTTTGCGTCCCCGTTTGCAGCGTGAGCGGCCGCCAAAAACAACATTCCTTCAACGCTAACTTGGTTTTTGGAAATCAAACCATTGAATCCTGCGATGGCGTCTTTCAATGCCGCGTCTCTGGCACTTTTTTCGGTTGCTTCAGCTGCCATCTTAAATGAACAATATGCCGCAGCGAAATTGGGAGTGTATGGAGCACCGTTTCTCCATGGCCGTCTGTCCGTTACGCCTTCGCCAACAAAACTCCCGGCCATCGTGTCTTCAGAACGAGATGCAATTGCAGCAAGAAACATTTTTCTTGCTTCAGTCCATTGCCCACGCTTGGCACTTGAAAGACCTTTTTCGTAATTGTTCCTCCATGCTTGCGCATTGCCAATGCAAGCAGCAAACAAAAAGGCAATCAAACAACTTATTTTGAGTATTCGCATTTTTTCTTATTTTCCGATTGGAAAGCCCATCGTAAAAGAAACGTCCGGTCTCGATTGACCTGTTACATTGACAACATTGATGTCAAATGAGAACCGATTATCATTGGGTCGGTAACCCAATCCAAACGTAAAGGCATCACGTGGACCAAATCGTTCGCCCCCGCCTGAGTTGTTAGCCCTGAAACCAAGTCTCAACGGGATGTAACCAAATCCTTGACTCCAGTTGTATTCCAAACCTACGCCGGCGCTCAACTGCCCATCGGTTTCAAGAATATCTCCATCATTTGCAGATAGAAAATACATGACGTCAACGCCGCCAACAAGGAAATCACGACCACCACGGATGCCGTCAATCCGCCATGCGATTCCGCCTTGAACTCTTCCCGGTATCTCATCACCATACGGTTGTGCGTCATCGTAACCACTCAACTTAATGGGTGACCGAAAACTGAAACCATAACTCACATTCGGGTTTGGAGCAATTTGGATTCCAATAATTCCTCCAAAACCGGTTGCATCTTCGCTAATGTCAACATCTTGAAGCGTCACGTTGTTCTGATCAGATTGAATCAAGCGATTGGTCAATCCTTGTCTCGCAACCACTAGTCCAAATCCGATGGACGCATTCTTGCCGGTCTTCTTTCCAAAAGCAAGCGTGAAGAAATCCGTTGAAACTCGGAATAGCTCGTTATGAGTGATAAGTTGACCTTGAACATCCGGGTTTGTTAGGTTGTTTCCAAACGCTCTTTCTTTTGCGATGCCACCTAGTGCATATGAAATCCCAAGCGTTCCACCCGCCATTGGCACTGCGAATCCGCCAAAGGTGATTGCGTTGGTTCCAAAGTCGCCTTCACTATCTCGGTCAGGTATGTCGAAACGGCCGGTTAACGTTGTGTTCGCCGAAGGTCGGTTCCGCATTGTGATTTCTGCGGTTCCTTGAGCAATGAAACCCAGGCCGGCTGGATTCCAATAACTCGCTGTGGCATCGGTTGAGTTGGAATAAAGGGCTCCACCCATTCCCAATGCACGACCACCCATCTCAAAAGCATTGAGCAAATCAGGGACTTGTGCCGATGCACCGCCCGCAATCATTGTCAACACTACGGCTCCTGCCGAACGCTTCCATGCTGAATTCATTCGATATTCCTTCCCTCTTTGATTTTAGACAATCTTATCCAAGTCGAACTTGAACTTCCTGAATCACCGGCCCATTTCCGGCTTTGTCGAATACTCTTGCCACCACTTTGAATTGGGTAACTCCCGGCGGCAGTGTCACCCTAACGGTTCCTTGCCATCGGATTGCACTGCCCTGTGGTCCAAACCTGGAGCGGCTGACACGCTTAATCAAAGTTCCATCCAGTTTCTGAATTTCCACTTGGATTGCCATGATGTCCACCGAAGTTGTGGATGCATCTGTAATGTCAACGATCACTCCCATCGTAGAACCCGGGCGAATCGCTTGATTCACGCGCGGGTTATTGATTTGAACCGTTGGAGCCGCTCGGTCAAGCGTCACGTTGATTGAAACTGTCTTCTCGTTGTTTGCCTTGTCCTTAAGGATAATGGCAATAGTTTGAGAACCATCGTTTTCAATTAGGGATGTGTCCCACGAAACTGTGACCGTGCTGGTTGAACCGGTATTGTCCGGCAGGTCTTCACCGTTTACCGTTACCCGCCAGGTATCCAAGTTAACTTCTTGAATCACCGCTGTGATGTTGACGGTTCCTTTGACAAACGACCCGTTTGTTGGAGCGAATGAGACCAATTCCGGCTTCTTTCGGTCAAGCGTAACCACTAAGGCCGTGCTTGGAAGAGGCGTTCCGCCTTCAGTTGAGTCCACTTGAATGTTGTAATCGCCCTCAGGAAATGACGTGCCCGGAGCCCAAGTTACCGACCCGCTTCCAATACCGTTAGCGTCAGGAGTTACCGTTTGCTCGGGCAGATTTGTGCTTGGGCCGCCGCCAACTTTGCTAATCGTTACCTTCACCTTTACGGCTAACGTAGCACTTGCAATATTGAATTTTATTTGTGTGCTCGAACCGACGAAATCGCCATTATTTGGGCTTGTTACCGTAACGGTTCCAAGCGCAAATGCACCAACGAAACCAAGCGTCATGCAGGCAACTGCGCAAGTTTTCAACCAATTTTTTCTTATTTTCATCATATGACCTCGAACCCGCTCTAAGTATAGAGCATTTGAGCACTATTCTATGGACGGACGTGAACGGCTTTTGTTTGTTCCATTTTGTCAATCAAGTAGCGAACATACGCCTCAACGCCACCCTCGCTGTGCTTGGGAGCAACCCACTTTGCCGCATTCCTGACCTCTTCAGGTGCGTTTTCTACGGCAGCCGAGTGCTCGCTCCATTCCAACATCGAAACATCGTTGAAGTAATCGCCTATGGAGGCGGTTTCTCCTTTTTGAATCCCCAGGTACTTTGCGACAACTTCTAAGCCCTTTCCTTTACTGGCCTCAGAACTCAGCAACTCAAAATACTCCGGCTCTGATACAGTTGATTGAACACCTTGATCCAGAAACTTGTTCCCCAACTCATCAGACAGTTGGCGTACTTTGTCCGGCGGAGCGAGAATAATCATTTTCAAAGCGTCAACGTTCGTCAGTCTCGACCAGCCCACAAAAAAGGCATCAGCTCGCTTAACGCGATTCAGATACATTCGACTCCATTCAGACTCCACCGGAAAGAACACTCCCTCCGGCGTGTACACCTGACAATAAAGGTCTCGAGAGAGGCAAATGTCAACCACTTTTTTCAAAATTGTCTTAGAAACCAGTATTTTTGCCAGGGTATGTTGACCATGTAAAACGTAGGCACCGTTACACGAAATCAAGGGAGTCGAAAGACCCAATTCATAGGCAAAGTGCTCCATGCTTGTAGCGATGCGACCCGAAGCCAGAACCACTTGGATTCCAGCCGCGTGAGCCATCTGAATCGCCTTATGGGCAGAGTCTGAAACTGCCCGGTTTTCGTCGAGAAGCGTGAAATCCAAGTCGGTTGCAAGCAACCGAATCTTCATTTAAACCGTTGCCTTGTCCGTTGCAAAATGCCTTGCAACATCAGCGGCAAATTCAACCTGTTCCGTTTTTAAGTGCGATTGGATTGGGAGCGAAAGAACCTCTTGACCTGCTTTTTCTGATTCGGGAAAGTCGCCCTTTTTGTATCCAAGATTTGAATAAGCAGGCGTCAAATGAAATGCGAACGGATAGTAGATTCCTGCACCTATCTCATGTTCCTTAAGATAGCCAAGAAATTCATTTCGATTTTCACATCTCACCGTGTACTGATGATAGGTGTGATAGGTGGTTTTCGAATCCACAAACGGTGGATTGATAGAAGTACCTTGAAGTGCTGCGTCATAGACTTTTGCGTGACGTTGTCTAATATCATTCCATTGTCCCAGTTTACGAAACTTAACTCTTAGTACTGCGGCTTGGATTTCGGATAGTCGGCTGGTGTGTCCTACATATTCGTACCAATACGGATTTCCAACGCCCCCGTGAATTCTCAAGACTCGGCTCAATTCGGCGATATTCTCGTCGTTTGTCAAAATCATTCCGCCGTCTCCGATTGCTCCCAAATTCTTGGTTGCATAAAAACTTAAGGATGCCCCTTTTGTTAGGGCTGCGCAGCATTTTCCGTTCCTTGATGAGCCAATTGCCTGTGCGCCATCTTCAAAAACAAAAACACCGTGTTTATCGGCTATCTCTTGAATGGTTTCGATGTCACACATTTGTCCAAACAGGTGAATCGGATGGATGGCTTTTGTTCTCGGCGTTATCGCCGATTCCAGTTGGTTGGCGTCCATGTTATAGGTTTTCGGATCAATATCGACAAAAACCGGCTTCGCACCGTTTTGGATGATGCATTCGACGGTTGCGCCGAAACTAAAGGGAGTTGTGATGACTTCATCACCCGGACCGACTCGCATCGCTTGAAGAGCGATTTTTTGAGCATCTGTACCGCTGTTTACGGCAATTCCGAATTTAGCTCCATGTGCCGTCGCTATTTCTTCCTCCAGGGTTTTTACATTAACACCTTGAACATAAAAACCGGATTCTAAAACTTCGATGACTGCCGCATCAATCTCTTCTTTAAGTTCAAGATATTGTGACTTCAAATCAACCGGTGGTACTTTCATATTTTTCCTTTCAAGAAATCGCTCCCAAATCGCTATAGGGCATCACCTGCGTATGGTCTGCAATGGCTGAGTTTAGAATACGACTGTTTGAGCCAATCTTGCAACCTTCACCAACAATCGTTTTTTCGAGATAACAGTTTTCTCCAATTTCTGCGTTTTTCATGACCACAGAATTCAATAGACGTGTTCCCTTGCCGATTTTTGCCGATTCAAAAACGGCGGTTCCTTCCAAAAGTTCAACTTCGTCTATTTGAGACGAAGGGTCAATGTGTGCCTGTTCTATCAAATGTAAGGGTTTTGGAGACGCCACTGTTTTTTCGATTACAGCTCGCGTCGCTTCCAGATATTGTGAGGGTCTACCAATGTCAATCCAAAAAGCATTTTGAACGTCCCCAAAGAGTAACCAGCCATCTTGAATCAGTTTAGGGAAAATCTCTCGTTCAATATTGCAGCGCATTTGCGGAATGGTTTCAATTGCGTCTTTTGACATGATGTAAAGCCCTGCATTAATGGCATCCGTACCCGCAGATGTAACTTCCAGGGTTCTCTTTGCCTCCTCAGTGGGTTCAATGAATTGTAAAACTTTTTCTTCCGAGTCTAACTTGATTATCCCGTAAGGATGGGGGCGCACTATGTTCTTCAGAGTAAGAGTTACTTGAGCATTGCGAGCGACATGACGATTCACAATCTCCTGTATGTCAAATCCATGAATGGTGTCGCCATTGAAAACCACACAATCCTGACCCGGAATTGCGTTATATGCATTTCTTATAGCTCCCGCTGTATCTAAGGGTTCGGATTCAACGGCGTAAACTAAATTAACTCCAAATCGGCTTCCATCCCCGAAATAGTTTTCAACGGCTTCGGCCATGTAATTGGTTGCGAAACAGATTTCATAAATCCCTGCACTTTTCAAATAATGCAATTGATATTCTAACAATGGGGCATTCACTAAAGGCATTAACGGCTTGGGTCGGTGCA
>CAZJKW010000112.1:6367-6946 GCA_964546835.1 uncultured Fimbriimonadales bacterium
GCGGCCGCAATCGTGTTCCAAGACCACCGGCTATTACGATTCCCCTCATTACTAACACAAGCATACCGGCAGGAACTCCAAGAATCCATGCCGAAACAAGCGTTTGTATGGCTTGGTCGGGATTAGACCGGAAGTCGAAGATTGGAGTTGGAGCATTGGCATTTGCTGTGCTTGCAACCGGAGGATTTTTCGGTGCAAAGAGTGCTGTTCAGTCTAACTCGGCGAGTATCTCCGGTGAAAAATTTGCAGTTCATGTAACAGGTGCCGTTAAGGACCCCCAGGTTAGTGATGCTACTCATGAAATGGTAGTTGCGGAAGCGATCGAATTGGCGGGTGGAGAGGCGAAAGACGCTGACCTTACCAAAATCAATTTGGCGGCCAAATTGCTGCCAAACACTCAACTGTACGTTCCCATTGAGGGTGAAGAGCCCGAAGAATCTCGATTGGGTCCGTATTCAGCTTCGATTTCAAGCACAGCCCGGTTTGCGGACGTCTCGCCAAAGCCAAGCGGGTCCGGCGGAGGATTAATTAACTTGAATCAAGCCAGTGAGGCCGAATTAGACACGTTGCCTGGTGTTG
>CAZJKW010000113.1:0-6938 GCA_964546835.1 uncultured Fimbriimonadales bacterium
GACGTCGGACACGATGTGCATGACATGCGAATATTTTTCGATCACCATTAGTTCAGACACCAAAACTTTTCCCGGTTTGGCGATTTTTCCTAAGTCATTGCGAGCCAAATCAACTAACATCACATGTTCTGCTCTTTCTTTTTCATCGGCGAGCAAATCCGCTTCCAACGCTGCATCCTCTTTATCATTTCGACCGCGAACTCGGGTTCCGGCAATGGGTCGTACTTTTGCAATTCCATTTTGTAAGCTGGTTAATGCTTCCGGTGATGCGCCAATCACATCGCAATCTCCAAATCGAAGAAGATACATGTATGGTGATGGATTTACCGAACGCAAGGCACGATAAAGAGAAAGGGGATGCGATGAAACCGAACCTGAAAAACGTTGCGAAATCACCATTTGAACGCCGTCACCGGCTTCAATGTATGACTTTGTTTTTGCAACGTTACTTTCAAATGCATCTCTGCTTATGTTGCTTGAAAATTGCACGGGTTTTCGAGGACTCTTCGGCAATTCGGGTAGCGGGCTTTTCAATTTCAGTTTTATGTTTTCAAGTTCTGATTTACCCTTTTCAAAATCATCCGACCAAGTCATGGCCAAGATTCGATTTTTTGCGTGGTCGAAAGCAAGAACCGTTTCGCAAATCATCATTGCCATATCATCACAGTCTAAATCATCCGGATTTTCACTTGGTAGCTTTTCAAAATGTCTCACTGCATCGTAAGAAATAAATCCGACTGCACCACCCAAAAAAGGTGGTAATTCTGCATCCGGTGAGTTTCTCCTGGGACCCAACGCGTTCTTTAATTTTGTTAATGGGTTTTCGTGGCGACTCCGAATAATCTCTTTTGGGTTGCAGCCCAAAAATGAATATCGAGCAAGATTTTCACCACCTGTTACCGATTCCAACAAGAAGGAATATTCGCAATTGTTTGCAATTTTCCAATACGCGCTAACCGGTGTTTCCAAATCCGATTGAATCTCACACCACAAAAGCGCAATTCCATTTTTCGCAACTTGATTTTCAAAATGCTCCCTTGTAGGGTTCATCGAACATAAACCCCTGGGATTCCCCCGTCAACCGTTAGTGCCGCGCCGGTCGTTTTTTCGCTGAGCGGACCCGCCAAAAAAAGAATTGCGTTCGCAACATCTTGCGGGTAAACCGATTTCTTGAGCGTCGTGCGGTTTCGATAAAACTCTTCCAATTCAGTTTCTGAAATCTTATAGGATTCTGCGCGTTGCTTTTTCCAATCCGAATCCCAAATCGAAGAACCACGAATGACCGCATCAGGCAAAACCGTGTTGACTCGAATACCAAATTCGCCGCCTTCTTCTGCCAAGCACCTTGCCAAATGTTGCTCGGATGCTTTCGCTGCACTGTATGCGGACGCATTTTTGCCCGCTGCAATTGCATTTTTGCTCGTGACAAAAATTAGCGACCCGCCAATCTTCTGTTTTTTCCAAATTTTGAATGCTTCGCGCGATGGCAAAAAATATCCTTTTGCCAATACCGAAAAATTCCTTTCCCATTCTGTGACCGTTACTTCTTCTACAGGTGCACCACCGGCGATTCCGGCAGAACAAACTAAAATATCTAAACCGCCAAAAGCGTTTACGCATCGGCGCATCGCTTCCATAACATCCGATTCTTTCGTCAAATCGCATGGGATTGCAATCGAGTTTTCACCAATTTCAATTTGCAGTTCATTTATGCCGGCTGCATTGATATCCAACAATGCAACGCACGCACCTTGTTTCGCAAATTCTATCGCAGTCGCTCGACCAATTCCGCTTGCGGCACCGGTAACCATAACGATGTGCCCTGTGAAAGTCAAGTCATTTGGTTTTTGTTTCAGTTTAAAAAGTTCTAATGGCCAATATTCAATTTCAAATGCTTCCTTTTCAGTCAGGCATTCAAATCCTCCGAGTTTTTCCGCTCCTTCAATAACTTCAATCGCTCGATGATAAAGTTCTTGGCTGGTTCTCGCTTCTTTAATCGTTTTTCCGCAGGTAAACATCCCAATTTTCGGAGAAAGAATAACCCTCGGCGCGGAATCATGCATTAAGTCTTCTTTACTTGCATGATTTGCAAAGTAATCCTCATATTCTTTTCGATATTTGTCCACATCTGCCGCACTTAATCCAATCATCGGCTTTCGCTTGACATGAACTAAATGGTCAGGGCAAGCCGCACCCTTTTGCGATAGTTCCTCTAAATTCAAAGAATTAACCATTTGCAAAACGCGGTCTGATGAGTCCGTTAACACTATCTGTTTTTTGAACTTACTTACTGCACCCCTTAACTCTGGCAAGAACTCAAATGGGTCAGTTTTTTCCAATCCGCCAGTCCAAACAACCGCAGATACGGCATTAATCGCTTGTTCCGCTTCATTAATAATTCGAATTGTGTTTTCATAACACTCCTGCGCATTTCCCCCCCATGTAACCAATCCATGTTTTCCCATCACAACACATTCACAATTCGAATTTTTAGAAACCGCTTCTGCAATGCGCTTAGACAACAAGAATCCCGGCCTCATGTAATCAACCCAAACCATACGGTTTCCAAAAACTTCTCTTGCCGCTGCTTCACCTTTTTTGGTGCACGCTAATGAAATCACCGAATCAGGGTGCGAATGGTCTATTTCTTCAAAATTCAAAAATGCGTGAAGCAATGTCTCAATGGATTGTCTCGGCCGATTCGGCTGAAATGCGCATGCCGACAAATAAGCGACCATCTCCTCATCGTTCATATCATCTCGATTCATTAAAGGCAAAACTTCTTCAAGTTTCAATCCGGCAAAAGAACGCTCGCTGCAATCAGCCATATCGCTTCCGCTTCCTTTAACCCACAAAACCGAAACCCGCTTTCCCGTGTGGTCGGTTTCCAAAACTTTTGAAGATGTGTTCCCACCGAAAATATTTACAACCGTACGATCCGAAGCCAATAACCGAGAACGATATGCCAACAATTCAAGACCGCTTAACGATTCCGCTACATTTGAATCCCATTGGTTGGTTGGCACGACGTATTGTAACACTCCATCAGCAATAATCGGAAAATGCGAAACTTCGCCTTATTGCTAATCCTGGTTTGTTTTGGATGCGCCATGCCCCAACCGGCAAACCTCGTAGGCACATGGCAGTCAAAAGGCGAGGGAGACTCCCGCGTTACACTCGAGTTTCGAGCAAACGGTCAGTTCATCCGAACCGCAAGAATGGGCCCGATACAAATCAGAACAGCCGGACAATTTACAGTTGACTCCAAAAGTATCATCCTAAGCAATCTATACGAAGGAATCGTTGGCGAACGCCCGGTCGAGACTCCCGGAACCATCAAAGCCCCTTACAAAATTGAAGGTCTTGAATTGGTTTTATATCCGGGCTCAAACCGCGAAGAAAGATATACAGCGACTTATTAGGCCTCGGATACTGCAGTCTTAATCCCGATGGTGCTAATGACTGCCGCAACTTTTTCACATTCGGCTTTGGTCGCGACGTGAACAACCGATTGACCCATATGGTCAATCTCCCATGTTTCCATGTACGCTTCTTCAGGTGAACATTGGGTGGCAACTTGCAAAATGTGCATGACCTCTTCATAAGTGTTGGTCTCGTTGTTAAACACAATGACCGTCCAACCGCCAAAACCGGAAACCGGTCCGGATGGTTTTTCAACAACTTCCGGCGTTGCCGTTGAACCGGCCCTAATCATCCCACTCCGGCCTGACTTCTGTTTTTACGCCAATTCGAGAAACGATGCTTGCAACGGCAGCGCAACACTCTTGACCGCCAAAATGGATGGCGGCTTTTCCGTAATGGTGCGCTTCCCACGTCTCCATGTGCGCCTCTTCAAAACTGCAACCGGTCGCTTCAATAATGGCAATAATCACGGCATCAAAAGGCGTGTGGTCATTGTTGTATATCAACGCCATAAAACGACCGCCGTATCCCGGCTTTCCATCAAGAACTTGCGGCAGTATCTGTTCGGTCGGCATTCGAATTCTTAACCCTAATACAATATATCGCAATCAAGCCCAAAACGGAAGCCAAAAACATAAAAATCCCGTTTTTGAATGACCCGGGTCGATATTCCATCTTAATTTCTTCTCCAATCGGTAAGCGAGAATCAGAGTTCAATTCCACCCAGTTCTTGCCATCAAACCACGTCCAGCCCGGTATTTGGGCTTCAAGAGGCAGGTTCCCCCCGGTGCGAATCACCTTGCCATTGGGCGTTTCGCTCACGGTCACAGGAGCTTTCGGGTCGATAGGCAACGCATAAACTGCCCAGTTATTTTCTTGAAACATGGGCTCAATAGGCAACGGAATTTTTGAAACCAGATGATTCACTCCAATAGCGGAAAGTCTTTCCGTATCAAAGCCCGGCTTGATTAGCATCATGTTGCCGTTAACGGGCGGCGCACTGTCTTGGCCGTTTATTTCGTCCAGCGTTTCTTTTCTTACTTTCGGAATCAGCGAATCATAACCCCCGATTTCTCGAATTCGTTCCGGTAAAAGCGTGTTTGGATAACCAAATCCGTTTGGCAATGGCCCCATAAAATTCCAGCCCTCGTTAATTACGGCAATTCGATTGATTCCAATAATCTGTTTTAGTTCGCTTATTCCCGGCGCAACTTCATTCACTAATTTTGAATCAGCACCTAAGTTAACTCCACGATGCACATACCAAGATGTTGCCACAGACAAAACCAAACAAAGAATGATTGCAGGAAATCGCTGTTGATTTGTTAAAGCAAAAATTGCAACCGAACATCCGACCAAGCCAATCAGCGCAATCGGCACCGATTCAATCGCCGCCTTTGCTTGAAGAGAATCATTAAGTCCCATTAACCAAAGCATCGAAATCAAACTTCCAACAAAAACAATGCAACCCGAAAAAATAATTGCAAATTTCGAATCAATCGTTTCCTCTCGAATTGAAGAGCCACCAAGAATACAAACCGATAAAGAAAACAAAACTAATATCCTTCCGGGAGATCCGGTTGCAGACCAGCCCGGAATTCCAAAAAACATGAGTTGCGTAAGAAAGGTCCCCAGCGCAAACAATAAAGAAAAACCTGCTAAAAACCCAAAAAATCCAATAGACCTCTTCTTTCTAAATGCAATCAAACCTGCCAAAGCCAAAGGCAAAAGAACGGGCCCAACATAAAATGCCAATTCCGCATAATGCCTGCCCGGTTCCGAGTATCCCAACCAATAAGCAGACATATTTTGGTTGTCTTCATCCGAAAAACTTTGATTCGGCATACCAAATCCGGACGGTGCAAATAAGGTTACGGCATGATGCAAACCAACTGCCTGTTTTTTGTAAACGTCATATCCTTCTGCGGTGGCGGGGCCGGAACGATGTCCGTTTTTTCCGTTTTCCAAACTGGGCAAAAGTTGAGGTGCCGCCAATCCAATGCCGAATAAAATTCCAAGCACCATTGGAATCGCACGCTTCCAATTCTTAAATTCAGTAAGCGTCCAAATTGCAAACAAAACCGTTGCCATCATTCCGTATGCCGCAATTTGTAAATGACCCGCCAAAAACATGAAAGCAATTGGAATTGCAAGGGATACAACCGATTTTAATGATTGGTCGTTTGCAATTTTCGAGACTCCCAACAAACACCAGGGAATCCATGCTGCCGTCATTCCGACACTCGGCAATTGAATCCACGCAATCATAAATGCAGACATCGCAAAACCGCTTCCGCCGATAAGACCGCCCAATTCGGTAGCGCCTAATTTTCGACAAAGTAAATAAACACCGCATGCGGCAATCCACAAATGAAGCCAAGCCGAAAATCGCATCAGTTCGGTTGCGCTCATGCCGGTTACGGCGGCAATCGGATGCAACGGATACAAAACGGCAGATTGAGAATTGGCTAAAAACGGAACTCCTCCCAAAGAGTAATGATTCCAAAGCGGCACGTTGCCTTGTCGCCAAATTTCCAGCATCAAATCGCGCCACGGCAAAAACTGCAATGCACCATCCGCTTGTAAAACATCAAAAGGTGCGCTTGGGGGTTTGCTAATCCACGGAGCCGAACGATGCACTTGGTCAATCGGTGCCGGAACTTTTCCGCCAAACAAAAACTGCCAAGTAGGCAATAGGCAAAGAACGGCAAGAACCAAAAACGGACGAGTTGCTTGCCATCCTTTCATGATTGCGATTATGGCTATGCTTAAACGTTGATTCCCTTTTATCGCGTGCTTGACCCTCGCCTAAATCCGGACCCGCCTATCAAGGACTCGGTTTGGATTCCGGTCAATCAAATTGCTGAAAGGCAAAACGAACTGCCTCAAAAGGGAAGTGCAATTCAAGTCGCAGAATGTGAGGAGTTTCGGGTGGCAGCCGAAGCCCTATTTTCGGTGGAGCGCAATCCCGTTTTATTTTCTGATTTCGAATTTGGCGAATCTCCAATGGGTCGTCTTTGGGAGCCAAATCGGCTTTTGCGATTTCTCGAAAAACCATGCCGTGTGCTGGACATGGGATGCGGCTCCGGTCGCGATGCAATTTTTCTGGCTTCTGTCGGCTGTACGGTAACGGCGATTGACCATTTGCCGGACGCTATTGAAATGGCGAAGAAACTGGAATCCCGATACTTTGACAAGCCGCAAGTGAACTGGGTCGTAGGAAAGGCAGCAGAAATTGAGCTGGCAGAATATGACCTAATCTGTTCGTTCCGGTTTTTGGACCGTGTTGCTTTGGCTCGCTCGCTTGAGTTTCTTTCTCCCGGCGGGATGTTCATGCTGGAGGCGCTGAGTCGTTCCGGTCGTGAACAAACCGGCAGTCCCCGAAACCCGGATTGGTGCACCGACGTGGACGAGTTTCAATCGCTTTTTCCGGGATTCGAACCGTTATTCCTTGAGGAGTCCTTTAATAGCGACGGAAAGCATTTCATTTGCATGGTCGCCCGGAAAATGTGAAA
>CAZJKW010000114.1:0-6916 GCA_964546835.1 uncultured Fimbriimonadales bacterium
CCGCGAGAGAGCGCTTTTGTACGGTCGTTCAGTGGTGAGCGCGTCGAACACATCCACGATGGTTAGAATGCGTGCGCCCAGGGGAATTGAGTCGCCCCTCAAACCATCGGGGTACCCAGTTCCGTCCAGTTTTTCGTGATGGCTTCGAATAATGGGTAGTGCTGTTTCAAAACCGGGAGCGTTTCTCAAAATTTCGTATCCGGTGATTGGATGATATTTTACGATTTCATATTCGTCATCGGTTAAGCGTGCAGGTTTTGTTAGGATTGAATCTGGAATACCGATTTTGCCAATGTCGTGCAAAAGTGATCCAATTTGCAATAAATGAATATCGTTTGCAGTTATTCCGGGGATGTGTCTTGCAATCGCCAAAGCGTGTTGGCTAACTCGAAAGGAGTGTCCTGCAGTATAAGGGTCGCGAGCATCAACGGCAGATGTTAATGCTTGTACGGTAACGAGAAAATTCGATTCGGATTCTGCAAGAGCACTTCTTAACTCGTTTGAATACGCTTCCATAATATGTCCGCGGCGATCTAATTCATTGGATTGTTCAACCAGCAATGCGGCACGATTTTCTAATTCAAACGCTTGCATTTCGAGGCGTTCGCGCAATTCAATTTCTCTTGTTACATCAGAAACAATTGCAACATAACCCAGAAAATCATTTTCATTTGTAAATACGGGAGTAATGGATTCTTTAACCCAATAAGAGTTTCCGTCTTTGTGCAAGTGCTGAACAACCGATTGCCAGTTGTTTCCTGCATAGATTGCTTTCCACATTTGCTCACTAGTTTCTGAGTTTGCCCTTAGAATGCTTGCACTCTTTCCATGCATTTCATCCGCTGTAAAGCCCGTTAATGACTTGAATGATGCGTTGGTAAATATAACGTTTTCGTTTTTGTCAACAACCCAAATTGTATCTTGGGAATTGTCTAATGCAGCCAAAAGCATTCGGCAAATTTGCGCTTCTTGCCGATTGGTCTCTGGAACCGAATCCTGCCCTGTGTTTTTTGAGATGTCCAATTTCCTTCCCTAAGGTCAGTTATAAGAAATTATCGGTTCTATGGTGACAAGAATGGAGTCGTATCTCGTACAATCACCTGAAGTTGTGCGGAGGTTCCGCCTTTTGGGAGTGGAGAATGCGAAAAATCGCCTTTTTGTTTGTCGTCGCCTGTGCCGTTTGTGCCGGAGCACAAGTTCCGGATACGGCCACCTTAATCCAGCCTTTTAAGTTTCGAAGTATTGGTCCGGCCGTTACCGGCGGAAGAATTGTGGATATTGAGGGTGACCATCAAGAGCCACGCAACCTGTTTGTTGCATCGGCCGCGGGTGGGTTGTTTCGGTCAAACAACTTAGGGACGACTTGGACCCCGGTATTTGATAGCCAAGGGACGATTTCAATCGGTGATGTAGCGATTGCGCCCTCGGACTCAAAAGTAGTGTGGGTGGGAACCGGTGAACACAATCACCAACGGAGTTCGCACTGGGGTGACGGAGTTTATAAGTCTGAAGATGGCGGAACAACTTGGAAAAATATGGGGTTAAGGAACATCTTGCGAACCGGCAGAATTGCTATCGACCCCAAAAATCCGAAAGTTGTATTTGTTGCGGCAATGGGGCCTTTGTATCAGCCAGGCGGCGAACGCGGATTGTTTCAAACAATGGATGGCGGAAACACTTGGAAACAAGTTCTTAAAGGCGAAAACGATACGACTGGATTTATTGACGTTGTGATTGACCCGAAAAACCCAAAAAGGATTTTTGCGGCCGCAATGGATAGATTGAGAAGGGCTTGGTTTATTCGTGAAGGTGGTCCGGGATCTGCGCTTTATTTAAGCGAAGATTCGGGAAAAACTTGGGTGAAAATTAAGGGCGGATTACCGGAGGGCGATAAAGTAGGTCGAATTGGCGTAAAAATCTATCCAAAGGACCCAAAAATTGTTTATGTTACAGTTGATCAAACAAGCGCGGGTGGTCCAGCAGTTTTTCGAAGCAATGACGGAGGAAAATCGTGGGCAAGAACCGGCACCGGTCGCAATGCAGGTGGTTCATATTATGGTCAGATCACCATAGACCCAAATAACCCGGATAAAGTTTTTGTTCCGGGTGTTCCATTAACGATGAGCGTTGATGGAGGCAAAACATTTAGAACCGTTGCTCAAAGGATTCACGTTGACCATCATGCAGTTTGGATTCCTTCTTCGAATTCTAACTTGATTGTTGATGGAAATGACGGTGGACTTTCCATATCACATGATGGTGGTGCAACTTGGGATTTTGTTGACAATTTGCCCTTGTTTCAAATGTACGCTGTCGGTGCAGATATGAGAACACCTTATAACGTTATGGGTGGTGCGCAAGATAATGGAGTTTGGTGGGGCCCATCGCGTTCAAAATCTCCAAGGGGGTCAATTAACAGCGACTGGCTAAACATTTATGGAGGTGATGGATTTTATACAGTTCCAGATCCAAATGATTATCGAACCGTTTATACGAGTTCGCAATTTGGAGCATTTGGAAGGGTCGACGTAATTGATCGAACGACTCGAAGTGTTCGTCCACGAGATGCGGGCTTGAGATGTAACTGGATGACACCGTTTTTCTTGTCGCCACATAATACAAGAACAGTTTATTGGGGAGCGCAAAAAGTCTTTAAGTCATTGAACAGAGGTGACAGTTGGGTTGCTATCAGTCCGGACTTGACGACCAATGATGATGAGAAAAAACGAGGAAATGTCCCCCATTGCACGATAACAACGATGTCAGAAAGCCCTGTTCGTGCGGGAGTCATTTGGGTTGGAACAGACGACGGTAACGTGTGGGTGACCCAAAATGATGGAGTCACTTGGACCCAAGTCAACGCAAACATTTCAGGGGCTCCGAAAAACTGGTGGATTAGCCGAATTGTTGCATCAAATTTTGCAGCCGGAACTGCTTATGTGACGATTACCGGTTTCCGTGAAGAAATTTTTACTCCATTGATTTTCAAAACAACTGACTTTGGAACCACTTGGAGTTCTATTGCTGGCAATTTACCAAACGAGCCGATTTCCGTCGTGCGGGAAGACAATCAAAATCCAAAGTTACTGGTTGTAGGCACCGAATTGGGATGCTATGTAAGTATTGACGGAGGAAAATCATATGCAAAGTTTGTGAATGGTTTACCAACAAACGCGTATCAAGACTTGATTATTCACCCTCGAGATGGAGATTTGATTTTGGGAACACATGGAAGGGGAATTTTCATTGGAAATATTACACCGCTCAGACAGCTGACCGATGAGATTTTGAATAAGGAATTTCACCTGTTCAAGCCAGACCGAGCGATCAAATATGATTTTGTCAACAATATGTTTGATGAATTTGGGGGAGACCGACGATTTATTGGGCAGAATCCGGAATACGGTGCAACCATTTACTACTATCTAAAAACAGTGCCCACTGCAGACGTTACAATTGACTTAATCGACGCAGAACAGAAAGTTATTCGGACCTTTACCGGCTCAAAAAACATCGGTATCAACTCAGTCCAGTGGGATTTACGTCCGGTAATAGATGGCAGGAGATCCCCGGTTCAGGTTCCAATCGCCACTTATGGTGTAAGAATCACGGTCAGTGGCAAGTCAGAAACTTCCACAGTACAAATTGTGAATTGGGAGAATTGATTATGCAGCCAATAATGTTTTTGCAACTTGCGAAATGTTTCGAGACAGAGTTGCATCCATCATGACACCGGCATAATCGTCCAACTGTCCTTGAGTGTATTCCCGCTGTACCAATTGTTGGTATTGGCGAGGATTCCATAACATTCGTGTGTCACCCCATTCCCAAACGTGTAGAAATCTTCCGTCGAGAGGTGCATGCAAAAAGAGTTCCAAGCAATTGTAAGTTTTTCCGTTTGAAGTAACCTGAATCCCTGCATTTGCGAGTGAGTTGATAATGTCATAAGGCATGGTTAAGAATTTTCCGGCTCGATTACTTGCGGTTCGAATGATTCCGTATTCGGTTATTACCGGCGACCAGATTCTTTCGTCAAATGGCGCAATGTAATAATTGTTTTGGCCTTGCACCAAATTGATGTAAGCAAATGCGGACTTGTCAAGCCACGGCGTTCCCCATATCGCTTTCAGTTCGTTTGCAAAGTTCATATATTCAGTCGCAAGGTTGCTGTTGACCTCTGGGATGTTTCCTCCAATTGGGTCAACGTTAAATCCAATACTGGCTGCAAACTGTCTAAATCCGCCATCAAACACGCTCCACCAAATATTTTGTTGTTGGTATTCAGGACCGTTAAATGGCTCCATCCGAACCCCTTGCGAAAAAAGCCCTCGCATATATTGACATTGATTTCTGAAATAGTCTTTGATGCTTGTAATGTTCGCAGCAATTCCGAGAGTGCCGACTGCGGTTCTTGCAAATCCAATATTTCCGTTCATGTAGTTAAGCAATGCTTGCCACTGAGTTGGAGTCACAAGGTTCTCAAGTCCCGGATTACAGTTTGCAGTTGCGATTGTTGGTTCGATTCCTTCAGCCAACAGTTCATCGCAAACGGTTTTTGCATGGTTCATGTTGTATTGATTTGGATAGCGCCATGGTTGGTTGTCTCTAACTTTGTTGAATCCCCAGCGCTTCAATTGTCTGATTTGATCTCTTCGATATCTTCTTGTTTTGTCAAAACACCAGAGTTGAATGTTTGCACCAAAATACTTAATTCGATAACTTGGAGTTACGGCAGCTGCCGTAGGCGCGGCTTTTGCATTCCGTGACAAAATGAATGGCAGTGCCGCCGAAATCGCTGCGACACCCGCACCTCTTAGAAAATCGCGTCTTGTTAAGCTCAAGGGAATCCTCCAGAACCGATGGCCTGCCCGGCCCAACGGTCATAAACTAGTCCTTCCTTATGATTTGAGATCGAAACTAATTAGAAATACTGGGAACAATCCTTTTGGTTAGAGTAAAGTTTAATGGTGAGTGATTCCCCTGAAAATGTCGTCATCATCGGCTCTGGACCTGCAGGATATACAGCCGCGCTTTATGCTTCAAGAGCAAGTTTGAATCCCTTGCTGTTTTCGGGGCCCGTGCCCGGAGGGCAGTTGACCATTACAACGGATGTGGAGAATTATCCCGGTTTTCCTGATGGGATTATGGGTCCGGAGTTAATGAATCTGTTTCGATTGCAGGCAAGTCGATTTGGCACAAAAATAATTGATAAGCGAATTACAAAAGTTGACTTTTCATCAAGGCCATATAAACTCTATTCGGAAGAAGAAGTTGTGACCGCAAACACAGTGATTATTTCTACCGGTGCGGACGCCAAGTGGACAGGCGCAAAGGGCGAAGTTGAATTTGGAGGATTCGGTGTTAGTGCTTGCGCAACTTGCGACGGATTCTTTTTCAGAGGCAAAACAGTGATCGTGGTTGGGGGCGGAGATACGGCAATGGAAGAAGCAAATTACTTAACCCGTCATTGTGAAAAAGTGATTGTCGTACATCGCCGGGATACGCTTCGTGCCAGCAAAATCATGCAACAGCGCGCTTTTGACAACCCAAAAATCGAGTTTATCTGGAATCGTACGGTTGCAGAAATTATTGGACAGTCCCAACCGAAAAAAGTCACCGGCGTGTTGTTGAAAAGCACGATTGGAGAAGCTGACTTGGAACTGAAAATTGACGGTGTGTTTGTAGCAATTGGCCACAAACCAAACAGCGAGTTGTTTGCGAATCTGCTTGAAATGGATGAATTGGGTTACCTAAAGACGGAACCCTTCAGTACCCGAACGAGACTGCCGGGAGTTTTTGCGTGCGGTGATGTTGCTGACCGAACATACAGACAAGCCGTCACTGCCGCAGGCACCGGCTGTATGGCGGCAATTGAAGCGGAACGATTCTTGGAAGCCATGGAACATGGCGAATTTGCTTTGATTTGAGATACCTGTTCTCATTTGCGGTACTCATTTTTCTGTTGGGTTGTAACAACGGAATAGAAGGTCCAAAAACTAATTCCAATCGGAGTTTCATAGACCCTTGGGGCGTTCGTTCTAACAATCCAAATTCTCAATCCGTTTATTTGGCCAATCACGGATTCGGAATGCGTGTTCGTTCAAATGGACTATCTCAAGATAACTTATTGATCATGCACCAAGATATGGTTTGCAGCGTACCGAACTTTTCAGGTTATGAAATAGAAATAGATGGCTATCCAGTGAATGAGTTAGAAATCATCGCATATGATGGTTTCCTAAACTTCCGAAATGGTTTGTTTACAACCCATTTCCATGTTTCAACCAAAAGCGGTGCTGCCGTCGAAATCATGACAGAGACAAATGTCGAACCATACTCGGCTCTGATTGCTCAACGATTTTCTTTTACATCTGCAGTTCCAATTCGGGTTCAAATTAGTGCAAGGAATGACTCTCGAATCAAAAATATATGGGAAGGCGAATCCCCATTGCAAATCAGCCCCATTTCTCCCGAAGAATCGAGTGATCATTTAAGCAGGTTGGCTCGATGGAGATTAGTTTGCAACAAAGAAATCAATTTGACACCGATTGAGTTTGAATGCAATGAGGATTCAACGGTTTTCGAAAGCGTAACCGTTTTTGATCGTGTAGATGAGATAAAAACGCCTTTGCCAAGTTATGCCGAAGTTTTTGATCGTTCCAAAAAATGGTGGGACGAAAAGTGGAAGTCTGATATATTAATTGACGGCCCTGCGGAAGACCAACAAGCAATTCGCTCGTTTTTGTTTTATCTGTACCAATCCGAATCTGAAAAACTTCCTCCAATGGGTTTTTCAAGCAAGAAGTATCTGGGTCATCGTTTTTGGGACGCGGAAACATGGATGCTGCCAACGTACTCGTTGATTAGTCGAGAATTTGCAAAACGTGCCACGCTTTGGAGAAAAGAGACTGCCCCA
>CAZJKW010000115.1:0-6868 GCA_964546835.1 uncultured Fimbriimonadales bacterium
CCGCACGAACCTTGATTTCATTTAACAAATCGTCAATCTGTCCCTTCGTCGGTCTAACTTCAACCTCAGGGTCAAGCAAAAACGTGGGTCGAATAATCTGCTCAACAATTTGCTCGCTATTCTGTTTTTCAAAAGGGCCTGGTGTTGCACTCACAAATACAACCTGGCCAACTCTTTCCAAAAATTCTTGAAATTTTAGCGGCCGATTATCTAAAGCACTCGGCAATCGAAATCCAAAATCAACCAACGTGCTCTTCCTTTGTGTGTCGCCGTTATACATCGCGTTAAGTTGCGGAATGGTTTGATGACTCTCATCAATAAAAATCAATGAATCGCTCGGCATAAAATCAAGCAGCGTATAAGGTGGCGTACCCCTCTCCCTCCCGTCAAAAAATCTTGAATAGTTTTCAATTCCATTGCAATAACCAACTTCCGTCATCATTTCAATGTCAAATTCAGTCCTCTGGCGAATTCGCTGCTCTTCCAACAGCTTCTGCTCCGACTTAAATTTAACGGTCTGGTCATCTAATTCCTTGCGAATTTCCTCAACAGTTTCGCCAAGTCTATCCCACGGAGTGACGTAATGGGTGGCAGGAAAAATAGACACCCGGCTCGGTTCATCCAAAACATCTTGCGTCAATGGATCCACTAAACGAATTCGCTCAATTTCATCACCAAAAAACTCAATTCGAGTCGTAATCTCTTCATCCTTTGGTTGAATCTCAAGTACGTCGCCTCGAACGCGAAACGTCCCACGATTAAGGACCAAATCATTTCGTGTAAATTGCATCTGAACCAAAGAACGCAATACGTCGTCTCGATAAAAAGACTGACCCACTTCAAATGAAATCACGCGCTCCTTATACGCTTCGGGGTCACCCAATCCATAAATACAAGAAACTGACGCAACAATAATAACATCCCGCCGTTCCAAAACCGCTTGCGTTGCAGCGTGCCTCAACCGGTCAATTTCCTCGTTAACACTTGCGTCCTTTTCAATAAACGTGTCGCTTGAAGGCACATACGCCTCCGGTTGATAATAATCATAATAACTGATAAAATACTGAACAGAATTTTCTGGAAAAAATGCCCGAAATTCTTGACAAAGTTGTGCAGCCAAAGTCTTGTTATGGGCAATGACCAATGCCGGTCGCTTCGACTTTGCAATAACGCTCGCCATCGTATAAGTTTTTCCGGTTCCGGTTGCTCCGAGCAAAGTCTGAAAGCGATATCCCAATTCAAGTCCTTCAACCAACGACTCAATCGCTCTCGGTTGGTCCCCTTTTGGAGAAAAATCCGGATTCAATCGAAACTCTGCGCTTTTGGCGGCTAACACAAATCTATTCTACTCCCGCAACGTAATCTGCGTTAATGAAATCTTAATCTTCGGAAAACTCATCCGGCGAACGATAAACCCCGGTGATTTGCTTGACTAATTGAGCCAGCAAATCATTGACTAAACTCGATGCCCCAAATCGAAACAATCTGGGGTTTAACCAATCTTCTCCTAAAGTCTCGTTCACAAGCACCAAATACTTAATGGCATCCTTCGCAGTGCGAATTCCACCTGCCGGCTTCATCCCGATTCTTATCCCGGTCATGTCATAAAAATCACGAATCGCTTCCAGCATCACCAGCGAAACAGGCAAAGTCGCTGCCGGTTGAATTTTTCCGGTACTCGTCTTAATAAAATCTGCCCCCGCATTCATGGCGATAAAAGAGGCGTTTCTTACAGAATCATAACTTCCCAGTTCGCCTGTTTCAAAAATCACTTTCAAATGGGCTCTTCCACAAACTTTTTTGACTTGCGTGATTTCCTTATAAACTCTTTTGTAATCCCCTTCCAAAAATGCGCCCCGATGAATAACCATGTCAACTTCGGTAGCACCATCTTCAACGGCTCTTTCTGCGTCTCTCAATCTTAATGCAATTGGATACTGCCCGCTTGGAAATCCGGTCGCAACGCTTGCAATTTCAATTTCAGTTTTTTGCAATCGATTGACGGCACACTTCACTAAATTAGGATAAACACATACGGCCGCAACCGATGGACAATTAACCACCTCTCGGCTTGGCATACCGATTCCGGCGGTATAAGGTTGTATCGCTTTAACGCAAAGGGATTCAACTTTGCCTTCGGTATCCGCACCTTCCAGCGTAGTTAAGTCACACATCGAAATCGCCGTTCTCAAGGCCCAAAGTTTCGAATCTTTTTTGATACTCCGCTTCGAAAGCCACTCAACGCGCGCATGAATTCCCTCTGTATTCACACGCCCAAACGGATGCATCTTTCCCGCTTTTGGCAAGACAATCGCCACAATTTCAAGGATAGCCGATTATCTGCTAACCTTTCGCATCAAATGAAGCGCGCTTTGGTCATTTACAGCGGTGGATTGGACACAACCGTTTGCATCCCCGCACTGAAAGAAGAAGGTTTTGACCAAATTCACACCGTAACCATTGATGTGGGTCAACCAAAATCAGATATCGAACAAGCCGAACTCCGTGCAAAACAACTCGGAACCATTCACAAAACCGTTTCTGCAAAATCCGTATTTGCTAACAACTACTGTTCCGTTGCAATTCAATTTAATTCCGACTATTTTGGATACCCTTTATCAACGGCTATAGCACGACCTCTCATCGCACAAGAAGCAGCAAAAATTGCAATGCAAGACGGCCCGTTTGATGCCATCGTTCACGGTTGTACAGGCAAAGGAAACGACCAATTCAGAATCGAATTTGGCTTGCGTTTACATGTTCCAAATGTCCCGATTCGAGCATTAGTGCGTGAAAAAAACTGGACCCGAATTGAAGAAATCGAATATGCGGAAAGAGTCAACGCTCCTATCGGACAATCAAAAAACAAAATTTGGAGCATTGACGAAAATTTATGGGGGCGGTCAATCGAAGGTGGCAACCTCGAAAATCCAAATGAACCCCCTCCCGAAGAAATTTTTCAATGGACAAAATCCCTCGAAGAATCAAAATCGAATCCGGAAGAAATAGAAATTGAATTTTCAAACGGAATCCCGATTTCATTAAATAATCAAACTTTACAACTTGAGAATCTAATCGAATCCGCAAATCAAATCGCAGGAAGTCACGGAATAGGCCGAATTGACATAATGGAAGAAAGAATCATCGGCCTGAAAGTTCGCGAAAATTACGAATGTCCCGGAGCAATGGTTTTGATAACTGCGCACAAAGCACTTGAATCGTTGATTTCAACGCCTCAAGAACGCCAGTTTAAACTCCTTGTCGATCAGCAATGGGCAAATCTGGTTTATCAAGGTCTTTGGGGCGATCCATTTTTTGAAGATTTGCTTGGTTTTAATCAAAACATCCAAAAACGAGTTACCGGCAAGGTAAAACTCAGATTGTTCAAAGCTGGTTTGACACTGCTTGCAAGAGAAAGCAAATGGGCACTTTACAATCAAACTGCAGCAAGTTTTGATGATTCAAACTTTGATCAAAACGCAATGACCGGTATGGTGCAAACTCACGGAATGGCAAGTCTGCTTTACGCAAAAATCAAGGAAAAAATGTGAGCAAAAAGAAAACCATGTGGGGCGGCGGATTTGAAAAGCCGATTGACGAACTGGCTTGGAGATTTAGTCAATCCATCGCTTCTGACGCAACGCTGTGGTCAGAAGAATTCGAAGTCTCCATTGCCCATGTCGAAATGTTGATTAAGCAATGCATTCTTTCCGATGAAGAAGGCCAAACCATTCTTCGCGCATTGAAACAACTGTTACTCGAATTCCAAACAGGCAAAACAAAATGGTCGCAAGACGCTGAAGATATTCACTCTGCAATTGAATCCATACTTCACGAAAGAATTGGCGAACTCGCCGGAAAACTTCATACCGGCAGAAGCCGAAATGATTTAATCGCAACCACCACTCGGCGATGGTTAGTAAGACGGTGCTCCGCTGCAAACGCGGAAATCAAAGAGTTCCAAAAAACCCTTCTCGAATTAGCAAAAAAGCATAAATCGGCACCCATGCCCGGTTACACTCATACGCAACCTGCTCAACCCATTACGCTCGGTTTCCATTTGCTCGCCTACTTTTGGATGCTCCAAAGAGACGGTTATCGTTTTGAAAACCTCGCAGCCGTAGCCAACGTTTCGCCACTCGGCTCCGCCGCTCTCGCAGGAACTCCGTTCCCGATAAGCCGAACAATGGTTGCCGCCAAACTCGGTTTCTCAGGTCCGACTCCAAACGCATTAGATTCGGTAAGCGACCGCGATTTTATCGGTGATGCACTTCACTCTTGCGCAACCTTGATGCAGCATCTATCTCGGCTTTGTCAAGAAATTGTCTTGTGGTCCGGTGCCGAATTCGGTTTTATGAGATTGGATGATGCTTACTCAACCGGTAGTAGCATCATGCCGCAAAAACGAAATCCCGATTTCGCAGAATTGATTCGTGGCAGGTGCTCAAAAGTAATCGGCCATTGGGTTTCGCACAACGCCATGATGAAAGGATTACCGCTTGGTTACAATCGTGACCAACAGGATGACAAACCACCGTTGTTCGACTCGATTCGAATCTGCTTGGATTCACTTCAAATATGCAACGGAATGATTTCAACCGCATCGTTTGATTTAAAACGAATGAAAGAAGCCGCTTCCCAAAAGTTTTCAACTTCAACGGCACTTGCCGACGCCTTAGCGATGTCCGGAATTCCGTTCAGACAAGCCCATGAAATGACTGCAAACTTGGTTAATGAGTGCATTAAACGAAACTGGACATTTCAAGATTTGACAACCGAGAACTTGAAAAAAGTTGCTCCGGAAATGAATCCTCGATTACTGTCGGTACTTGACCCAATTGCCAGTATTCAATCCAGAAACTCTTTAGGCGGCCCCGGTCAAGAAGCGATGAAACGTCAACTGGACCATGCAACAAAATTGCTTAAAAAAGACGGATTCAAAACGATTCAGTAAAGGAAATTCAAATGCCAAACCTCGTTCTTGTTCGCCATGGTCAATCCATTTGGAATGCGGAAGACCGGTTCACCGGTTGGGTGGACGTTCCGCTTAGCGCAAAAGGAATCGCAGAAGCCAATCACGCCGGACAGTTACTCAAAAATTCAAATTTGAAATTTGATGTTGCTTACACAAGCGCGTTATCAAGAGCGCAAAAAACGCTTGAACTAATGCTTGCCGCTATGGAAGTTGATATTCCAATTATTCGCGATCAGGCGTTGAACGAACGATTCTACGGCGATTTACAAGGGCTGAATAAAGAGGAAACTCGAAAAAAGTATTCGCCTGAAATCGTTCAACTTTGGCGTCGAAGTTATGACATCCAACCTCCCGGCGGCGAGTCGTTGAAAGACACAGCCGCAAGAACCCTGCCGTTTTTTGAAAGAGCGATTCTCGGCGATATTTCGCAAAACAAAAATGTTCTGGTTGCTGCACACGGAAACAGCAATCGTTCCATTGTCATGTCGCTTGAAAACCTTTCCAAAGAGGAAGTGCTTTCGCTCAACCTTGAGACCGGTGTTCCTTATCTCTACGAATTGACGACCGATGGCAAGGTTGTCAAAAAAACCGTATTAGAATAACACGCTGGGTATTCTCAGACCCATGCGGGGGCGGATGGGTGCTGGTGTGCCTTCCGGTCTTCAAAACCGGTGTGACGTCTTTGGGCGTTGGGTGGGTTCGATTCCCACACGTTCCCGCCAAATTATTTTAATGTCAAAATTACACCTGCGGTTATCAAACTGCAACCTGCCAAAAGTTTGAAATCAAATTTTTCTTTCAGAAAAAGAATTCCGAGAATCACGGCGATGACAAAACTCAATTTGTCAATCGGAGCGACTTGCGAAACATTTCCGAGTTGCAATGCACGAAAATAACAAAGCCAAGAAAGCCACGTCGCCACAGCGGACAATCCCAAAAAAATCCAATTGGTTTTTGACAGCGATCCCAATTCGGTTTGTTTGCTTGCGATTGCAAGCGTTGCGGAAAACACCAACACGAATGCAACTCGAACCAAGAGCGCCAAATTTGCCGGCACTTCGGCAACTCCTTTTTTTGCCAGAATCGCCGTAACCCCTGCAAAAAGTGCAGACAAAATCGCCCAAATTCTGTAATCCATGATTAATTTAAGGACGGCATGCTGTTGCCGTTTGTCCTTTTGTTCAATAATGTCCATTCAAGTATCACTATGAAATCCCATTTGATTGAGGGCTTTGAATACGACCTTTGGGCAAACCTGCATTGGATAGAGGCATTGCCGAACTTGCCGTTTTCCGAAAAAGCCACACAAATTTTGAATCACATTGCAATGGCACAAAGAATTTGGGTGGAGCGAAGTTACGGTTCGGGCGAAGTGCCTGCCTTTGGCAGCGACCTGCGAGAGAACTTTCGAATCGTCCACGATGCGTGGAAGGACCTGATTCAGATTTGCGACCCTAACGCGTATGTGGCTTATGAGCGGGAGGGAGTCATTCATCACCAAATGATTGTGGATATCGCCCGACACGTGATTAACCATGGCACTTATCATCGCGGCCATTTGCGGGGGCTTTGCGATGCCGCCGGTATCACCGATTTTCCGGAAACGGACTACATACGGTATGTTCGCGAGCAGCATTAACTTCGCTTTTTTGGCGCTTCAAACCGTACAGCCACCAAGTTTCTGACTTACTCGAGTTCGTTCTACCTTGGTCAGATGGTCAATAAGCCGCTCAGACCCTCGAACTCCTCTCACTAGATATTTCCCCGTATTTTTACTAGGTTTGAAAAAATTTGCTTGACAAATGGCACTCTCGAGCACCTATAGAGTGGTTGATGCGAAAAAACGTCAATTGCGTACTTGTTGCGACGAGAGGCTGAAATGCCTATTAGCCG
>CAZJKW010000116.1:0-6812 GCA_964546835.1 uncultured Fimbriimonadales bacterium
GTTCCAAAAACCGAATCAAATAGTTTGGGGGCAAGGTCTTTTGCTAAATCATCGCCAAGCAGTTCGGGCCTACCCAAATCTCCAACAAAAATGAGGTCACCCGAAAAGAGTACCGGTGTTTGTTCCGGCGACTCAACGTAGTAGCACATATGTTCCGGCGTGTGACCGGGAGTATGCAATGCAGTAACTTTTGCCGTTCCAAAATGAAAAGTTTGATGATGTTTAATGGATTGATGGGGAACGTCCGGATTAACAATTTCACTCACCATTAAAGGTGCGCCCGTTTCGTCAGATAACTGCGGTCCACCGGAAACAAAATCTGCATGAGAATGGGTTTCAAAAATATACTTTAAGGTTGCATTGTTTTGTTTTAAGGTTTCGTGAATTTCGTTCGTATCCCGTCTCGGATCAATTACAATTGCTTCGTTTTGTGAAAGAACGACATATCCATATTGTGCTAAACCCGGTGTGTAAATCGTTTCAACTTTGAACATTTTTTATTTCCTTTTGGATGGGTTGGTTCCACGGCATTTTCGACATAAGGACGCCCATTCCGCAAAAATTGGTTATTCCGGAGAAGGTTAGTCCAACGCCGATAAACGCAGAAATCATGTAAAGCCAAGGGTTAACCCAAGTCCCAAGAATCAATCCAATCAAAATTATCAATCCTGCAGTAAATCTTACTTGCCTTTCCAGGCTCCAGTTGGAAATTTGAGCGACAACCACGGGGTATTTGGCTTTGCACCATTCTGCGAATCCGCCCATTAAAACAGTTGCATTGCTTCGAGATTGGATAATCAAATCACAAGCGATGTTGGCGCGTGTACCGGATTGACACACAAGGACTGCGGGTCGATCCCCTGTCACGTCTTCCAATCGTGACTGAATTTCTTCATACGGAATGTGAATTGAACCGGGAATGTGACCGGCACGGTACTCTCCGACGCTTCTAACGTCAATGATCTGAACGTTTGTAGATTCAGTCAAGAACTGATGGAGTCGTTCACAAGCGATGGATGGAATGGAATGGTTCATTAATGGCTCTCCTAATTTTACTACACCGGGAATGTTCAAGAAGTTGAAGGGATAGTTTCGCGCCATGTCGAAAGTATTAAGTTCCGGAGATGAACATGCACTTTCGCGCGCCCTTTGTATTGACCTTGATTGCCCTGATGTCGGTTGCGGCTTCTCAGTCAGCCAAGAAACCCCTGGACCATTCAGACTATGACAAGTGGAATTCTTTTAGGGGTTCGGGACTTTCCTCTGATGGTAAGTGGCTTCAGTTTGGTTGGGGAAACTTTGACGGTGAAGGCACATTAGAAATCAAATCGACTGAAAGCACCAAGGCCTACACGATTCCTCGCGGCGCGGGAATCCGATTTTTTCCGGGCAATCAATGGGCTTTATTCACAGTTCCGCCCAGCAAAGCCGAATTGGACAAGGCGCGCAAAGATAACGTTAAAGTAGATGATATGCCCAAGACCGCCCTTTGGGTATTCAATTTGGAGTCAGGCGACAAAATCGTAATCCCAAAAGTTCGCTCATTCAGAACGCCGGAAAAAGAGGGCGAGTGGTTTGTTTACGAACTTGAACCCGGTACCGCACCTGTGCCTGCAACTCCGATCGAGCCACCAAAAGAAACGCCGAAGGAACCGGCACAAGAACCGAAAAAACCTGAAAAGCGAAAAGACCACGCCGTTGGTAAATCCATCTTCTTACGAAACATAAAAACTGCGGAAACGATTCAACTTAACGATGTTGAAAGTTACTTTTTTGCGAAGAATGGGGATTTGATTTTTGTGGTTTCATCAAAATCCGGTGAAACGGATGGCATTTATCGGTGGGTAGCAGCGAATAAATCCGGCACGCCTATTTTGGTTGGAATGGCAAGATATGCCTCACTAACCTTTAGCGACGACGAATCTCGTTTGGCTTTTGTTTCTGACAGAGAGGATTACAAGGGTGACCCAGCCAGTTGGGGTGTCTATTTTGTTGAACTCAGCACGCTAAAAACGTCGCTGGTTGCAAAGGAAGGAAGCGCGGGTTTGCCATCAGGGTGGTGGATTGTTCCGCGTACAACGTTAAGTTTTTCCGGTACCGGAAAGCGACTATTTTTTAACACCGTAACGAAGCCACCGAAACCGGCGACAACTTCGCCGGCTGAACCGGCAACACCGGCAACTGAACGAGTGAATTTTGATTTATGGAATTGGAAAGACCCATTGCTTCAACCGATGCAATTGTTGCAAGCAGAACAGACACGAAGTCGCACCTATCGCGCGATGGCAGAATTAGATGCCGGTACGGTTTTGCAAATAGAAACCGAAGATTTCCCCAGTGTCAATATTTCAAATCGTAACGATGGAAGATATGCATTAGTTACGGACCCGAAGCCATATTTGCAAGAAATATCATGGGACGGAACTTATAACGATGTATATGTTCGAGATTTGGTGACAGGCAAGCAATCTTTGATTAGAAAAAGGCACGGCGGAACCATTATGTTTTCACCGTCTGGGCAGTTTTTGATTTGGTTCGACGCTGAGAAAGCCGCTTGGTTTGCGATGGACCCCGCGGTGAGAAAGGGAATCAATTTAACGGAGAATATTCCAACAAAGTTTTTTAACGAACTTGATGACACGCCCGGTGCACCGGGAAGTTATGGAATCGGTGGATTTACAGAGGGCGAAAAGTGGTTATTACTAAATGACCGCTATGATATTTGGGCTGTCGACCCGACCGGTAAAGAAAAAGCAAGATGTATTACGGATGGATATGGACGCAATTGGGAACTGACTTTTAGAATCATGAGGTTAGGGGAATCAGGCAACATCAATCCGGAAAAAAGACTGATGTTGAAAGCGGTTAACGAGAGAAACCGAGATGAAGGATTCTACTTTGACTCTGTCAGTGGAAATCGTCCACCGCAAAAGTTGAGAATGGAACCGAAAATGTTCTCTATGCCAAGCAAGGCAGAAAGTGGAGATGTAGTTCTTTATCAAAAGGAAGACTTTCACGAATATCCTGATTATTATGTTGATACAATTAATTTTGATAAACCGAGGCGAATGAGCGATATCAATCCTCAGCAAAAAGAATACAACTGGGGAACATCTCAATTGATTGATTGGATTTCGAGCGATGGCGAAAAATTACAAGGCGTGCTTTACAAGCCGGAAAATTATGACCCCGGCAAAAAATATCCGATGATTGTATATTTTTATGAACGACTTTCCGATCAACTCCATAACTATGTAACTCCATCGGCAGGTGGAGGTTCGATCAACATCAGTTTTTATGTTAGCCGTGGATATGTTGTTTTTACTCCCGACATTCCATATTTGGTGGGCTATCCGGGTCCAAGTGCAATGAAAGCAATTGTTCCGGGAGTGCAATCAATAATTGACATGGGGATTGCGGATAAGAACAAGATTGGAATTCAAGGTCACAGCTGGGGTGGATACCAAGTGACTTATCTTGTTACTCAAACGAATATGTTTGCGTGTGCAGAAGCCGGAGCACCGGTTTCCAATATGATTTCCGCATATGGTGGAATTCGGTGGCAAACGGGTATGAGCAGGCAGTTTCAATACGAAAAAACGCAAAGTAGAATCGGCGGAACCATTTGGGAAAAACCCTTGCAATTTATTGAGAATTCACCGATTTTTTGGGTGGACCGAATAAAAACACCGCTACTTCTATTGCATAACGATAATGATGGAGCCGTTCCTTGGTATCAGTCAATTGAAATGTTTACAGCAATGAGGCGTCTTAGCAAGCCGGTTTGGCTGGTGAATTACAATGGTGAAGGTCACGGAATTGGCCGGAGACCAAATCAAAAGGATTGGGCAATTCGATTAGCGCAATTCTTTGACCACTACTTGAAAGGCGCGCCCGCACCTGTTTGGATGACGGAAGGAATTCCCGCAGTTAAAAAGGGAAGGGAATTGGGTCTCGAGCCTGCGAAATCCGGCGGATAATTGTATTAGCGATTGGAAAGACGTTTGTAAAAGTGTTGATAATCTTTTCCGTTTTTCCAATCGCCACCCCATTGCCATCCTCGTTTGATAAAGGCCTTGTAAACGATAGTAGATTTTGTGATGGTTCCGGGTGTTTTGGGGTTATACGGTCGGGTTTTTTTGCCCGGCAAAACATATGGATTTAGATAAGGATTAATGTCAACGGCTTGGCCGAAAGCATGGTCGGACAATTTGTTGGTTCCATCAACAAAACGATAGTTAAAGGCACTCGTGTTGTTGTCGCTAATTGATTTGCTGTCGGACCAGTCGTATTTGACGATTGGAACGACTTTCTTAATTGGGAATTTTGCAGTCTCAATTTCCTGGAAAATCAATTTGATTTCAGTTGAAAGTCTTTTGTCAACAACAATCTGTCCCTGGTGTAACTTGTTGTCGAATCCATAATATCGGACCGTCACGACTTCTTGTTTTGCGACGATTGATGATGGAAATGTTCTGTTGTTAAGAGCCGTTTCTCTTGTCATTTCCGAGTCAATAATCACGGTCAACAAAATCAAAGAAGTCATGTGATATAGAATATCTGAATCATGTCTGGATATTCAGGAACCCCTCTTTGGAAGAAACTCGGGGTCAAATCCGGTGGAGTCCTGTGTATGGTAAATGCTCCAAAGAATTTTGAGTTGGAACTGGGCGGCATGCCGAATGATGTCAAGGTTGCTCGCAAGTTGATTCAAAATGCGAATGTCGTTGTTTTGTTTGCGGAATCAACCGAGGTCATTAAAAATCATTTTTTGCATTGCAAGAACTCGGTCGCAACGACTGGAGGAATCTGGGTGTGCTGGTACAAGAGATCCTCCGGCATAAAGACTGATTTGACAGAGGCATTCGTAAGGGACTACGGGCTTCAATGTGGCTTGGTTGACAACAAGATTTGTGCAGTCAATGAGCAATGGTCGGGGCTAAGATTCGTCTTTAGGTTGGTAGACCGCTCTTGATGGGATAGAATGGCGGTGCTTCAAAGGCGAAGAACATGGCAACTGTTTCGGTACGAATTCCACAAATGGGTGAAGGTTTGCAAGAAGCCAGATTAGTCGGCTTCTTAAAAAAACCGGGTGAAAAAGTTAAGAGGGACGACCCGCTCTACCAAATGGAGACCGATAAGGCAGTCATGGATGTTGAATCTCCTTATGATGGGGTGATTACGGAATGGTTGGTTAAGGAAGATACGGTTCTGCCAATTGGTGCGGAAATCGCCAAGATGGAGGTTGCAGAAGGGGTTAAGGAAATGGCCGCCGGTCACGGACCACCACCAAAGCAAGAGCCTGCAAAGAACGATTCAATTGAAGTGGCATTTGCAGAAAGTGAATTAGTGGTAATGGGGCCGATTCGCAACCGAATGGTGCCACCACGGACGCGGCGCTATGCGAAATCGTTGGGGCTTTTAGATGAAGTTGCAAAAATTCCATCAAAGACCGGAAAACTTACACCTGAAGATATTGATAGATATGTTTCAGGCATTGGCGCAGAAAGGAGTCCGATTTCGAAACCGGTAGTATTAAAGACCACGGCCGAATACGAAGAAGTTGAATTAGCATCCCGTCAAAAAACATTGGCGTACCGTTTGGCGCGAGGATCGCAACTTTGCGTTCCCGGAACCATCATGGTTGAATGTTGCTGGGACTCGATTGAGTCCGCTCGTGAAAAAGTTAAGGCCAGCAAGACCGATTTTCAACCTAGTGCATTTACGATGATGTCTTGGTGTGTTGTACGCGCGATGTCAAACCATCCAAAATTTAGAAGTACGATGCCAAATGATTCGACATTAAGGACATACAAGGGTGTCAATTTAGGGATTGCAGTTGCGCTTCCGGGCGATGAATTAGTCACGGCAATGGTTCCAAATGCAGATTCTCTTAACTGGGTCGATTTTGCCAATGCAACTCGACAGCAAATTGACTTGGCACGTAATGGAAAAGATCAAGCAACCGAAGCAACAACGCTTTCAATTACCAATATGAGTGCTTTTGGGTTGCGAAATGCCGTGCCGGTTGTTGTATCGCCATCGGTTGCGACTTTATTCCTGGGCGAAGCGTATTGGTGTCCAATTCCAAAGATGGGTGGATTCGACTTTGTAAAAATGGTTACGCTTTCTTTAACCTTTGACCACAGAGTGATTAACGGAGTTGGCGCCGCAAATTTCATCAACGAAGTGAAATCCAACATTGAACATTTTGAATTGCCTTAAAAACTAATGCAAAAAAATCGGCTTGAAGCGTTTAGCGATGGTGTTCTCGCAATCGTAATTACGATTATGGTGCTCGAGCTCAAGGTTCCACACGGAACCGATTGGTCGGCTATTACTCCGATTATTCCCACGGCATTATCGTATCTGTTAAGTTTCGTTTACATCGCAATTTATTGGAACAATCATCACCATATGTTGCATATGACAACGCGAATAACCGGCGGAATTCTTTGGGCCAACCTTAACTTACTTTTTTGGCTTTCTCTATTTCCCTTTGTAACTGCATGGATGGGCGAAAACCATTTTGCAATCGCGCCAACGGTAGCATATGGATGTGTCTTACTTGCGGCCGCCATTTCATATTACGTTTTGCAACAAGTCATCATCCATACGCAAGGGTCGGATTCTAAATTGAAAAAAGTCGTTGGTAAAGACCCAAAAGGCAAATTGAGTCTTCTATTCTATCTTGTCGGTATTTTTCTCTCCTTAATGAACCAATGGATAGGTATTGCGTTTTATACTCTGGTAGCCCTGATTTGGATAATCCCAGACCGGAGAATTGAACGGCATATCAATAATGAAGATCC
>CAZJKW010000117.1:0-6683 GCA_964546835.1 uncultured Fimbriimonadales bacterium
AATCAATTTCAGCGCTATGAATCTTTCGATCTGATTCTCTTCGGCAGCAGCAAAGGGGAACAATGGTGCTCTTTCACTTTTTCTATGCCGGATTTTGAAATCCGCCAAGGTAAACGTTATTCCCTGGCGTTTAATTTGAATCTCGAGTACGACAAGATTCTTAAGAGCAATTTTTTCGGCTTCGGTAACGATTTTAGAAGGGTCCGTGTTTGCGACGAATCTTGGCCACGTGATTCGATTCAAAAATGAAATGGCAACAATGCCATCTTGCTTCAGGACTCTTTTGGCTTCGAATAATGCCATTTTTCTGTCGGACTCTTCGAGCAAATGATAAAACGGTCCCATTTCCAAAACAACATCAAATGAGTTTTCTTCAAACATACTCAAATCGGTCGCATCCGCGACAATAGCCCGTTCAAATTGGCAGTTAAGGCTAACTGATTTTTCAATTGCAAACTTTATGTTTGCAGGAGAAAGGTCAACTAATGAGACTTTGTGCCCCAATTGAGAAAAATGAATGGCATATTTTCCGGGTCCTCCACCACAATCGAGTAGTCTTGCATTTTGAATATTAAAGCTGTTTTCGATTAGCGTCGAATTTATGTAGAATTCGAGTTTGTTTCTGATGAGTCGTTCCCATTCGTAGGCAACATTTTGGTCGTAATGTTTCCTTATAGGGTCATTACTTGAGTTCTTATTCCCATCCATCATTTAGTTTTTCAATCGTTTTTTGAATTCTTTTTAGGATGGTTTCCGGTTTTTTGGCTTCATATATGTAGCCCAAGACTTCACGTTTGTGTGAAGGCGGAAATTTCATAAAGATTCCTTCGGCAACCGGATTTTTCTGAAGTTCTAATAAGAACTGTTCAGGTATTTCAACGTGTGGTTTGTTCATCTAAAATCCTTCCATCTTGAATTCTTATTATTTTGTTCGCATTGGTTAGCATGCTTGGGTCATGTGTTACCATAATTATGGTGCCCTTCACCTGACTTAGCATTAGTGCAACGATTGATTCACCGCCTTTATGGTCGAGGGAAGCTGTGGGTTCATCGGCAAACAGCACTTTGGGGTCATTGACTAATGCCCTCGAAACGCAGACTCGCTGCTTTTCACCTCCCGAAAGTTCGCTTGGCAGTTTATTCATCTTGTCCGACAATCCGACCTGTTCAAGAAGGTGAGAGGCATATTCTCTTGAAATTACCGGATTTGTTGAAGCGATCATAACGTTTTCTAAAGCCGACAGATATCCAATTAAATATGGTTGCTGAAAAACAAATCCAAAGTTGCAGATTCGGAATTTGCACTGCTCTTTTTCTGTCAATTTAGAAATCTCAACGTCTTCGAAAAACACTTGTCCGGATGATGGGTTTTTTAGACCACTTAACAAATAAAGTAGGGATGATTTTCCGCTCCCACTTGGGCCAAGAATGCCGACAAAGTCTACTTTGTCAATTTGTAGTGAGACATTATCACATGCTGTTAGAGTCTTTTCTTGATCTCTATAAATTAACGAAGCATTGATTGCAGCAATCATAAGATTCTCCTTTCAATCACTGAAATCGGATCAAAGTGTTTAAACTTTTGTGAAACGGTAAATGCCGAGACAACCAGAATCGCGATGGGAACCGGGAAGGTGTATAGATAGGATATGGGGTCAAAAGGATTAATGTAATATCCCCGCGGATCGAAGAAAGAAAGTTGAACCAGTTTTAACATCACGATCGAAAATAACACTCCTAATAGCCAGCCAATTATAACGACAATTGCAGACTCAATCATAGTTCTTTTTGTAAGTTTAGACTTGGTATGTCCGATTGCTTGCAAAAGTCCAAATTCAGTAATTCTCTGACCGAGGTAAATGTTGATTAACATTCCCATCATAATGGTGATTACAATTACCAAAAGTCCGATTACGAAGTTAAGAATTTTAAAGAGAGTAACAAAGGTCGCTTCTGTGTCTTTTTCTAGTTGCGGATAAGTGAAAGTTAGAGCGCGCTCGCCCTGTAGGCTGGACGTTGTCCATGCATCCAGTTGCCTTTGCGTCCGTAAATCTTTGCAGCAAAGAATCATCACGTCAATTGGCGGAAAGTGGTTTTGTGCCAAGTATTCGTAACTTGTAAATGCAAACCAACTGCCCCCTTCGAGAATTCCAACAACTTTTACGGGAAAAGGGGAGTAATTTTTGTCATTATTCGGATTTAAAAGTGTGTCGCCAATTTTTAAGGAGAGGTTGTTTGCTACCGGAGCAGAAACGACAGCTTCCGGTTTTCCGGCTAAAGGGATTCTGCCGGACAATTTTGTAAATCCAATTTTTTGTTGTAGGTATTTGGCGTCATCGGGCTTGAGGCCATGCATTACGAATGGCCATGGTCCAACAATGCTGTTAATGTTAAAAACCATAGTTCTGGCTGTGATTTTTCTTTCGATGGGAATTGGCGATTTTTCAAAATGTTTGGAAAGAGTTGGGAAGTAACTTGAATCTCCTCTTGGAGTGACGCCTGTCAAATGTTTTGAATAACCGTAAACTGTTTTTACAGAATAGGGAATGGAATTCATTATGGTCACGATGCCAGAAATTAAGAGTACGGCCAAGACAATGACGCAAATGAACGGGATGCTTTTTGACAAATTACGGCGAGGAAAAAGCCACGGAGCATAGGGATTTTGCGCTAACTTGGGGGTCCGCACACCTTATTATGACGACAAGGGAAGGTATTCTTTCGCTTATCAGCACGGCTTAAAAGCGCCGTGTCCGGAGGATACATGAAAAAGATAAGCTGGTTAGTCTTGTTGTTGGTAGGTGTTTTTTCTGTCGCCCAAATGCCTGCTAAGCCCGAAGAACTGAAAAAGTTGCAATTTTTGGTAGGGAAGTTCGGCGGAACAAACAAAATGTATATGGATCCGAGCCAAGAGCCAACTGAATCCAAGGGAAGTATCGAATCAAAGTGGATTTTGGATGATCGGTACTTGAATTGGAATTTTAATGGGGAATTCATGGGGATGAAGATGAATGGAATCCTCACGATGTCCTATGATCCAATGCAAAAAAAGTTCGTGGGAACTTGGATTGACAATATGGGTAATGGAATTCTCTATTTTCGAGGCAATTTTGAAGGAGAAAAACTGGTTCTTGTGAGTGATCCGGCTGAAGCCGAAGGGATGGGAGTTGTTTCAATGAAAGCAATTTACTATGCCACTGACAAAGGTTTCAAATTTGACCTCGACATGAAAATGCAGGAAAATTGGATACCAATGATGAGATCCGAGTTCAAGAAAAAATAAGTTCGAAAAGTCGTATACCCCGCAATTTTGCTCGGACTAATTTGTGCCGATAATGGAAGCAAGATTGCGGGTGATATGGCGTGAGTTTCCAAAATCGAAATCGGGCAAGTACCAAACTTACACAAAAGTCTCAACTTCGGGTAGACCCAAAAGTTGTCATCTCAAGCCACATCCTGGAATTGCAAAGATTTGAATTAGAAAGCGCAATCCAGCAAGAATTGAATGACAATCCAGCACTGGAAAGAATTGAAACCCACGAAGAAGTTATTGAAGAGGAATCATTAAAAAATTACGGCGTTCAGTTCAAAGCAAGCCAATTTGAGGACTACGACTATTCAGGTTCAGACCCTAGTGATAATGAGTATGTATTCGATTGGGTAGAAGCTATCCCATCTCCCGTCTCACTTTCAGATCATTTACTTGCTCAACTGCTGCCGATGGTGCCGAAGGAGCAGCATTCGATTGCAAGGATGATTGTGGATTCTGTTTTGCCAAACGGATATTTGTCAATGCCCATTGAAGAAATTGCAAATACTCTCGAAGTTGAACTGGACTCCGCACTGGAAATTTTGAAATTGTTGCAAACATGCGATCCACCAGGAGTGGCAGCACACAATTTGAGAGAATGTTTACAATTGCAGCTGAAGTTTGCGGAAAAGGACTTAGAGTTGCTTGCAAAGAATATTGTTGACAACTTTTGGGATGACCTAATCATCAAACGAGTTAACGGAATTGTTCGCAAATACCATGTTGCACCCGCTCTTGTTGAAAAAGCATTTCAGCAAATCGCGCAATTATCTCCATATCCCGGCGAACAGTTTGCCGCTTCTTCCCCATGCAACAAGGTTCAACCGATTGGATCCGTAAGTCCTGACATCTTGTTTCGAAGAAGCGAGTCCGGTTGGGACATAGAGATAAGAGGATGCGATGCATCGGAGTTTTTCATTAACGCGTGGTATAGGAAAAAATATAAAGAATCAAAAGACAAACCGGCAATGGACGAAGAGGGCAAGCATGTGTCCATTTTTGTTAAGCGTGCATCTGGATTCATTCAAGCAATTAAGCAACGAAACTTAACAATGAGAAAGATTGCAAACTATCTGCTGCACGAACAATCTGGTTTTATTATGACTGGAAGTTTACAATTTTTGAAGCCGATGACCCGCGTCCAGGTTGCTAAGGAAACGGGACTACATGAAAGCACTGTAAGCAGGGCTACTATGGGCAAATTTGTGCAAATTGCCAACGGCGAAGTATTGCCGTTTGAAACTTTCTTCAAGCCCGCGTTAAGGATTCAGAAACTGATTGAAGAAATATTGAAAAACGAGAATCCAAGTCGGCCGCTTTCTGACAGAACGATTTCTGAAATGCTTAAGGATCGCGGTGTCGATGTTGCTCGCAGGACGGTTAACAAGTACCGGGAGCAAATCAAGCATCTGAGTAGCCATCAACGGCGCTCGGCCTAACATTCTGATGTTGGCATTTTTAATCAATTCCGTCACCATGTCTTGGGGTAAATAGCAAGAATCACGAGTACCAAGTTGTTTGAAAGAGGGATGGCTAACCATAGATTCTTAAATTAGGATAACATGAATGCGCCTGGCATTCAGTAGCAACTGATTTGGGAAGAGTCACCAACAAATAGAAGTCTATGGAAATTAAGATTCTACACACAAACGATTTTCATGGAAAACTCAATCAACGTGCATTCGAAATTCTGTTAGAAAATAGAAAAAGAGCGGATTATTATTTTGATTCAGGCGATGCAGTTAAGTTTGGAAATGTGTCTGTTCCGTTTGCGCCGGACGAAGTTTGGAGTCAGCTTAGGAAGTTGAATTGTACAGCGAGTGTTCCTGGAAATCGTGAGTTTCATGTTAATGCAAATGTCTTTCGAAAAAAAATAGAAGGATTGGGACATCCGATGCTGTGTGGAAACTTGGCTTGGAATGGAAAATCAAGAACTCCTCTATACGGAGATCAAGACAAACCGTTTCCAGATTTGATAATGATTGATGGGATAGGAATTTTTGGACTTATAGTTCCAATGGTTACTGAAAAAATGGCAGCAAGACACATTTCTTCGTTTATCAATTCGAATCCGATTTCTTCCGGCCACGAATTGGTGGCAGAACTAAAAGGGTGTAAATTAATTGTGTGCCTTTCTCATTTAGGTACAAAAATGGATGGTGAGCTTGCAAAAAACGTCAATGGGATTGATGTCATTTTTGGTGGACACTCTCATGAAATTTTGAATCCGCCAATTTTAATCAACGGAACAATTATTTGTCAGTCCGGTTCACATGGTCGCACCGCAGGTCTGTACACATTTGATTTGACGGATAGCGGTGTCGAATTGAAGACGGTAGAATTTATTAAACTGAGTTAATTTCCAAACCAAGCTTCAGCGGACGGAAAAGTTTGGATTAACCCGTTGACTTCAACTGTTAAAAAACCGTTTGATGCAACTTCAACTGCTTTGCCCAATTCTCCATTTGGCAATTTGTACATTTTTCCGATTGAAACATCATGAACTGACCACAAGGTCTGCAGTGATTGAAAACTCCTCGGCTCTGGAATATCGGAAATGGCATCCAAAATTAAATCCAGTGCATCTTCAGGACGCAATGATTTTCTTCCTTCTAAAACCAACGACGATGCTGTTTCTTTGATTTCCGACGGAAATTCTGTGATGCCAAGATTGATTCCAATTCCAATTACGGGAACGAGTTGATCAATTGGATTTTTGGGCAAGTCGGCAATGATTCCTCCAATTTTTTTCCCATTCAAAACTAAGTCGTTAGGCCAAGCAATTTCTAAATCCAGACTTTGCGCAGCAGCAAGCCCGATTGCCATTCCCAATAATTCGGGCCGCTCCCAATCCGCATATTCGAAAAGTGCAAAACTTGCTGCAAGACATTTACCTGCTGGGCTATACCAATCTCTGCCAAACCGACCGCGACCGCATGTCTGTTCAAGTGATCCTAAAACCGTTACAGAAGTGCTTCCGGATTTCACAACCCGACACATTTCGGTTTGTGTAGAGTCAATTGATTCAACCCAAACAATATTTTCTTCACGATTCCAAATGGGTCTCAACGAATCTCCAAGTGAAAGGGTAGTGAGGGAGACGAGTGCGTCAATGCGCCGACGGAAATGAAATCAACTCCGGTTTCGGCTATTTCGCGAACGTTTTCTAATGAGATACCGCCACTCGCTTCCAGGAGGGCCCGACGTTTTACAATACTGACAGCGTCTTTGATTTCTCCGATTGGCATATTGTCCAATAAGATGATGTCAGCGCCCATGCTCAGTGCCCGGTCTACTTGAGCTACGGTTTCGCATTCAATTTCAATTTTCAGCATATGAGGTCCCGCTTTCCGAACTCTCGTTATTGCCTCCA
>CAZJKW010000118.1:0-6632 GCA_964546835.1 uncultured Fimbriimonadales bacterium
GGGGGCGACCGGTTTCGACAGAGCTGGTCGGCTTACGGTAGCGAGCCGAGGTGCCGTTGGCCTCGTTAACAAACGGCAAAAAAAGTAACAGCGAATAACTACGCTTACGCTGCCTAATTAGAGCAGCCGTTCCCCTGAGCCAAGCCGGTCGGCTCAGCAAGGAGCGACGCCAAATCCGGATAGTTTGCGCTGCCACCGTCTGAGGCGACGCCTGCGAAACCAAACAGACTGGTCCTGTTGCATTCCGCCTGACGATTAGCAACACGACGAGACTAAAAGACAGGATACGCTCGTAGAAGCTGTGGGTGCACTAACTTTGGAAGGGGGTTCAATTCCCCCCGCCTCCACCATTATTTGATTCGAGCCGTATCAACCATGCGTTGAAGATAAACATCGTATTCCTTTTCAACTTTTTTGCTGGGTATCTTCACGGATAATGCCAATGCATTGCCGCTTTCATCCTTAATCAAAACGTATTTGCGACTTGCAAAATTATCTCGATTAAAAACTTCAAAACTCATAGATTCATAGCCATTTTTTGTTCTTCCAAGCCTGAATGGAGTCGGCTTACCGGGCTCTTCACGCTGAATGAAATACAGGCTGGTTTGATATAACTGCTCCCAACTCGCATTGGTTGGACCTGCAGTCATGGCGCCCAACTTGCCCGCTCCACGTCCCGGTGACAAATCTCTTGCTCCCCATGGCGTTTCACTCCCTACATTCCAGCCTTTCGGAATTTCAAACGAGTACTTAGCAGTGTCCAGCAGAACAAACTCCGTCTTTTCAACTTCAACAGAAGTATTGAGTGCGGCTCCGGATATAGCCGCACTCCAGATCATCAGTAGCCGAATCATTAGTTATTTGACCCCTGCTTCGGAGCAAACAACATTCCAAGTTGGACCACCGCCGACACGCCGACAAGCACATAGACAACCTTAGCCAAAGCACTGCCCGCGCCAAAGAGAGTCGCAACCAAGTCGAAGTTGGCCGCACCAACCAATCCCCAGTTCAAACCGCCAACGATAATCAAAATCAAGGTCAAAGTGTTCAATGCTTTCATGTTTTCATCCTTTCGGCACTTGCGCCGTACAAGTACTGTATCACTTCTGTCTATCTTTTGTCAAGTGTTTGTCTAAAAATTTTCGCGCTTTTACTGTATAATCCGGTTATGCCTGCCCAATTCACGATAGGAACTGTCTCAAAGTTGACCGGGTTGTCTACACACACCATTAGGGCATGGGAAAAAAGGCACCAAGTTCTTGAGCCAAACCGTACTGACTCGAACCGAAGGCTCTACAAGGATTCAGACGTTAACCGACTAAAGTTGCTGAAAACCTTGACAGAATCTGGACACATGATTGGACAACTGGCTCTTTTGTCCGATATCCAATTGCAACAACTTGTCAGCCCAATTTCAATCCTAAGCAAGGAAGGCCCCTTTCCGTCCATAGACTTGACACAGGAGAACTGCTGGAAACACATTTCAAACCTCGACTACAAGTCACTGGAATTGGAGTTAACTCACGCCGGTATTAAGTTTGGAATTGATGAGTTAATAGCAAACCTAATATCACCGCTACTTAAAAGAATTGGGGAGGGTTGGTCAAATGGTTTGGTCACCATCTCCCAAGAGCATCTTGCCTCTGCTGCCATTAGTTCTTTTCTAAATCGCATTAGAAATTCAATTGTAGTTGACCAAAATGCTCCAAGAATTTTGATCGCAACAACAAAAAATCAACATCACGAAATCGGAGCGCAAATGGCAGCCATCGTCGCTGCATATATGGGTTGGAACGTACTCTATTTGGGGCCCAACTTGCCCGCTGACGAAATTGCAAATTCAGCTACTAGAGCAAATGTAAAAGCGATTGGTTTAAGTTTTGTGTTTCCAAAATTTGACAATGAAGCTATTCAAGAACTCCTGACTATACATAAGCTTACAAATGCAAAAATTCCAATTATCACTGGTGGTAATGCAACCCTAAAAATTGATGACTTGTCGCAAACTCAAAATACCTACGTTTGTCACAGTTTGGAGGAACTAAAATCACTTCTTGGCAAGTTTGTGTAACCCCTTTATGCGCCCCGCTTGGCTTAGGCAATTCAATGTCCGATTGAGCGTGTTTACATTTCAAATCTCTCGTAAACAATCTTCAAGTGTTGGCAAACGCTAAAAAGATTTAAACTTTGCTGTTCCGCTGTTGCACTTTAATCGATTCCATTCCGCAGAATTGTCAGGTGTCATATGAAAAGCGATTGTAATTTCCATTTTTTCGTTGCAAAATGGTGAACTCCTTTGGACCACTCCTAAACACAAATAGCACTTCTTCCTCATCACTGTTGGCTTTTGATAATGCGTACTCGAAAACTTCATTTTCAAAATCTGCATCTTCCGAAATGTCTTCAAGCGCAACAATCTGACCTTGTTCCGGCAGGCAAATCGTTGGAATGAATTCTTCGATTCCGTTTTCGGAAATGATTTTTTTTGTTATCTCGGCAAATCTTTCAATATTCAATAGTTGAATTTTACTCAGAATTGCCTAACCCGTTTTCGGCGGTCCATCCGGCCTAAGCGATACCATGGCTACTCTGTTGTTCTTACTCCACAAAATCTTCGCAAAATAGTTTCGGGATTTGGTTTCCACGAAGTAATTCAACAATTTGTCACTTCCAACGACCAATTCGCCGGCAAATTTCAAATTTTCAAGCCCGCGCAATGGAGCCAAACCGCTTTGCCCCATGGTAGCTCTGCGCGTTTTCATCAATGCTGTAACTTCCGGTTCCAAAAGTCCTTCGTCCGCTTTGGCTTCCCCAAGAGCAATAAGTGCGCTCCTGATTTTTTCGGTTCGGTCCGGTGAAACATCCTTTACCGTTTGCGGAAGTATCGGTTTCAAATTGGGTTCAATCAATTCAGCAATCTGTTTTGCCATCGGTTCTCCGCCAAACGCATATACATTTCCAACAACAATGACCGATATGCCCGCTTTCGGATAACACGCAAACCCCGCGCTGTATCCCGATGAGTTCCCTCCATGTCCATAATAAGGTTCATCGCCGGGTAACGGCAAATTAAATCCCATGCCATAAGGTCGCCAGCGGCCAGAACTTAACTCCGCCTTAGTGAATAGCAATTCATAAGAAGATGGTTTCAACAACTTTTTCTCTCTCAATGCGCTTTCCCATTTCAACATGTCTTCGACATTCGATAAAATCGTACCGTCAGAATTGATGCTTGCTGTCGAAGGCAAAGCGCGATAAAGTGCGTTTGAAACATTTAGATAACCTGCTGCCCGCCGAATCACAATTCGATTTGGGTCACTAAAAGTAGTTTTTGACATTCCAATTTTATCAAAAATTCTCTCTCTAACAAACTCCATATAGTTTTTGCCGGACGCTTTTTCAATAATCCAACCTAACAAAGCGTAATTGGTGTTACTGTATGCCCATGCAATTCCCGGTTCAAAATCCAATGGCAATTTTCCCATCGTTTCCATAAATTGACTCCGGCTAAAAACATCGGTTAACCCAAGTCCGGTTTCCAGCGCGTAATCGCGCAATCCGGAAGTTTGATACAACAAATTTTTGACTTTAATTTTTTCCCAAGACTTCGACCCATCATTAAGGTGTTTCAAAATGGAATCATCCAAAGAAATCTTCGATTCTTCCACCAGCATCATCGTTGCAACGGCAGTAAACTGTTTCGTAATTGAGCCGATTTCGTACAAGTCTCCTTTTTTTGCCGGTACGTCTAATTCAACGTTTGCCTTTCCATAAACCTCATGCTTAATCACTTTTCCATTTTTGATAATTCCGACCTCGATTGCAGGAGACTTTGTACGCGCCATTTCTGACACAATAAAATCATCAATAGAATCGGCACATGCCGCACACACCAACAACAAACTCGGAAGCCATACGAATTTTTTCACTAAGACCGAATACCAAATCTCTTGCAAATGAGTTCCGCAGGGGTTGAACGATTTGAGTACTGAAGAATCGATCGGCGCGTTTACCAGACATCAATTGTTGTCGTCCGCCACCAAAAGAGGTACTCTTAGTTCAGATACTTGGCTGTATCTTGAGGAAACATGAAGCTGGCTGTTAAGATTGCGGTCTTTCTATGTAGCGTTCTTCTCCTTCAAGGACCTACATTGGCAAAATTGCCTTTGCCTGATCACAGCGTTATTGTCATCGAAGAAAACCACTCTTATAGCCAAATAATCGGTAATTCGAACGCGCCCTTCATTAACGGACTTGTATCTCAAGGTGCGTTGCTCACCAATTCATTTGGAATCACACATCCAAGCCAACCGAATTATATTGCACTTTTTTCAGGCTCGACGCAGGGAGTTTCGTCAAATACAACTCCTTCAAATCTTCCATTTACAACACCGAATCTTGGTGCACAACTTATCGCAAGAGGCCGATCTTTTGCGGGTTATTCTGAAGCAATGCCAAGCGTTGGATTTACTGGAGACAACGCCGGTGGTTCGAGTGGCTATTATAGAAAACACAATCCTTGGGTTAACTGGCAACAAATCGGCAATCCTCCCCATCCGACAAACACTCTTCCATCATCAACAAATCTTCCATATACAATGTTTCCTACCGATTTTAGTCTTTTGCCAAATGTTTCTTTTGTAATACCAACACAACTTAATGATATGCACGACGGAACTATTGCTCAAGGAGATACGTGGCTCAACAACAACCTAAATGCGTATATTCAGTGGTGTAAAACGCATAATAGTTTGTTCATTCTCACTTTCGACGAAGACGACGGCTCATCAAACAACCATGTAGCCACGATTCTTGTTGGTGAGTCGATCTTGCCAAACGTGAAGTCATCCCAGTTAGTTAACCATTACAATATCCTGGCGACACTGCTAGATCTAAATCGTACTCCAAGAATTGCTAACTCAGTCGGTGTGCAATCGCTTTCAGGGATTTATGCACCGGGACCAACCGGCTCAACCTTAGCAGGCACGACTGTATCCGGGATGGCTGTACCGGAAATACCAAATTACGCCATTCTTTTGGTCGGCCTGATTCTTGTCCAATTTCGATCCCGCCGAACATGATATTCTGTGCGAATACTTTCCGCAAAAAATGATCAAAAATAACTCAAATCATCTTCTTGGCAACAGAGCAATTTCAAAAAGTTTGCAGTGCTGTTTTTGCCAAAATGATGTGATTAATGTCTTAGGAGTGTTTTCAATATGAAACAAAAAGCCGATAGCACAAGCAAGGGCAAAAAATCATCAGAACTCAGCATTCCGATGGATCTAAAAGAAGCGCTAAACAGTTCAAAAGAATCTGATGCTGCTTGGAACAATCTCACCCCGATTTCTCAAAGAGACTTCGTAAGTTGGATAAACGAGGCAAAGCAAGAAGAAACCAGAAATCGCCGAATCCAAAGGTGTATAGAAAATTTAGCAAAAGGGAAAAAGCGCCCATGTTGCTATGCGGTCGTACCAATGGACTTCTATAAAGCAATGGGTGCAATCCCAAAAGCGAAATCTAATTGGAGCAAATTAACTGCTAACCAAAAACGAGATTTTTCCGATTGGATTGAAGCGTCAGATAACAAAGAAATAAGAAAACAACGGATTAAAGAGGCGTGTACTGCAATAACTTCCGGGAAACTATCGCCATAATCCAATACAACTTTCTCAAAAACGAACACCAACTAAGTAAGCAATTCGTTCCCAACCCACAACATAGATTCCCATTGTCCACTGGTCTTTTGAATAAGTCAAAAATGGATTGGAGCGATGTCCGTCATCTTGTATTCCCAAAACAAATCCATTTTCAAACGCGAATTTGATTCCACCAACACCATGAATGTGATTTTCATTGGATCTCAGGCCAACGCCGGCATAAATGTTGATGCTCCCGAAGGATTGTTTGAAATTCTTTTCAGCAGTCGCCGAATACCCGGGATTTCCAACACCAATTCCTTGAACTCCGGCACTCAAATTTACTGCCGGACTCCGCTCGGCTTCAGATACCAATGCGAAACTTCCCAAAAACCTTAATGCGTTCTGTTCCCATAAATGCGCAACACCAAGGGTCAAACGCTGATTAACTTTGTACCAAACAAATGTTTCCGCTTCTGTTAGGGAGCCCGGCGCATAAACCGTGTTAATGGACCATCGATACTTTGCGTCCGAACCGGCCGCATAACCTCCGGCCGCTCACAACGGGCATTGCGCCTGTTGAGAATATGCAGCGCAAAAAACCAATATGAACAGCGCACCAGCAAAAACTCGATGGCAAACGGCTCTAAAAAAACTAAACATGGTCGAATCTCTACGAGCGTACCTTCTATGCGGAGTTCTTGTGCCTGAATCACACAATGAAGCCGCCCATTGCGGTCGGGCTCGTACTAAATCTACAATATCCAAAATGCCCAGTAAAAATACGGGTTTTCAAAAAATATGGTTGACAAATGGTCATCTCGACAACTTAAGTATTGATTGGTGAGACAAACGCCAATTGGGTACTTGTTGCGACGAGAGACTGAAATGCCTAATGCCGACACCGAACCTAACATAAGGTAATCCCGATAAATGAAATGGTGGGCGGTACTGGATTTGAACCAGTGACCCCTACAGTGTCATTGTAGTGCT
>CAZJKW010000119.1:0-6485 GCA_964546835.1 uncultured Fimbriimonadales bacterium
ATCCCAAAAATACGCCCTCAGTTCAGATTGCAGTCTGCAACTCGACTGCATGAAGTCGGAATCGCTAGTAACCGCAGGTCAGCTATACTGCGGTGAATACGTTCCCGGGGTTTGTACACACTGCCCGTCAAGTCACCCGAATTGTCTGCACCCGAAGTCCGTGGCTTAACCGCAAGGAAAGAGCGGCCGAAGGTGTGGGGGGTAAGGGGGACTAAGTCGTAACAAGGTAGCCGTACCGGAAGGTGTGGCTGGATCACCTCCTTTAAAGGGAGTTAGACTTTCACTCACGAAAGATCTCGTTAAATCGAGACTTTCTCCCAGGTCGAACTCAAGCATTCCGAACCAATTTCAATTGAGACCTCAAGCAATTGAGGTCTTTTTTTTATCCTGTCAAAATACTCTCATCAGGAGCAAAAATGAAAAAACTCTTCCCTATCGTATTGATTGCCGCAGCACTTATCGGCTGTAACAAAGGCGCAGAATCCACAGCAACATCATCAACCGAATCCAACCAACCAAAAACATCAACGGAATCGAGCGGCGAAGGCCAACTGATGAGAATCAACGTTGCAAAGGGCGACACCTTTGCTTATGATCTCAACATGGAGTCCGGTCAACCTCAGCCCTCGAAAATTTCCTTTAACATGGAGATGGCAGTCACAGACGTTAAGGACGGAAAAATCACCATGGTTAGCAAAATTTTGGGTGGAACTATGAATGGCGCACCGATACCCGCAGCGCAATTGGAAATGATGAAGAAAATCGTCACCACGTCGGTTATGGATCAGCAAGGCAAAGTGCTTGAAACCAAAACAGAAGGCACAGCAGCTCCAAGTTCCGGTTCAAACAATAGTGTTCCGTTCCCAGATGGCCCGGTCAAAGTAGGCGACAAGTGGGATGGTGAAACGGACGTCAATGGCAAAAAAGTCAAAGCGGAATATACGCTGGTGGCTATCGAAGAGATTAACGGCAAGTCTTGCGCAAAACTGGAGGCAACGGTCAATACGCCCGATATGAAACTCGACGGACCGATGGTGTATTGGGTAGAACTTGCAAACGGAATGCTCATGAAGTTGGAATTCTCAGGTGAAGAAGTCACCTCAAAGTCCAAAGTCAAAATGAGCATGGTTCGAAAATAGGTCTTTTATCAGGTAGGCAACCTGAGGCCCTGCGGATTATCGCGGGGCCTCTTCATTTGTTCAGTAAAATCGGAAAATGCCTTTCTTGGTTGCCTCTTTGTTTGTTGCTCTTCAAAATCCGACGCTGATTAGGCTAGACCCGTCCACGCCGATTTGGAATTACAAATCCACCGTTTCCATTGACTTGGACTATTCCAATTACGAATCACCTGACGGACAAAAACCGGCAAAACTGAAATACAACAAAACGATGGACTCCACAGTTTCCCTAAACTGCATAAAAAAAACCGAAGAGGAAATCACTTGGAAGTGGACAATCAAATCTTTCAAGTCCACAGGTTCACTGCCCGGAAACAACCCAAGCGATAAATCCCTTATTGGACTTACCAGTACAGTTATCACCGATTATCGCGGTGATGTGATTTCTTCCAAACCGTCATCCACACTTAAACAAGCGTATCTTGGAGTTGAACTGTTTGAATCTCCGTCTAACCTGGTCTTACCGCCAAATGAAGTTGGGACCGGCTCAACATGGTCAATTTCCGAAAAAAGCGGCGACAACTCACTCAAGGTGAACTACCTATTGAAATCATTTGAAAAGATTAACGCTTTTACCGTTGCGCAAATTGAGAGTGTTGCAGAAGAAATCAGCGGCGTTCGTCCGGTTGGACCCGTTAAAACCTGGATTGACGTTGCCTCGGGCAGAATGATTCGAGCGTCCGGAGCCGTAACCAGCAAAGTGGGCGGAGTTAGCGTGAGAATTGTAATGACCGTCAACAAGGTCTAAAGGTAAAATCGGCAATCGGCGAAGAAGCCGGAATCTATCACAACGGAGTGAACATGAAAGTTAAATTTTCCCTTATCGCCCTTGCGGCACTTGCGATTTTCGGCTGCGGAAGCAAAACTGAAACCGGCACAACCGGCGAAGCCTCCGACAAACCGGTCGAAGTATCCAACGAACCGGTAACCCTTCGAGTCAGTGGTGCAAAAGGCGATAGCATCCAATTGCTTACAAAAATGGCCGTTGAAGGCGACACGTCTTCGATGGAAAAACCCGCCGGGATGCCAGATGCCCAATGGGAAGAGACCAAAAAAATGATGTCCGGCCCCATGAAAATGTCCATGGAAGCAACCATCACAACGGTCATTGATGAAATAAAAGACGGCAATTTTCATATGACTTCAACGACAACAGGAGTCAAAGCAAGTGGCGAAGGCATGATGAAAGCCCAAGCCGAACAAATGGCGAAGTCCGAAGAAGGCAAAGTCAAGAAAGTAGTTCGATCCGATCGGAACAAGATCCTTGAAGGCGATGATATGGACAACCCGTTCGCATTCGAGTACCCCGAAAATCCCGTAAAAGTCGGAGACACTTGGGAATCGGATACCAAAATCAGCGGAAGCACGGCGAAAGCGAAGTACAAAGTCGTCGGAATGGAAGAAGTTTTGGGCAAGAAATGCGTTGTTCTTGAAATGACTTACGAAGCAGGCGAACTCACCACCGCAACTCCGGCAAAGATGTGGATTGATACATTGAACGGAGCGCCGGTCAAGGCAGAAGGCATGTTCAACATGACCCAAAACGGAATCAAAATGAAACTCAGTTTCACCATGAGCCGAGTCTAAGTAGTTCGACCTTAACCAACAAATGCGCCAACTTCAAACTCTGGAGTTGGCGCATTTCTTTTCCGATAATCCCAACAAGGAATGAATTCGGGATACGGAAAAGGCCTCGACGAATACAAGAAACAAACCATCAGTAGCGCATCGCCCGTTCAGTTGGTGGTCATGCTATATGATGCGGCTATTAGGCATGCCGAAATCGGCAGAATTGCCATGGAGGGCGGTCGAATTCAAGAGCAAAATGATCACCTCTTAAAGGCACAGCGAATCATCAGTGAACTTACTTGCAGTCTGGATATGGAGAAAGGGGGCGTTGTCGCAAAGAACCTTTTTGGGCTTTACACTTACTGTCTTAACCAACTCACTTCAGCAAACATCGAAGACAAACCTGAAATGGTTAAAGAAGTCGTTCGAATTTTAGAAAACCTTCGCGATGCGTGGAGGCAAATTTCGGAAAATGAACAACCGGAGAAAGCCGTTGCCGCCTAATCCAACAGCCGTTCAACTTGCTGAAACGCTTCTGGCAGTGACACTGAGTGCAACTTCGTCGGTTCAATCGGACGACTGGGAAACAGCTGGTCAATTGTTAAGAAGAAGAGAGCAACTTCTGACACAACTTGAAAGGTGTCCTGATCTCAAATTTGCAGAAGCATTATTGATAAAGGTACAGAAAGCGGAACTGTTTTTAATGTCGCATTTGGAAAAGTCAACGCGCGAAACGTTTGACGGCATCAATCGAGACAACAATTTCCAAAAAGCAAAAAAGACTTATGAAACCCGATTGCAACCCGGCGGCTGGATTGAACGAACCGGATAAAGATATCCTTTATAAGTGATTACTTTGCTCGATGGGGCGACCGGCACTGAACTGGAAAGACGCGGATTTCCTTTGACAGGTGCGGCTTGGTCCGCTCTGGCTCTTATCGAAAATCCGGATTTGGTTTTGAAAATCCATTTGGATTATCTGCAAGCTGGCTGCGACGTCATCACCACCAACAGTTTTCGCACGACAAAACGCGCACTTGTAAAGTCTGGCTTTGAAAACAAAGCACAAGAGTTGACTCAACTTTCTGTAAAACTTGCAAAAGAAGCAATTGCGTCTGCGTGTAAGCCGGCTTTCATTGCCGGTTCTATTGCTCCATTAGAAGATTGTTTTGAACCTCAAAAATCACCCGAAAACAGTGATGATGAGTTTCTCGAATTTGCGGAGTGGCTAACCGAATCCGGATGTGACTTACTGTTATTGGAAACGATGAATAATATTCGAGAAATTCGTTCAGCCATTAAAGCAGTTCAAAAGTGTCAAATTCCTTATTGGTTAAGTGTAAATCCTGCAAACAACAATTACGAACAGTTGTTGAGTGGTGAACAAGTGTTGGAGTGTTTAAGAATTGCACAAGGCGAAGGTGCAAATGCATTCTTAGTGAATTGCGCAGGCATGGCTGTAATCGAAAATTCAATCAAGATGATTTCAGAGTTTTCACCAACCATTTCTTTTGGCGGTTACGCAAATAATGGAATTCAAATTGAAAATGGAATTTGGGATTTTTCGCAATCGGTCTCACATCGTCAATTTGCTTCGCACTGCGTTAAACTTGCAGAAATGGGAGCAACAAAAATTGGGGGCTGCTGCGGAATGACGCCGGAGCATCTTCACGCAGCAGCCCAAGAGTTGCGCGATTAACTTGATTACATTCGAACTTTTTTGCCGCCCAACATAATCATCAAAGACGTCTTGGTTTGAATTCGCGGTAACGGCTGACCTTGCTCCAATGCAGAACCCGGACCATATCCGGTCATTTGCATCATTGCAAAATCACATTCCGCAAAAATTCCAATCGGAACCGTAACTGCCGTCGCATTTCCCGGCATAAACTTGTTTTCCGATACGTTCTTTTTGACGTCCGCCATTTGCATAAATCCTTGATCGCCCATCAAATCATCTCCAAACACTTCAGATGACATCCAAATAATCAAGGTGTTTTTTCCTTCCATGCCAATGATGTGACCGTGCAATCCAAGTGCGTTTGCAATTTCGCTCCACTTAAAAGCAATTGATTTTTTCAAATCAATTTTCTTGTCAAGGTTTGGGCTGGTCATCATAATCGGTGCAAGAAATTCGACATTGCTCGGCGCTTCAATATCAACATTTCCTGCAAACGTCGTTGTCAAAGAATACTTGCCCACCAGTGATGCATCATCGCTAATTCTTCCCTGTTGCGATTTTGTCGGCCAATATCCCGTGGTCCAATCCGGTTTGTAAAAATAGGATGCAGATGCCGCTTGCGCCTCTCTTGCCTTGTTTTTGTACGCAAGTTGTTGTTCAGGCGTCAAACCGGACCATTTGAATATTTTTGGTTGATCCGGTTTCACCGTTTCCGAAGAACCCCAATAAATTTTTATCGTGAATTGTTCCGGATTCGAATCAGGATCAAAGTCCTTAATCTTTTCACCTGTCTCACCTGCTTTCGGTCTGTACAATTCAAGGTCTAATTTATTGCCCTGTTTTAATCCGGCTGGCGGTGCAACCGATGCCTTTGCATCAGCAGGAGCAATTCCCGGAGCCCAAAGCCGAATGTTCAAAACGCGTGTTGCTTTCCCGGCGAACATCATCGCTTCCGGAGGCAAGGAAAAACCCGGCGGCAAATCTTTAAGATCAATGGGCGGCATTCCCGCCATGCGGCCGACTTTTGTTTCGGCAAGAATTGCGAAATACGATTGGTCTTCGGTTTTGAACCCGCCAAACGTCGCAATTGCGGCTATAAGAATCGCTGGCTTAATCATAAAAGAATTGTGACAGGTTGAACAGGCCGAACGAAAATTGACAAATCTTCGTTCCTAAACTTAGGCAGCACCCATTTTCAGCCCCAAGTTTTGGCCCCGGGGCTGGTACGCGACTCCACCTCTCCAAAATGGGCGGGCCCCTCTGCACTCGAGGGGCCCTTAGTTGCCTACCTTCACCTTCTTAAAAAACGAAATCAGTGAACCGCTTCCACCAACTGGCGAAGGTCATCGGAAGTAACTTCCTTTTTAGTATCCGCTACTTCTAAGAAATTTTGATAAATTTTTTCAAATCTTTCTTCAGGAAAATTAAAACCAAGTTCGGCCAAGCGGTGCTTAACGCCATGACGACCACTTCGGGCAGTCAAGATAATCTCGCTTTTTTCAGCCCCAACCAAAGTTGGGTCAATGATTTCGTAAGTGGACCTTTCCTTCAAAACCCCATCTTGGTGTATGCCGCTACTATGGGCATAGGCGTTGGCGCCAACAATCGCCTTGTTCCTTTGAACCATCATTCCGGTAAGGCGGCTAACCATCTTGCTGACCGGTAACAACTTCGTTGAATCAATCTTGGTATCGCATTTGAACAAGTCTTGCCGGATCCTAAGCGACATAACGACCTCTTCCAATGAGGTATTTCCCGCGCGTTCTCCGATTCCATTAACCGTTACTTCAACCTGTCTCGCACCACCAAGAACACCCGCAAGCGTGTTCGCTGTCGCCATTCCCAAATCGTTATGACAATGGCAAGAAAAAATCGCCTTGTCCGAATTAGGCACGTTTGCGATAATGTCTGCAATCAAAGAGCCGTATTCGGTTGGATAGGTATATCCGGTCGTGTCGGGAACGTTGACAACGGTCGCACCCGCGTTAATCACCGCCTCTACAACTCGAAAAACATAATCACGGCGAGCCCGCCCCGAATCCTCCATAAAATATTCA